>NZ_JAFEUN010000260.1 GCF_016900895.1 Parashewanella hymeniacidonis
AGCTGACGGCGTTTGAAGGTCTATTTAAAGATAATAAAGGCGCAATAACAGCCTTTGCAAACCTATCCGACAGTGATATTGAGTGTATAGCTAAACATCCTCAATTATCGTACGTTATGTCGACGTGCCGCCAAAAAGGTCTGCCCACACCAACGGCACTGGAAGCATTCTTCAAAGATGAGCATTTAAAAGATGAAAACGGCCGCTTGTGCCTGACAAAGCTGAAGGCGGTGGCCAGTATGTGCGGCCTAAAAGGTCTGCCCACGGCAGCGGCAATGAAAGCATTCTTCAACGATAATCATCTGAAAGATGGACGTAACTTGTGCCTGACAAGGCTGAAGGCGGTGGCCAGTATGTGCCGCCAAAAAGGTCTGCCCACGGCAGAGGCGCTGAACACATTCTTCACTGCTGAGTATTTAAAAGGTGATAACGGCCGCTTGTGCCTGACAAAGCTGAAGGCGGTGGCCAGTATGTGCGGCCAAAAAGGTCTGCCCACACCAACGGCACTGAAGGCATTCTTCAACGATAATTATCTGAAAGATGGACGTAACTTGTGCCTGACAAAGCTGAATGCGGTGGCCAGTATGTGCCGCCGAAAAGGTCTGCCTAAGCCAGCGGCGCTGAACACATTCTTCACTGCTGAGTATTTAAAGGATGATAACGGCCGCTTGTGCCTGACAAAGCTGAAGGCGGTGGCCAGTATGTGCGGCCTAAAAGGTCTGCCCACACCAACGGCACTGGAGGCATTATTCAACGATAATCACCTGAAAGATGGACGTAACTTGTGCCTGACAAAGCTGGCTGCGGTGGCCAGTATGCGCTGCCAAAAAGGTCTGCCCACGCCAGCGGCGCTGAACACATTCTTCAATGATGAGCATTTAAAAGATGAAAACGGCCGCTTATGCCTGACAAAGCTGGCTGCGGTGGCCAGTATGTGCCGCCAAAAAGGTCTGCCCACACCAACGGCACTGGAGGCATTCTTCAACGATAATCATCTGAAAGATGGACGTAACTTGTGCCTGACAAGGGTGAATGCGGTGGCCAGTATGTGCTGCCGAAAAGGTCTGCCCATGGCAGAGGCGCTGAACACATTCTTCACTGCTGACTATTTAAAAGGTGATAACGGCCGCTTGTGCAAGACAAAGCTGGCTGCGGTGGCCAGTATGTGCTGCCAAAAAGGTCTGCCCACACCAGCGGCGCTGAAAGCATTCTTCACTGCTGAGTATTTAAAAGGTGATAACGGCCGCTTGTGCAAGACAAAGCTGGCTGCGGTGGCCAGTATGTGCCGCCTAAAAGGTCTGCCCACGCCAGCGGCAATGAAAGCATTCTTCACTGCTGAGTATTTAAAAGGTGATAACGGCCGCTTGTGCAAGACAAAGCTGGCTGCGGTGGCCAGTATGTGCTACCGAAAAGGTCTGCCCACGCCAGCGGCAATGAAAGCATTCTTCAAAGATGAGCATTTAAAAGGTGCGACCCGCCGCTTGTGCCTGACAAAGCTGAAGGCGGTGGCCAGTATGTGCGGCCAAAAAGGTCTGCCGTCCGCAAGCGAGTTAAAAGCATTCTTTAACGCCATAACAGTTAATCACTCTATAAGCACGGAATTGATGAGCGTGTGTAAACATTACTTTCATAGGGAAGGGCTAAAAACCTCAACCCAAGCCATAACAACAAT
>NZ_JAFEUN010000261.1 GCF_016900895.1 Parashewanella hymeniacidonis
GCCGCTGGCGTGGGCAGACCTTTTCGACGGCACATACTGGCCACCGCAGCCAGCTTTGTCTTGCACAAGCGGCCGTTATCACCTTTTAAATACTCAGCAGTGAAGAATGCTTTCATTGCCGCTGGCGTGGGCAGACCTTTTTGGTAGCACATACTGGCCACCGCAGCCAGCTTTGTCTTGCACAAGCGGCCTTTATCACCTTTTAAATACTCAGCAGTGAAAAATGCTTTCATTGCCGCTGGCGTGGGCAGACCTTTTCGGCAACACATACTGGCCACCGCAGCCAGCTTTGTCAGGCACAAGCGGCCGTTTTCATCTTTTAAATTCTCATCTTTGAAGAATTTGTTCAGCGCCGCTGGCGTGGGCAGACCTTTTTGGCAGCACATACTGGCAACCGCCTTCAGCTTTGTCAGGCACAAGCGGCCGTTTTCATCTTTTAAATGCTCATCTTTGAAGAATGTGTTCAGCGCCGCTGGCGTGGGCAGACCTTTTCGACGGCACATACTGGCCACCGCCTTCAGCCTTGTCAGGCACAAGTTACGTCCATCTTTCAGATGATTATCGTTGAATAATGCTTTCATTGCCGCTGGCGTGGGCAGACCTTTTTCGCAACACATACTGGCCACCGCAGCCAGCTTTGTCAGGCACAAGCGGCCGTTTTCATCTTTTAAATGCTCATCTTTGAAGAATGTGTTCAGCGCCGCTGCCGTGGGCAGACCTTTTCGGCAGCACATACTGGCCACCGCCTTCAGCCTTGTCAGGCACAAGCTATCGTCCTCACCTTTTAAATACTCAGCAGTGAAGAATGTGTTCAGCGCCGCTGGCGTAGGCAGACCTTTTTGGCAGCGCATACTGGCCACCGCAGCCAGCTTTGTCAGGCACAAGTTACGCCCATCTTTCAGATGATTATCGTTGAAGAATGCTTCCAGTGCCGTTGGTGTGGGCAGACCTTTTCGGCAGCACATACTGGCCACCGCAGCCAGCTTTGTCTTGCACAAGCGGCCGTTATCACCTTTTAAATACTCAGCAGTGAAGAATGTGTTCAGCGCCTCTGCCGTGGGCAGACCTTTTCGGCGGCACATACTGGCCACCGCATTCAGTCTTGTCAGGCACAAGTTACGTCCATCTTTCAGATGATTATCGTTGAATAATGCCTTCAGTTCCGTTGGTGTGGGCAGACCTTTTTCGCAACACATACTGGCCACCGCCTTCAGCTTTGTCTTGCACAAGCGGCCGTTATCACCTTTTAAATACTCAGCAGTGAAGAATGTGTTCAGCGCCTCTGCCGTGGGCAGACTTTTTTGGCGGCACATACTGGCCACCGCCTTCAGCCTTGTCAGGCACAAGTTACGTCCATCTTTCAGATGATTATCGTTGAAGAATGCTTTCATTGCCTCTGCCGTGGGCAGACCTTTTTGGCAGCACATACTGGCCACCGCAGCCAGCTTTGTCTTGCATAAGCGGCCGTTATCACCTTTTAAATACTCATCTTTGAAGAATGTGTTCAGCGCCGCTGGCGTGGGCAGACCTTTTTGGCGGCACATCGACATAACGTACGATAATTGAGGATGTTTAGCTATACACTCAATATCACTGTCGGATAGGTTTGCAAAGGCTGTTATTGCGCCATTATTATATTTAAATAGACCTTCAAACGCCG
>NZ_JAFEUN010000262.1 GCF_016900895.1 Parashewanella hymeniacidonis
GATACCATCAAGGCTACAAGACAGATTTCTTGATAAATAAGCCGAATATATGACAGCAATGAACCCTGTTTTTTCAAAAACTAATGCCTTGTAAATAGGGGAGAGTCCATATATGGGTATATAGCCCACATTGACGTTATCACGCTGAAGTAGCTCTAACTCGAAGTCGATATCGGCAAGAATCGATGCCTTGTCGCTCGGGTTGCCTTTATCTGTAAGCAGGTTAATTGTGTTTTAAAGGTCGATATTGTCTCGGCCTAAGCGGTCTAGCCTACCCATACAGCGTTAGGTCGTTATCTTATGACATTGAGGCAATTAACCTGCACATTCAACTCAAGAGATGATGCAAATAATTTTATATTTGCCTCAAATCGTGATTAGAATAAAGTTACTATTTACCTCAGGAGTGACTTATGTGGATTTGGCAGCAATCTGATTGGCCTCATTTTCATTGGGATCATCAAGCAATCCATGGACTTTTGTGTGAGGTAAATTTTAATCAAGGCAAATTGCTCGGACAAATGGGGCAAGCGGATAAGCAAGTCACCCTTGATACCTTACTAACCAATATCCTTCACTCTAGTGCTATTGAAGGCGAGCAACTCAATGCTAGCTCAGTACGTTCCTCCTTGGCAGACAAGCTTGGCGTGCAAGAAGCAAAGCCTTATCCCACGTCTAAACAGACTGAAGGCTTGGCCGAGATGATGGTCGATGCCATTGATAACTGGGAACAACCTCTTACGCTTGAACGCCTATTGCACTGGCATTTATTGCTTTTCCCTGATGATCAAACCGCAATTAACCCTATAGCGGGTGGCATTTTGCGAGGCGATACGCCGATGCAAGTCGTATCCGGTCGACTAGACAGACCCACAATTCATTTTGAAGCGCTGCCAAGAGCGGGGCTTGAATCGCAGCTAGCTCAATTTATTGATTGGTTTAATGAGTCTCGATCTGACACAACACTTAACCCGCTGGTGCGCGCTGCTATTGCCCACTTATGGTTTGTGACCCTACATCCTTTGGATGATGGTAACGGGCGTATCACTCGCCTGCTCACCGATTTAGCACTGGCACAAGCGGAAAACCAATCGATTCGTCTGTATGCCATGTCGGTGAGTATTCTGGATAAGCGTAACGAGTATTACGACATCTTAGAAAACAGCCAAAAAGGCACGCTGGACATTACACTTTGGCTACGCTGGTTTTTAGAAACCTTGAATCAGGCTTTGCTGGATACATTAAAAGGGATTGAGCAAACGGTCGCTAAAACTCAATTTTGGCAACATGTCGATCAAACGGCTTTGAATCAAGAGCAAGTCAAGGTATTGAATCGCTTACTTGATGGTGATTTTGCAGAAGAAATAAGCAGCAGCCAATATCAAAAGGTTACCAAAGTGAGTCGAGCTACTGCGACTCGACATTTAACTCAATTAGTTGAATTGAGTTGTTTAACCTAAATAAATCAGTTACCCTCCACCCTAAATATCCAGTGGCTCGATCTAAGCTTGATTATCTGGCTCTTCCTTTGGAGTTTACTTAGGCTGATGACGTTATCGGTATTAGCCCTTTTTTC
>NZ_JAFEUN010000263.1 GCF_016900895.1 Parashewanella hymeniacidonis
GCTGTCTGTGATCTTTTAGCTATCCCTTTGTGATCTATTTGCCATAGTTGTTGTGATCTGATGGCTACTTTAAATGATTTGGCGATAAATACGTTATTAGGAAAATTAGGTGCGGAATGTGTGAGGTAAATATGAAAACATTTATTAAATTTTTAACCGTAATCAGCATTGTTTTTAGTAGTGTGGTGTTCGCGCATGTTCATCTTGAAAAAAGTGTGCCTGCTGATAATGCAATGCTAATGAAAACTCCAGAAAAGTTAACGTTGGCATTTAGCAAAGAGGTTCGTGTAGTCAAAATCACATTGAAAAATAAACAAGGTAAAAAGATTAAATTTGGCTTCAAACCTACTAAAGAAACCAATACCGAATTTACGTGGAAGCTGCCGAAACTTACATCTGCTAACTATGTTGTTGATGTTACTTTCCTAGGTAAAGATGGGCACAAAATGAAAGATAGCTTTGGCTTTATGGTTCACTAATTTTGAGTTGAAAACACGTAGCAGAATATAGCGAACTCCAATGGTGCTCTTTTAATAGAGCACCTTTATTGTCTTATTAGTTCACATCATTTTAAAAAGTAGTAACTCTGCAAGAGTATCGGAAATCATATTTATAACGAACACGGGAATTTAGAGTGAATATTATAAAAAACATAAAAGTTGAAAGAGTAATAACTCGGCTATTAATTACCTTACACATGTTTGTATTGCCAACAGCTATGGCTCACGAGACATTTTTGCTGCCAACACAAAGTGTTTGGGAAATGAATAGTGACGTTGAAGTTAGAATGGCTAGCGGATTAAGCTTTCCTGACCTAACGTGGGGCGTAAACCAAGAGCGTATTTCTTCGTCAACGGTTCAACTAAATGGAAAAAATGTAGCCGACCCATCATTTAAAGATGGCAATGGTTTTTTAACAGTCAATTTTAATGCAAGTGAAGCTGGCGTTGGAGTGGTAGCTATAAGCACTAAAACGCGTTCTGGTGATATCGAGCATAAGAATACAGAAGGATATTTGGAGGAAATAGGAGCATCAGAATCTATTAAGCAAGCTTTTATGGCATTACCGGGCAAGCCTCCATTGCAGAGAAGTTACGTTAAACATACAAAAAGTTTTATTTGCGTTAAAAGCTGTAAAGGTAGCCGAGACCTGAGTTCGAAGCCTATCGGGCAAAAGCTTGAATTCATAACTGCTAATGATGATGCAGGTCGCTTTCAGCTTCTACTCGATGGTAAGCCTCTACCTCACCATGAGGTTAAGGTCAGAGATTCGGAAAAAGAGCTTTATCAATATAGAACTGATTCTCGCGGCATGTTTTCTATTAGAGAGCAGGTATCGGGCACTGTCATGCTTGCAGCCGTTGCTATAACTTTGCCCGAAAAACCAGATGGGCTGTATCACAGTGATTATGCCTCTTTAGTGTTAAACACTAAGCAATAGGTGGTAGTGGTCTAATTTAGTGATAGGCATGAATATCAATTCCAAATTCTACTCGATTAATTAACAAACCGATTACCGTGTCATGCATACTTTCTAATTTTGAAAAACAAATTGTTCTTCGTGC
>NZ_JAFEUN010000264.1 GCF_016900895.1 Parashewanella hymeniacidonis
TCTCGAAGCATTTTTTCTTTTTCATGTGTACATAAAAACACCATAAAAAGATCGTTCAAGTAACAATGTTAGATCAAGTGACTTGTTTCACAAAAAACAAGAGGGGCTTGGTGAATGGTTACCTTCTGACTAGTAAAATTGAAACTTAAATCTTATCAAGCTCAGAACTTCTTCGAAGTTTATAACATCGTGGGTCTTCAATTCTTCAGCTGCATCTAAAATTACGTCACACTCGCAAAAGCGGGTGTCCAGCGCCTTTCTGATGCTGAGCATTATTTTTATAAGCAAACATCAAAACTTCTTCGAAGTTTATAATGTCGTGGGTTTTCTACCCACACCCGAGCAAGAAGGGAACTCTTCAGCAAGTTCCCCTCTTGCATCTCCCCGTGCCGCCCCACAAAGTTAAGCATTATTCCTCTTACAGCACTAATTCCTAACGTTTCCGATGGTACATCTGATAGGCAGGACGCATGAATGTCGTGAAGCACATGGATGTGCGAGAACGACCATGTACCTCGGAAACTAGCGCAGCGTCCATGCTGCGCTTACGGAATTAGTACTGACGATGAATAACAACTTTGCCATGGGGAATGTTGTAGCCTGAAAGGTTATCTGTGCTTTTTGGGTAAAAGCCATTGAGTCATGCCCGTGAAAACGTGTATCTAACACTTTTTATTGTTTAGTCTGTAATTACTCTCTTAAATACATAGAACTTTTATTTATTCAAACAACGTTCAAGGGCTGAATGTTCCCCGTCGAAGCTGTTACAGATATTCTTGAATATAAAATGGCGTAAGCCCGACAGGACGTCGGGCTAGGCTCTGGGGTACATGGATGTACCATCAGAGCCGTTAGTCATTTATTCAAGAATATTTGTAACGTTCAGCTTCGTCTGGGCGGCACGGGATGATGCAAGAAGGGATTTGCTGGAGAATCCTTTCTTGCTCGGGTGTGGGCGGAAAGCCCACGACTTTTAAAGTGCAAAGCACTTCTTACCTAATTAAACATAGGGCACTATCTATTAACTAAACAACAAGCGACATAGATCAAAACTAATTGAAGTAATTTTGCTTTATTTCTTCTTCTTTTTATTGCTTCAATATTTTCATCATTACTAAAAGTATTTCCATGTGCAATAGCATGCCTAACTTTATTAATTTCATCAAGAAATTCCTGCCATAAGGTTCTTCCTGTGTAACGTTTGTTATTTAAGTTAAAATTATTAAGAGAAACTTTGAAAGGATATGCTTTTACACTTTTATTAACGAAATACTGTGCGACTTCAAGTAGCCTTAAAAGTCTTTTGTCCGACTCAAAAGCTTCATCAAATAAAGATTCATGTAAAGCTCTAAATATATCTTTATGACCAAACCTCTTGAACCTGTCTCTTGATCAGATCTTAGTGCATTTCTCCGTCAGCTAGCATTTCTTTCGCCATCCTATATCCAACGACATAAGATTGAAGGGTATCCCAACCTTCCCAAATCGTTTCCCAACCTGC
>NZ_JAFEUN010000265.1 GCF_016900895.1 Parashewanella hymeniacidonis
TCTGTGATCTATTCGCTATTATTTTGTGATCTATTCGCTATATGTGTTGTGATCTTTCTACCTAGGTTTCCTGTGAGTAATTATTGTTGAATGTTAGGAGATCTCTGTGCGAAATGTCAGCTGAACACCGGAGCGATATCAAAAAAGTGAGAAATGAGATTTGGGATTTTTACCGTGAGCTTAAACGTTATAAAGTTGAGCCTTGTGCTAAGAAAGCAGAACAACTCTCTCAACGGTTTGATGATATTTTTATGAAAAAGACCAGCTATCAAACCTTGAATCAACAACTAAAGCGACTGCACAAACATAAATCGTCACTACTTCGAGTACTGGAACGACCTGAAATTCCGATACATACCAACGGCAGTGAAAACGATTTGCGGGAACACGTTAAAAGGCGAAAAGTAAGTGGTGGAACAAGAAGTGATTTAGGACGCCGATGTCGAGACACCTTTTCAAGTTTGCGTAAAACCTGCCAAAAACAAAATTTGTCATTTTGGGCGTTTTTAAATGACAGGCTTTCTCTTAAAAATACCATCCCTTTACTGGGGGATTTCGTGTTGCAAGGATCTCGAACTACCACAACTTATTGAGTAGTTACTCTTTTTGAGTTCTGTTAATGCATCCATGGACAAACTCCCACCTCTACCTAACGAGTCCAACACGCTCATGAATGCATTTACCGTCTTATGATAATGGCATTCCTGCGCCATAAATAACCCAAATGTTTCGTTACCACTTTTCGCCGCTGCCAGCTCCTTGAATGCCTCTTCCGACAAAGATTTTTCTCTCAACAACTCGGCCAACACCGTCATAAATGCCGTTACCACTTCATTACGACCGTTTTGCAACGCCAGAAATAACCCTGGTATTTCGTTGCCACCTTTCGCTGCTGCCAGCTCTATGAACTTATCTTCTGATAACGTCCCTGCCTTCAGTAACTCCGCCAGCACCTTCATAAACGCAGCCACCGCCTCATGCTGACCCTCTTGCAGCGCCAGACATAGTCCAGGTGTTTCGTCACCATCTTTCCCCGCTGCCAGCGCTATGAACTTATCTTCTGATAACGTCCCTGCCTTCAGTAACTCCGCCAGCACCTTCATAAACGCAGCCACCGTCTCATGCTGACCTTTTTGCTGCGCTAGACATAGTCCAGGTGTTTCGTCGCGTCTTTTTCCCGCTGCCAGCCCTATGAACTTATCTTCTGATAACTTCCCTGCCTTCAGTAACTCCACCAGTACTTCCATAAACGCAGCCACCGTCTCATGATGACCATTTTGCAGCGCCAAATATAGTCCAGGTATTTCGTCACCATCTTTCGCTGCTGCCAGCGCTATGAACTTATCTTCTGATAACTTCCCTGCCTTCAGTAACTCCGCCAGCACCTTCATAAACGCAGTCACCGTATCATGCTGACCATTTTGCAGCGCCAGACATAGTCCAGGTGTTTCGTCACCATCTTTCGCTGCTGCCAGCGCTATGAACT
>NZ_JAFEUN010000266.1 GCF_016900895.1 Parashewanella hymeniacidonis
CACTTGGTAAATTTAGTTTTCGGTAAGTTAGGAATAGACGTGAGTGATGAAAAAGTATCTCAGGTTTATAGTGAAATCAGTGAGTACAGGACAATTGCTGCATAAAACTGTCTGCAGTATTGTCTATTAACTTCCACTTAAATTTCGTTAGAACCATTAATTTTTACTTTTTATCAACCGCTAATTACTCACAATATTTATATAACTTACTTTTGGTTGAACCTCAGGTAAACATCGATCTAGATCAATGTTAAAATACCTATCAATTAACACACGTTTTATCTAAACACGTATGCACTGGCTTTACGAGCCAGCGAGCAATGAGGAAGTTATGTCAGGTACATCATCACACCAAACCAGTGAAAAGATCACGGTTTGCGCTTTATATAAATTTGTAAACCTACCAAATTATCAAGAAGTAAAACCATTGTTGTTAAACACAATGATAGATCTTGAAATCAAAGGCACGCTATTGCTCGCAAGTGAAGGCATTAACGGCACTGTGGCTGGAACCAATAAAGCCGTTCAAGCTCTTTTATCATGGATTGATGGCCAAGTTGGGCTCGACAACATTGTGACTAAATTTTCTTACGAGCAGCAAAACCCGTTTTATCGAACTAAGGTAAAGCTGAAAAAAGAAATTGTTACTATGGGTGTTGAGGGTATTGATCCTAACGAAGTCGTGGGGACTTACGTTAAGCCTCAAGACTGGAATGCTCTGATTTCAGACCCTGAAGTTACGTTGATAGATACTCGAAATGATTATGAAATTGGGATCGGTACCTTCAAAAATGCTGTGAACCCAAAAACGGAAACATTCAGAGAGTTTCCTAAATACGCTGAAGAAAATCTTGATCCGAAAAAGCACAAGAAAGTAGCCATGTTCTGTACTGGTGGTATCCGTTGTGAAAAATCAACTGCATACATGAAAGAGCAAGGTTTTGAAGAGGTGTATCATCTTGAAGGCGGCATCTTAAAATATCTTGAAGAAGTAAAACAAGATGAAAGCTTGTGGGAAGGTGAGTGCTTTGTTTTTGATAATCGAGTTGCCGTCAATCACAGCCTTGAAAAAGGTCAATATCAGCAATGTAATGCATGTCGATTACCGATTACTCAGGCTGATATGCAATCTGCAGCTTATGTAAAAGGCGTAAGTTGCCCAAATTGCATTGATAAAATTTCTGATGAACAACGTCAGCGTTTTATTGAGCGTGAGAAACAAGTGCAACTTGCTGAAATGAGAAATGAGCAACACATTGGCAGTGAAGTAAATAATGTCATTAAAGATCGTCGCCAGCGGAAAGACGAGCTAAAAAAAGCCCAAAATTAATGTAACCATTCACCAAGCCCCTCTTGTTTTTTGTGAAACAAGTCACTTGATCTAACATTGTTACTTGAACGATCTTTTTATGGTGTTTTTATGTACACATGAAAAAGAAAAAATGCTTCGAG
>NZ_JAFEUN010000267.1 GCF_016900895.1 Parashewanella hymeniacidonis
CTTTCATTGCCGCTGGCGTGGGCAGACCTTTTTGGCGGCACATACTGGCCACCGCAGCCAGCTTTGTCTTGCACAAGCGGCCGTTATCACCTTTTAAATACTCAGCAGTGAAGAATGCTTTCAGCGCCGCTGGCGTAGGCAGACCTTTTTGGCAGCGCATACTGGCCACCGCAGCCAGCTTTGTCTTGCACAAGCGGCGGGTCGCACCTTTTAAATACTCAGCAGTGAAGAATGCTTTCAGCGCCGCTGGTGTGGGCAGACCTTTTTGGCAGCACATACTGGCCACCGCAGCCAGCTTTGTCTTGCACAAGCGGCCGTTATCATCTTTTAAATACTCAGCAGTGAAGAATGCTTTCAGCGCCGCTGGCGTAGGCAGACCTTTTCGGCAGCGCATACTGGCCACCGCAGCCAGCTTTGTCAGGCACAAGCGACCGTTATCACCTTTTAAATATTCAGCAGTGAAGAATGCTTTCAGCGCCGCTGGTGTGGGCAGACCTTTTTGGCGGCACATACTGGCCACCGCAGCCAGCTTTGTCTTGCATAAGCGGCCGTTTTCATCTTTTAAATACTCAGCAGTGAAGAATGTGTTCAGCGCCGCTGGCGTGGGCAGACCTTTTCGGTGGCACATACTGGCCACCGCCTTCAGCTTTATCAGGCACAAGCGGCCGTTTTCATCTTTTAAATGCTCATCTTTGAAGAATGCCTCCAGCGCCTCTGCCGTGGGCAGACCTTTTAGACGGCACATACTGGCCACCGCAGCCAACTTTGTCTTGCACAAGCGGCCGTTTTCATCTTTTAAATGCTCATCTTTGAAGAATGTGTTCAGCGCCGCTGCCGTAGGCAGACCTTTTTGGCAACACATACTGGCCACCGCATTCAGCCTTGTCAGGCACAAGTTACGTCCATCTTTCAGATGATTATCGTTGAAGAATGCCTCCAGTGCCGTTGGTGTGGGCAGACCTTTTCGGCAGCACATACTGGACACCGCAGCCAGCTTTGTCTTGCACAAGCGGCCGTTATCACCTTTTAAATACTCAGCAGTGAAGAATGCTTTCAGCGCCGCTGGCGTGGGCAGACCTTTTCGACGGCACATACTGGCCACCGCCTTCAGCCTTGCCAGGCACAAGTTACGTCCATCTATCAGATGATTATCGTTGAAGAATGCTTTCATTGCCTCTGCCGTGGGCAGACCTTTTAGGCCGCACATACTGGCCACCGCCTTCAGCTTTGTCAGGCACAAGCGGCCGTTTTCATCTTTTAAATGCTCATCTTTGAAGAACATTTCCATTGCCGCTGGCGTGGGCAGACCTTTTTGGTGGCACATCGACATAACGTACGATAATTGAGGATGTTTAGCTATACACTCAATATCACTGTCGGATAGGTTTGCAAAGGCTGTTATTGCGCCATTATTATATTTAAATAGACCTTCAAACGCCGTCAG
>NZ_JAFEUN010000268.1 GCF_016900895.1 Parashewanella hymeniacidonis
TGATCTTTTAAGCGATCCTCAAATTCAATGATAAAACGATTCATAGCTGCTTTCCAGTTATGGATCGGCATTGACCATTTTTTTGAAGCTGAACGTATCGCTAAATAAACTACTTTTTTAGCTGAATCATCACTTGGAAATACCTTCCGATTCTTAATTTACTTTACGGATAACACTGTTAAGTGATTCAATCGCATTTGTTGTGTAAATGGCTTTCCTGATGTCCTTTGAGTACCTAAAAAAGGTATTAAGGTTATCCCAATTGTTAATCCATGATTTCGATATTTGAGGGTATTTATCGTCCCACTTCTCTGAAAATTCATCTCGTGCCATTAAGGCGATTTCTTCAGTATCAGCCTGGTATATTTTTCTAAGATCTGCCGTTACCACCTTATAATCTTTCCAAGACACAAAACGAAGTGAATTTCGCACCATATGCACGATACAGAGTTGGATATGTGTTTCTGGGTAAACGGTATTAATTGCGTCAGGGAAGCCTTTTAGGCCATCGATACAAGCAATTAGAATGTCTTCAACACCTCGGTTTTTTAGTTCTGTTAACACATTTAGCCAGAACTTTGCTCCTTCGTTCTCAGCGAACCATAAATCGAGTAGTTCTTTTTGGCCATCAAGGTTCACGGCTAATGCAAGGAATACAGCCTTATTTATCACACGATTATCTTGTCGAATTTTAACGACAATACAATCCAAATAAACAATTGGGTAGATGTTATCTAGTGACCTATTCTGCCATTCATTTACTTCTTCAATGACGGCATTCGTAACTTTTGAGATGAGGGTTGGAGAAACATCAGTATTGTACATTTCTTTGAATGAATCAACGATGTCTCGTGTAGTCATCCCTCTTGCATAGAGGCTCAAAATCTTATCATCCATCGATGTAAAACGAGTTTGATTTTTTCTTGACTAACTGAGGTTCAAAGCTGCCATCTCGATCTCTTGGGGTATCAAGTTCAAATTGACCATCTTCAGTTTTCAAAGTTTTAGACGAGTGACCATTTCGGTAATTTTTAGAGTCACCTTGTTGATGCTTCTCATATCCAAGATGCTCATCTAACTTTGCATTGAGAGCTGCTTCAACGGTGATTTTCGTGAGCATCTGACTAAAATCAATAAGGTCTCTTTCAGATTTTAATCCTTTAGCTGCTTCTCGAGCAAAAGCTTCAAGTTCTTGTTTTGTCATAATTACCTACTCTTAATCTTTTAATTAAGTTAATGATAGGTAATTACACAGATTTCAGGACAGGGTCAATGCGGTTCTAGATTGCAGTATTTATCCTGTCTCTTGATCAGATCTCAGAGCATTTCTCCGTCAGCTAGCATTTCTTTCGCCATCCTATATCCAACGACATAAGATTGAAGGGTATCCCAACCTTCCCAAATCGTTTCCCAGCCTGCTA
>NZ_JAFEUN010000269.1 GCF_016900895.1 Parashewanella hymeniacidonis
TTGACCATAGATCTTGGTTGAAAATTGACATGATGCGTTGCCTTATCTAGTGTAATTTACTGATCAGATCAACGAAACGATAATAAGTTCAATTTCCATAATATTTGTGTAGAAGAGTCAGCTCTGGTATAGGCTTTCTTGTAGTTGGTAAAATTCCTTTGGGGTCGACAAGATAAACTCTTTTATTCGGATTGTCGGATTTAACTGTCATCTTAATGCACTGATTTTCTTTTTTTAAACCGAGTGCTGCCTCTTTTCTAAGCTGTACATTATGTCTATAGGCTCTATAGTTTTTTGCAATTTTTTTGCTGGCTTTATCTTCTTTTTCTTCTTCTGACTCTACGTCCTCCGTATGGATTTTATCTGTTAATAAAGAGTTAGCTTCTGGTTCAGAATAAGATGAAGAAGGGGGAACTGGATGAAACCTTGCTAATGTTTTGAAATGCTCTGCGGCAGTATCATGGCAGAAATGCTGGTCTGAAATAGAAGTGTCAGGAGAACCATAACCACTGTCTGAATCCGTATCTACTGAAGCAGATAATTCACACCATAATGAAACAAGCGCTTCGACACGCTCTTGATTTAGAGGTCGGCCGAGTTTTGATTTAAGTGTTTCTTCGGTGAACTCATAGCTTGGATTGATTTGTTTATATGATGACATAGCCATTTCTATTGCTGCTATTTGCATCTCTTTGAGTGTTTTATTCCAAGATTCGATTTGGAGTTTAGTTTGATCATCCAAGCTCTCAGTATCAATTGTGCTCGTATTTATTTTTTCTAGCGATGTTGCCGTATCTTTAAGTTGGTATATTTCAAAAGATTCAACATGTTGAGGTTCAGTACTTGGTGCTGAAAAAGGCAATGTTAGAGTGAATGTTTGGTCGGACTTAATTTTTATTGTCAATTCATGCTTATGCTCGGGATACGCAAGCGTTGGAGACACGGTTAATTCCAGAAGTTGTAAGTCTTTTTTTACAACGAGTTGAGTTAAATCTTTAAAAGCTGCAGCAGATTGAGATGCACGATCAAAACCATCTTGGCCTTGGTTTCCTATTAATATAAAGAGTTTTCTGCATGCTTCTTTCTTAACTCCACCACTGAGTTTATCCAAAATTGAATCAAAAAAGCCCAGTTTAGAGGCTTCTTCTACACTACTAGACTTTTTAATCGCTTCTAATCTTCGTGCTTTAATTTCACGAGTAAAAGACGATGTTGATTTTCCAACAAGTAAGCTCATACTTCATTAGTCCCACAACTGGGTTGAAACCCCCGTCTTTCAGACGGGTAGCTTTTAGCTAGCAGTTGGCCTTATGATGTTTGTATGAGATACAGGCATGGTTCTCACACAAAATATAAAATTGAGTACCACTTTGTTTGGGTCACAAAGTA
>NZ_JAFEUN010000027.1 GCF_016900895.1 Parashewanella hymeniacidonis
ACTTAAAGAAGGATGGATAGCTGTACATTACCCTTTAAAGAGGAGCTAAATGAACCGCCCTGTGCGGAGCCGCATGCAGGGTGGTGTGGGGGCTGAGGGTTAGAGACCCTCGGCTACCCGATTAGGTTTATGTGTAAGTTGCACTTACTACCTTATTATTTTTATCTAGCTCAATAGTACACTGATAAATATGAAAATTAAGCTTACTACTAAAAGTGATTTTTGAACCAGACTCTGTAACGCTCTGGCTATACTCAGATAAGTTTGCAGTATTTAGCTGCCGAATAACACCAGATTTTTTTTCACCAGACGAAAAATTACCACATAGGTAGTAAACCTCTTGTCTAGCGAACTCCCAAAATACGGCACTTGTTACAGCTACGATAATTACAAGCGAAGTGAAAAAGATAAGATATTTATTTTTGGTAGTCATCCTGACAAAACCTCGGTTATTGATTGCAAACCTAACGCCCGCTTAACAGGCAAATGCTGGTTGGCTAAAATCCGAAGCGCAGCGTAGGAGCCAAACAGTATTTGTCCTTGTTTAAGCGCTTGTTAGGTGTACTTTTCAACTATTTATGTATTCTGTGTTTTTTATACAAAAAATATGGAATGCTTCCCTTGGCTAGAGTTTTGCGTGCAGAGCTATACTCGCTAAATACTTCCAATCCATTTATGATGCCACGTTCTTGCCAGTAAACCTCGTATTTACCGTTAACATCTATAAAATAAAATCCATCAAATGTCTCTTTTTTCCTTCTAACACTGGGGTTGATCGGTTGTTTAACTTCCCAGTTAATATACTCTTCAGGGCTTATGCTGAAAACGTCATAAAGCTCTTCCCAACCAAATTTTTGCTGAAGTTCATAAACATTGAATTTTTCAAGTAAATCGAATTGTTCTTGTTTACTTAATTCCATCTAGTACACCTAACAGCTTATTAGAAGGAAAAAATCCTGCTTTTACACATCAGACCATTTCCTTTTCTATTTTTTAATGTAACCAAATTAACATGAATAACCTCATTATTTCAATCACTAACAGAATACCAATAAAAATACTTCGTGAGTGAAAGCGGGAATTAATCCTTTTTTCCGGTGGAAAGGAGGCATTTTTCAATTGCTGTATAAATAACCATGAGATTTTTTAGATTTTCAGTTAATTATGAAGTTCAAACTAATGATTTAAGCTGAGTGTTCTTTTCACCTAAAAAACTCAGTTGAACGCTAAATCATTTTTTAAACTTATGAAAGAAAATAAGGCTCTTCGTCGTTTAGTGTGGATTTAATGTTATTACCTCTTGGGTGAATTGCTCTACGCTCACAAGCTGGCCCAAATTGCCGTTATCTGCGTTAGAACATTTGCAAGTAGAATAACTACTTGCTGCACGCTCTCTGCCTTGCTAACGATAATTTTTTCTGCGCTTAAGAACGTACCCAACTGAGTTTTCTTGGTTAAAAGAACTATTTTGGTCGATAGGCAAACTCAATGCGATTGTCACTTGGCTCTCGAATCATCATATGAATTGTCGGGCCACCATTGTTCGGCTCAGGCGCAAATTCAATCACAACGTCTTTAGTTCGTAAAAACATTTCATGCAGTTGATGTAAATCTTCTAAAGAAGCCACCGTGAGCGCCAAATGATGTAAGCCGACATTGTGCTTGCGATCAAAGTTAACCGTTGGTTTATCAGCTTTGGTTTGCCATAAGGTTAAAAACAACTTGCCGTCAATAACGAAAGCCGATGGATAGTCAGGGTAACCACCGACGTTGTTCCAACCTAACGTATTCACAAAAAAATCTGTACTGGCATCAAGGTTCTTTACGGTTAACCCTAAGTGGTTAAGACCTTGTGTCATCACTTTAGTGGCTTTTGGTGGAAAAGCTGGGGTCATAGCATTGATGGTGTTCGAGAAAAATAAGGCTGATGTAGCCATCAAAATAGATGATGTGAGTAAGCGCATAGATTGATTTATGTGGGTGATTTTTAAAGATGACCCTACTTTTTTGAGTAATCATTCAAGCTGGTTGAGGTTTTTAAGAATAAATTAGTTTTTTTCGTACTTTGAAGCTACTTTTTGAATTGAGAGTATCAAATATTAATTGTTCAGGAGGTAACAAACATGACTTCAATGTCCCGTTTTTTATTAGCTAATTTTGTATTGCTTTTCTCATCGATAACATTGGCTGGAGAATGTCCAGAAGGTGCAGTTGGGAAACTCACCTCTCCTACGCCACCGACCAAAGGGCATTTAATTTCTACTGAAGAACTCGCAAGTTATAGTTTGAAAAATGAAGCGCCACATTTGGATGGTCGCCGTTTAAGGCTACGTAATATCATTTTCCAGCCGGGTGGCTATGTACCTTTACACGATCATAATCAACGTCCGGCAATAGCAAGAGTCACCAAAGGCCAGCTTGTTGAATATCAACTGAATTGCACCAAGCATATTGTTCATAAAACGGATGACATTCTTTTAGAAAAGAAGGGGGTCACTCATTGGGTTGTGAATCGAAGCGATAAGCCTGCGGTCTTAACGGTGTCAGATATTGTTGATGACAGGAACACGCAGGCTCGGTTTAAATAATTGGTATTGTTATCGGGTGGCGTCATCAAAAAGCTGTTGCGCCAATTCTGATAACACATCAGCTGATGACTCCATTTGTGAATAAGTTTTTAAACCATAAATACCCAGCACGATACAGCGAGCACGCTGCTCAGGTGTGCGTTCAGCGCTGATTTCACCATTTTTCAATGCTTGTTCAAATAAGTCGACAAACCCTTGTTGCCAATGTTTCATATTATTGAGCAAGGTTTCTTCAATCAAAGGGTCTTGCTCTGCAAGCCCAAGTTACTTTATCTTGAACAAACATTCAAAAAAGAGATAGCCCTATGACCACGAATTTGTTTCAACCGTTTCGTCTCAATGACAGTCTTGAATTACAAAACCGTATTTTGATGGCTCCGCTTACACGCTGCATGGCTGACGATGACTTAGTGCCGACGCAACAAATGGTTGATTACTATGCTAAGCGAGCGGAGACGGGGTTAATTATCTCGGAAGCGACGATAATTCGCCCTGATGCTCAGGGCTATCCGAATACGCCGGGTATTTTCACTCAAGCACAAATTCAAGGTTGGCGTAATGTGACGGATGCTGTGCATCAAGCAGGTGGCAAAATCTTCCTACAACTGTGGCACACAGGTCGTGTAGCACATACGTATTTTTTTGGTGGTGAGCATGTGCTCGCTCCTTCAGCGAGACAGTTAGAAGGCAATCTATCAAGAACGCGAGAGCTGACCTATCAAATGCCAAAGCCTGTCTCGAAAGATGAAATAGCACAGCTGGTGCTTGATTACACTAAAGCTGCTGAAAATGCCATTGAAGCTGGTTTTGACGGGGTAGAGCTCCACGGTGCAAATGGTTATCTCATTGATCAATTCTTACATCATGATTCAAATGTGCGTGATGACGAGTACGGTGGTAGCCCAGAAAATATGGCTCGATTCCCACTACAAGTGGTTGATGCAGTGATTGCGGCCATTGGGCAAGATAGAACTGCCCTACGTGTATCACCTGCGGCGTATTTTAATATCGCGTCAGATCCACGAGATAAAGCCGTTTTCGAATATTTATTGCCAGAATTAAACAAACGGAACTTAGCTTATCTTCATTTAGGGTTGTTCGACGATAGCATGAGTTTTGATGATTTAGGTGGCAATGCAACCGACTTTGTTCGCAAACACTACACAAAAACCTTGGTCGGTGTCGGCGGTTACAGCGCTGAAACAGGCAGTGACGCTATCACGAAAGATCGCTTTGATTTACTGGCGATAGGGCGTCCATTTATTGCTAATCCTGATTACATCTCAAAAGTTAAGCAAGGTATTGAGGTTACGCCATATTCTGAAGAAATGTTGGCAACGCTTAACTAAATTACCTTTCATCACTATTTCCCCCCCCTCTTTCGGCCATCATTTTGATGGCTTTTTTTGTTTGGATATTCAGTTTGAGTTGGGTATTGAAGTAAGGTTTCCTTGAAACTCAATTTATGGATATTCAAAACAATAAATTGTGATCTTTACTCAATGTTTAACACATTTCTTAACGCATAATTAACGGCTGCTTTTATATCCTACGGCAAAATCGCTGACATTCTCATAAGAGGAGGTGATATGTCGATAAGGGATTCAAAGCCGCAGAGCAACAGCAACGCATCGAAGCGTGGAAACAAACACAAGTGCAAGCGCAACATGTCAGCTTGTTGACCGATATTATTTCAGCACCTGAGCTTACACGCTTGATTCAAACGGGTCTTGAACACTACCCTGATGTGAAACAGGCAAAACTTGCGATGCAGATTGCACAAAAAGCGCAAACTTCAGTTAATTCCGTATCCTGGCCGCAAGCCAATGTCTCACTGCAAGGCAATAAAGCGGAGTCCAGTGACGAAAGCTATAACGCAAATCTCACCGTCAGTTGGGAAGCTGATATTTGAGGTAAACATTGGGATAGTGCTACAAAAGCGCAGCTTAATACTCAAAATCAAGTCTTTGCTGAGCAATATTCAAAAGACTTACTTGCCGCTTCAATCATGCGGAGCTGGTTACAACTGATCCAACAAAACCAGCTGATTGAAATTGAAGCGAATAACGTGAGCATACTTCAGCAAAACGAAGCGACCATTCTTGAACGCTATCGAAAAGGGTTGGGCTCATTAGAAGACTTAGACACGGCACGCAGTTCGACACAAAGTGCCCACGCAACATTGGCGCAATATAAAGAAAGTTATCAACAAGTATTACGCAGTCTGAATAGCACGTTAGGTGGAAAAACAGTAACCGCAACGCCAATGACGACTTTCCCTGAAGTGTTAACTCCTCTGGCGGCATTACCGCAACAAGATCTTGCTCGTCGCCCTGATTTGCGTTAGGCCTTCATTAATGCGCAAACGGTTGAGCTGGATGTAGACATTGCTACAAAACCTGATCCGAAATGCTTACCAACATTGTAACGAAGGGGTGATTGAAATCAGCCAATCGCAATCAAACATAACCATTCGAAATACGCTTTGTGATGATGGAGAGTCCAATGATGTGAGCTTCGGTTTAGGGCTAAAGCTGTAAAAACAAATTGTGGAGCGATTTAATTGGCGATTAAACTCTTGTCACGTCGATGGTGTGCACGAGGTCTATCTAACGCTTAATTCAAAAAATGATCTCACAAACTAGGTAACTCGTATGCATGAGTGTTGACCACTAGAGGAGTTCGCCATGTTAAAAGGAATTACTGAGCAAAGTTTGCAAGCGAGAAGGTTAGTTCCAGCGATAATCTGTACCGCCGATTGCTTTCACTACTTAGTTGGAGCGAAAGATGAATCAGGTATGTTTTACAATGTGTTTTCTGAGGATGCAAAGAGGCCATTGTTCCGCACCTCACTGGATCAAGCTAAAAAAGCACTCAGGGAGCAAGGCATGAAAAAAGTATTAGTTGAAATGCAAACACCATACGATGAAATGGTAGGGCTGCAAGAATCAAATACTGTTGTGACACTAGAGACATTGTAATTTGATTTGGATTAAGAGTATGTTTCTATACCCATGATACCTGAAGATGCTCGATTTCAGCGAGAATGCACAGCTTGTTAATCAAGGCGATAGTGTGCGGCAATAGTGAGCTATTGTTAGCACTGGCAACACAGAGTAACACGCTGTGCAACTCGCACTTCGTGGGCTTCTCAGCGCCAATTCTTCTTTGTTACATTAGCTCGAAAGAATCCCGATATTCCTTCGCTAATGCGCCTCAAAGAATTGGCGCTGAGAAAGTCCTGAAACATGCATCTTCAGGTATCATGGGTATACATACCCATACAATCTTTTAGGTGGACATCGTGGAAAATCAAATTGATGTGAAACACTGTCTCAACGTATTCAATCTAGTCCGTACTCACGGAGAAAAACACCAAAGCGTATATTCTTTTAAAGGGTTCAAAGCCTGGACAGATTTTGATGGTTATACGTGTTATCTGCAGTATGGCAATGCCACATTAACATTGCTTTTTCATGGAAAATATCACTTCGACTACTCCTCACATCATGATTTTGATTTGTTTATGAAAAAAATCAGTCAGCTTGTTAGTAACTAGTTATTAGTACAAAAGTTATTGGTATATCGGATACTCAATTTAGCAGTATGTGTTGAATGTTAATGATTTGTTGCTTAAAATGGTGTGCTGAAAATAAAACACTTGGATGTTACTGTCACTATTAAGGAAGTTATTGATGTCCTTTCTTTTTATCTTAGGAAAATACTCCTAGTTCATCCTGCCCGAATTTTAAAATAATAAAAGGGATTTTACGGAATGAATCGCTTCTTATCTTTCAAAGCTATTCTTATACTGTTGTCTTTCTTCATGTTAACGGCCTGTGGTGGTGGCGGTGGAGATAGTAAGCCTAAACCAGATCCAGCACCTATCGTTGAAACGGATACCGATGGTGATGGTATACCTGATTCCTCTGATACTGATGATGATAACGATGGTGTTGCTGACAATGATGATGCCTTTCCACTTGATGCATCAGAATCGATTGATACCGATGGTGATGGCATCGGAAACAATGCCGATGAAGATGATGACGGAGACGGCGTAGCCGATAGTGATGATGCCTTTCCACTCGACGCTGCCGAATCGGTTGATACTGACGGTGACGGTATCGGAAATAATGCCGACGACGATGACGATAATGACGGTGTCACAGACAGTGATGATGCGTTTCCACTCGATGATTCTGAATCAGTTGATACTGATGGTGATGGAATTGGTAACAATGCCGATGAGGATGACGATGGAGATGGAGTTAATGATGACGAAGATCTATTCCCGTTAGATCCGACTGAAACGGCTGATAATGATAACGATGGTGTAGGTAATAATGCAGACTTTTATCCTGAAAATGCGATTTGTTATGCGGAAACAGATGGTAATGGTCAAGATTGTTATTTTACCGTATTTAAGCAAGATGCAGCAGAGTCTCAGCTGATTCGAACGGATCAGAATGCGTTGTTAATTTTCTCTCCGTTGCAGAGAAAGCTATTGTCTTATGATGCTTCAACGGCACATTTTTCTGAAATTGTATCGACTGAAGGCGAAAACGAAATCGTTGATGCTGTTTACTCTGAATCGCAACAACGTACTTATTATGCATATAAAGATTTTAATGAAGTTCGATATGTTGATGCCCAAGGGGAAGATCATTTATTTAAAACGTTAGACTCGAATATTACACGCTTAATGATTCAGAAGAATAACCTACTGGTGCATGACAATTATCGTTTATATCGATACTCAGCATCTGGTGACGATTTAGGAATATTCTATTTTTCTGGAAGTATAGATTACTATGCTTGGGATTCTAGTGAAGATATTTTGTACATATCTTCTGAATCTTATGATCAAAGTCGCGTTTATAAGTTGAACTTTGATTTTGAGAATAATGACTTGTATGTTGATTATGGTGAGAATTCAGAAACGAGATCTTCGCCAGTCATTTTATTAGAAAATGATTTAATGTTGGCAAACGAGAGATTGAGAACTCAAGAAAGTTTAAAGCTTGTCTCAAATGGTGAAGTTGTTATTTCTAATTATATTAACTCTGAAAATAGTGAGTTAATCACCTTAAAGTATGATGCTGGAAATACTGAGTTGTCTCGTTGGAGCTCAAAGCATCAAATTATTGAAAGAAAAATGGTAGACGGTGCACCGATTGCTCTACTTAAAGCAGAAAGCCATTACATAGTAATCACCAATGCAATTAATTCATTCCAATTGACTCAATATGAACTTTTAGATGATGTTGATGGTGACGGAATAGAAAATAATACTGATAATTTCCCGAATGATGTTTCAGCATCCGTTGATTCAGATAATGATGGTTATCCAGATGCGTGGAATGACGGATATACAGAAACAGATTCAACTTCACAGTTAACACTGGATGCTTTCCCTCAAGATTACGTATGTTGGAGTGCTGAGCATGCAGCAACAGACAGCTCCTGTGATTTCACCGCTACTATGACGGATTACCTTCCAGAAATTACTTTTGCTGATAGTAATGGGGTTGTTTATTTATATTCGAACTCAAATAAAGTGGTTCACCGATGGTCTTCTGAATCTGAACAATATGTCGCTCCTGCTAAAGTCGGAATGGACTATTTCGATGCTGATATAAATCCATTTACTATAGAAGCTTCTTCAAATCATGGGCGCTTATATTTAGGTTATAGCACCGGTGAAATTAACTTCCTGCCAATTAACACCCTTTCTGGAGCCGAGCAACCTTTTATTAAGCTTTCACAGTCTATTGAAAAAATGGTCAATGCTGGAAACTTTATAGTTGTAAAAGAAGGTGAAAATTACAGCCAAAATAGGCAGATTATTGATAGAAATGGTGCAATTACATCGACAGAAACCAACTCTGATCGCTTTGAATATAGTGTCTGGGATCAATCGAGCAATCATTTGTATTACAGAGGCGGCTCAGAAAGCCCAAGGTATATTCAAATCGATCAAACTAGTGGCACTATTAGTGATCGTGGAAGCTTGGATTACGACTACAGACACGTATACAGAGGTGCTCTTCGTTTATCTGTAAATGCTCAAAAATTGCTTGTCGGAAGTGGTACGGTATATGAGCTAGATGATTACAGCGTTACTCAAGAATATGCCGATATTATTGACGGTTTCTGGCTCAGTGAGGGAGAGGTAAATTTACTTTCTCAGCAGCAAGATGCAGTAACTTTGAGACGTTTAGATGCTCTGAATAGACCCCTAGAACAAACAAGCTTTTCAGGTAGTTATATTAATTTTGTCAAAGCAGGAGAGCAGCCTGTAATTATTAGCCAAATTGATGATCAAATTGTTTTCAATAAATATGTTGTCAATAACGACAGTGATGGAGATGGTGTTGCAAATATTGAAGATGCTTTCCCAAGTGATCCAGCAGCCTCAATAGATAGTGATAACGATGGCTACCCTGATGAATGGAATGTTGGTTATACCGCAGAAAACTCGACAACCGGTTTGACGCTTGATGTATTTGTTAATGATTCTGCTTGTTGGTTGGCAAGCCACGATGACGGTAATGGCCAGTGTGACTTTGCCGCTTCGGTTCCTGAGTTTACACCGGATTTAAGTTTTGGTGATAACGCCGGTGTTGTCTATTTGCTGAGTCGAGAACATGATCGACTTTATCGATGGTCAACAGTGACTCAAAACTATATTAACCCTATCGTTTTAGGCAGAGTCTATGGCTCAGAAGATAGATCACCTGTAACGGCTTATTTTTCGAATGCACATCAGCGAGTCTATATATCTTACGAATCAGGCATACTCACCCATGTACCGTTAGGGGAGACCACGGAACACTTTTTTGCTTTGAGAAGTCAAGCAGCATCACATTTACTCGATGCTGGAGAGCTTATCGTTGTCGTTGAAGACCAAGCGTTTAAGTTGCTTAACCAACAAGGTGAGCAGCTCAGTGTTTGGAACGGTTACAATCCAAGAGAAGTTGTTTGGAATGCCGTCAATAATCGATTGTTCTATCTCCAAGATTATGATTATTCTAGATATGTTCAATACTTGGACATTGATCTTGATACTTCAACATTTACTAATTCAGGAAGCTCAAATTATATCGATGGTGATGGTGGCATCACAGGACCAATTAAAGTTGTCAATGATGGTCAAGAAGTTGTGCTTGGAACGGGTACAGTACTGGACGTTAATCGATTGCAACCATCAGGTCAGATCGAGGCGCTTACAGAAATAGCTTGGTTAGAAAACAATGAGTTGGTCCAATTTAATACGTCTGTTTCAGAAGACAGCTTTTCACTAGAGCGTCGTCGTGATGACCGTAAATTGATTGAGCAACGTCAATTCACAGGCACATTGCTTGATTTAGTTTCTACTAATGAACATCAAGTTTTGATCAGCCAAAATGATGGTCAATTATCGCTAGAAATACTGAATTTTAGTGACGACTCTGATGGAGATACGGTAAATAATGCATTAGATGCATTTCCGTTAGATAGCTCTGCTTCGATAGACACAGACAGTGACGGTTACCCTGATGCGTGGAATGTGGGTGCAGGCGAAGAAGATTCTACATCTGAGTTAGTGCTTGATGCATTTATCAATGACTCAGCCTGTTGGTTATCTGAGCACGATAATGGAAGTGGTGAATGTGATTATGCTGCAACTATGCCGGTTTTCACGCCGAGTGCTGTTGCTATTAATACCGATGACCAAGTTTACTTGTTCGATCAAGACGCTGGCAAAATATACCGTTGGTCTTCAGCGCTAGAAGCCTACTTGTCGCCTTTGAATGTCAACTTAACTAAGTGGTATGGTGATTTTCTACCTGAACATTTTACTTATTCTAAACAACAGCAACGTGTGTATCTTGGCTATGAGTCAGGAGAAATCACCTATCTTGAACAAGATACATTTGATCAAAACCATACATTCGTTGAGTTCGACTATGAAATTAGAGGGCTAGGGCAAGCAGGAAACTATTTATTTGCTTTAACAAATACTAATTACAGTAGTGAAGCAAAAGTTCTTGATAGCGAAGGGCAAGTAGTGAGTTCTGCTTACCATGGCAGTTCTTCAGATTTCTATGCGTGGGATGAGATTAATCATCGTTTGTATAACTATGATTATGATGATCGAGGTAACGTCAACTATCGTGAAATATCGCAAGATAATGGTGAAATGAGCTCCAGCTTCAACTCACCATATCAATTATCATTTGCTTTAAGCGGGGCGATTCGTATTTCAAACGATGGAAATTCAATACTGTTTGCAAGTGGCGCTATTTTAGATAAAGAAGGTTTGAACTGGCAGTCAGCAGTCGATGAGTTTAATGCAGGTGATTTCTTATCGTCAGGGGATGTTGTTGGTCTAACGGCGAATACAGGAGATTTCACTCTTCATCGATATGCAAGTCACACTGGACAAATTGTTGAGTCTGTCAATTATGCTGGAGAGCCATTAGCTTTCTTACGAGGTGAAAGTGTTAATGTCGTTGTAAATCAACAAGAGAGTGGGTTTGGTTTTGAGTTCTATGAACCAAACGATGATTTAGATAATGATGGCGTTTCAAATCTTGAAGATGCTTTCCCGACAGATCCCGCTGCCTCTGTCGATAGTGATCGTGACGGCTATCCTGATGCTTGGAATGAAGGCTATAGCGCAGATGATTCAACAACAGGGCTTGCTCTAGATGCATTTGATCAAGACGTTGGCTGTTGGTTAGCGACTCATTCAACCGAAGGTGGTTTGTGTAATTACAGTGTGACAATTCCTGCTTATATTCCAGATGCTTTTGATATTTCGGAATTCGGGATGGTTTATGCCTTGAGCTCAGATAACAACCGAATTTATCGATGGAATACTCGAGGGACATTAGGCCATTGGGACCCTATTGTTGCTCAACTAGCGACATATAATGGATTGGAATCACCCATTACGCTTTCCGTTTCAAACGAACACCGAAGACTATATCTTGGTTATGCGACAGGGGATGTTACGTATATTGATTTAAATGCATTAGGTATTTCTGGTAACCAAGAAGAAGTTCATTTTGCAAAACATCAATTTGCGGTAACGAGTTTAGTTCCAGCAGGTAATTATTTAGTCGTTCACGCAGGACTGACGGGTCATAATAATCTGGTAATTTATGGTTCTGACGCTTCAGTAAAAGACACTCGTTCAAGCTTTAATATGGCAAAAAATCCATCTTGGGATGCTTTTGGGAATCACTTGTATTATTTACGAGATAGTAATTCCCCAAGTTATATCAGGTACTTGAGTATTAATGAATCAACGGGGAATATTGACTCTAACGGTAACTCAAATTATCTAGCCGATAATTTAATAAGCCCAATTTCAGTTGCTGGAGTTGTGGGTAAAGTGATGCTTGGTTCTGGTGAAGTCTATGACATTGAGTCTAGAGAAATAACTGCAACTGCTGAGAATCAATACCAATTTTTATCGACGACGAATATTGATTTTATAAACGTTAGAGAGAATGACGGTGTTTGGCGACTGGATTTATTAAATTCAGATTCTTTTGAAGTGGATTACTCAGAAATTCTTGAAAACCCTGTTTTAGGTGTCTTAGAAAACTTGAGTGCAACAACAATCGTCCATCGCAACGGAAATGATGTAAGTTATCGAACACTCAACTTATATGACAGTGATGGCGATAGAATACCGTATTGGTGGGAGGCTAAGTATGGATTGTCAGATGAAGATGCTTCTGATGCAGGCCTCGATAATGACGGCGATCAATTGACCAACTTGGAAGAGTTCTTCGCATCAACCAACCCATTAATGGTGGATACAGATGAAGATGGACTGAATGACTATGCTGAGATCAATACTCATCAAACGAGTCCAATTGTTTCAGATACTGACAATGACGGTTTATCTGATGGTGACGAGGTTAACGTACATGGCACAGAACCTCTTCAATTAGATACAGATAGTGATGGTTTCAGTGATGGGGATGAGGTCAATAAGTACAGCACAGATCCATTAGATATTGATTCTAGACCTATTCCTCTAACAACGTTTTCGGATTCTTTTGAAGATGATACATTGTCATCATTCTGGAAGTTAAATACTGACTCTGATGCACCTTGGATGAGAACGGATACTGATGCTTCTGAAGGAAGCAATAGCATTAGATCCGGAGACATTGATGATTCACAGGTTAGTTCGTTGAAATTCGAAGGCTTGCTCGAAGCTGGTGTCTTTAGTTTTGATGCTTTAGTTTCGGCAGAAAATTGCTGTGATATGTTAGATATTTATATTAATGGTAATCGAGTGCTAACCGTGAATGATACTAATGCTGTTTGGGAGACTCATTCAGTGAATGTTGAGTTTGGAGAAAATATTATTGAATTTATATATAGGAAAGATGGCAGTGCTACTGATGGTGATGATGCCGCATTTATCGATAATATTTCTTACTCTAGTAACTAGCTTTAGATAGTCATTGAATGAAAAAGCAGTGCAACGCACTGCTTTTTTTTAATTTTTAGCACTGAATTCATTAAATCGCTGCAGCATCTCATCTACCGTAGCTGTGCTTTTAGCAAAGCAGATTCGTTGTCTACCAATTTGGCTTGAATAGTAATTATGCCCACAAGAAAGGTTAATTTTTGTTTCTTGAAACAACCTTAGATTAAATGTTTGTTCTTGTTCTAATGTCGCTAAGTTAAACCTTTTACTGAAATCAGCCCACAGAAAAATGCCTGCTTTGGCTGGGAAAAACTCGATACTCTGCTTTTGCATTTCATGGGTGATACGTTGTTGTGTTTGCAACAGACGTTTTGTATTAGTTTGAATAAATTTCTGACACCAATTTAAGTCTTTGAGTAAGTAAGCCGTACAAGTTTGGGCAATTGAGCTTACTGAGTGAAAAAAAGCAAATGCCCCCATGGCTTGATTTACAGTAGGGTTTTTTGAATGAAAACAACCGAGCTTAAACCCTGAAAGACAAAGATCTTTTGCTATGCCATAGACCATATGAATATGTTCGCGATGATCGAGGTGATCGAAGCGTTTATCAAGAAAGCTGATGTACTGACCTTCGGCGTATACCGAGTTTGCATAAACTTCATCACTGATGATCGCCAAATCATATTTTTTCGCCAGTTTAATGATTTGTGATATTTCTGATTCAGTCAGTAAATAACCCGTAGGGTTATGAGGATGATTAATCAGTAATGCTTTGAGGTTACGGCTTTGTTTGATGTCCCTTTCAAAAGTTTCCAAGTCGATGCCTTGAGCGGTCAGACAGTTACTCACGTCTAGGTTTACATCAAATGTAGGGCCGATATCTTTAAAAAAACCACTGTAAGCTGGAACCATCGTGAGCATTGAATCTTGTGGATCTAACAAAATATGGCTAAGCATATGTAGGATTGTGCCTGCACCAGTACTCAGCGTCAGTTGGTCAATGTCATCTACAATGACATTGTTAAATCTGTCTAAGTAGGTTTTGAATGCTTCACGTAATTCCTCAATACCTTGAACACTCATGTAGTGTTTGGAAATTGTATTGGCTTGTTCACTTTGGCGCCACTCAGTCAGCTTTAGCTGGATTTCTGAATCCATTAAATAGTTTTCAGCTGTTCCAAAGTTAAGATATCCATTGGGATTAGAATGTGGTTGGAATGGGTCACGCATACATTGAAAATGGTGGTCAATGACCGTTGAAGGCTGTGAAAGTAGATATCTTGCTCGGTTCGCTATCACGTTGTATTTTCCCTTTTTGATACCAGTTCTGGTGCTACACCTAACCCCATGGAAGCGTCAATGATGGCGCCATGGAGAATTTGCGATTGCTCACTTGCTAAGAATAGACACAAATTTGCAATTTCCGAGGGCTCAATGAGGCGTTTTTTAGCTAGATTTGCAATAAATTGTACTCTTTCTTCATAAGAGAGAGAGGCCAACGTTGAAGCGTTGAACATATCGGTATTGGTCGCCCCTGGACAGATTGCGAAAATATCAATCTTGGAATGAACATGCTCACTCGCTAACTGCTTGGTCATGTAAGTTACTGCGGCTTTACTCATACCATCCGCTAACCTAAAAGATGGAAAATGGGTGATACCACCACCAACCGAAGCCACATTAATAATTTTTCCACCTCGCTCAAGCATTGACGGAATGAGCGCTTGGCAAAGCCAAAGAGGCCCCAAAGCATTAACGTGCAATAAGGCTTGGTCTTGTTCAAACTGGTTTTTACTGACCTGCTCAACCGTTTTGCTGCCTAACCCTGCATTATTAATAAGGACATCAATTTTGCGACCGAGTTGACTGATAAGTTGTTGGTGTGAATGCTGATTACCTTGAAATAACTGATGAAACTCTAAACGGTGAGAACCATATTCTGCAACAAGCTTTTGGGCGATTTCTTGTTTTCGGTAGTACGTACCCACAACATAGTAGCCCTTACTTAAGAAGAGTTTTAAGATTGCGAGACCTATGCCGCGAGTGGCACCTGTAATAAGAAGTGTCTTTTCCATATAAGGAGTTATATCAGGTTCCCTTGGCACAGTAACAAATATGAAGGAGGTTTAATCTTCGGTGTAACAGTAAAAAAAAGTAGAAAGGCTTATTGCGGGCAGAATCATTGTGATTTTTATATAATCTCAGATAGTCTTGCTATGAACCAAAATTAACCCATGCTTCAAAAACAACCTGAAAAAAAAGCAATGAGTAAAAAGTTACACCCAAGAAACCGACATAATCAAGGATATGACTTTACTCAGCTGGTGGCTTGCTGCCCCAAATTACAAGCTGAGTTGATTAAAACGCCTGTTGGAACCGATTCAATTAATTTTTCTAACCCCAAGTCTGTTTTATTACTGAATGAAGCATTATTAAAGTCTGAATATGGTATTCAGTATTGGCAATTAGCGGAAAACTTCTTATGTCCACCTATCCCTGGTCGGGTTGATTATTTACATTACTTGGCAGATTTACTTGCGATCACCTATAAAACGAAAGTTAAAAAACTCAAAGAAAGAAACATTCGTGGGTTAGATATTGGTTGTGGTGCCAGTTTGATTTATCCCTTACTGGGTCATAAAGCCTATGGTTGGCAGTTTGTGGGTTGTGATATTCATTTACCTTCGGTCAAAGCGTCTCAACTTTTGGTGGAGGCAAACAGCCTGTCTTCACATATTGATGTTAGGCATCAACCTCGAACTGAGCACAGTTTTAAACACATCATTAAAGAAGGTGAGTTTTTCGACTTTACGATGTGTAATCCTCCTTTTCATAAAAGCGCCGCTGAAGCTGAAACGGGCAGTAAGCGTAAATTAGACAACTTAGCGAGTCATCAGCGCAAGAGGAGAGGAAGTCAGACTGATAATAGCCAAAAGCTTAACTTCTCTGGTCAAAGTAATGAACTTTGGTGTGATGGTGGAGAGTCAGCATTCATCAGAAATATGATTGAGGAAAGCAAAGCGTTCGCTAAACAATGCTATTGGTTTACTTCACTTGTGGCAAAAAAAGAAAACCTTCCTGCGATTAAGAAAGCATTGCAAAGGGCGAATGTAACAGAACATAAAATCATCAATATGACTCAAGGTCAGAAAGTGACGAGAGTGGTGTGCTGGACATTTCAGACAAGAGGGACTGGAGAATGTGTTAAGCATCTTTAACCAAAGAATCATTTGCGCTTAAGTATATCTGGCTATATTTTTTATAAAATTTGCTTATCGAGGGTAGTGTTGAGGTTATAATGAGCGGTCAAGTCAAGTCAATTCAACTTCTAGTTGTCCTGTTTATTATGAGAAACCTCAAGCGTCTCAAACAAGAGAGTGCACGACTTCTGAGCATAAAAGTTCGGCACTTGAAGAGGCTTTGGCTCCCTATTTATCTACAAACAAAACTGAGAACTTCGTTGCCAAAAACTGTGCCCGCTATTTATTAAACCCTCAGATTGATCTGAATGAGTCTGCTTTGACAATGGCTTATATTGTCGAAGAGTTACCCCCTTGGGTCAATGCTGAAGACGTGAAGTTTAGTATAAACTTTCAACCTGACGCATCATCTTTAGACTCTGAAAAGGGTAATGTGTTTATTACATTAGACTTAGTTAATGGCGCACATTTGGACATAAAGGGCTTCTCAGGCGTGCTCAGAGAACAAGTTGAGCGATTGTGCGATGAACTTGAGCAATGCTATATAAAAAAAATGGTGGGGCTGAATATACAAGATCACATGATAGCGGTGTATGTATACCCATGATACTTGAAGATGCATGTTTCAGGACTTTCTCAGCGCCAATTCTTTGAGGCGCATTAGCGAAGGAATCGGGATTCTTTCGAGCTAATGTAACAAAGAAGAATTGGCGCTGAGAAGTCCACGAAGTGCGAGTTGCACAGCGTGTTACTCTGTGTTGCCAGTGCTAACAATAGCTCACTATTGCCGCACACTGTCGCCTTGATTAACAAGCTGTGCATTCTCGCTGAAATCGAGCATCTTCAGGTATCATAATGGGTATATGTCTAGTTGTTCAGACTATAGCTTAAGGCACTCTACTAGGTTGCTCACAACAGAAATAGGTACCTTATCAAACTCTGTGTCTGTGGTTGATGAAAGCATCGACACGTTCAAAGAATCTCAATCAAAAAATAAAGCTTATCAATTGTGGTTAACTCAACAAAATAGAGTGGATAAAAAAGATAGAGAGTTATCCAAACAACAGGTTAACGAATTTGAATTATCTGATGATTTAGGTGCCAATCCAAAGTTTCAACAGGTAGTCCCTTCAGCTCGTTATCATAGAAATCGACTGGGTTATTTAACAACAAACGAACGCACATTCGATGATAAAGCTCGTCATAAATATTCTCATTTGTTGAACAGTCACCCTGAGCTTTGTAAGTCACACGAGATTTATTTGTCAAAAAGAGAATTGTTGAATTTACTTCACTATGATCGCCGCCAGAACCCTGAGTTTATGAGGCTGTTTGATGGAATGTGCAGTGAATCGATGGATAATGTCACTCAGTATGGTCGTCATGATGGGATTATTCAGTTAGCCACTGAATCAGGCGCTAAGTTTATGGAGGAGGTTGTTGAAGACAAACATGGCAGAGAGTACATAAAACATTCAGTTATTGTTAATCGCTTTAAATACGTTATCAATATTTTTCCTGTTTACCATAATGGGGAAGAAAAAATACTTAAACTCGATAGAGGTTTTATTGCTGAGTATGGCGATTGTTCAACAACACAAACATGTTTGCAATCTGAGCACATGTATCAGCAAATACAACAATGGAAAGAGGCTAAAGTCGGTAATGCTATTTTGAAACATAATGAGAAGCATACGATCAATCCTAATTATCGAGGTAAAATTTTTCTCAGTGAAACTTACCCGATAAAACCATGTCAGACTGTTTATCAAACTGAAGCTGGGTTGTATTTGTGTATTGAGGGGCGCCCTGTTGCGACCCCTCTGTCAGCACTTGATATGTCAGAATACCGTGATCAGTTTGTCAGCCAATTATGTCAGACGGACATGGAAGACAGTAGATGGCTGACAGACGTGAACAAGTATACTCATCCCAAAATTGCTGCGTTTAGGTTAGGAATATTAAAGAAAAGTATTTTCAAACCTGAATGTCAAGATCTGGTTGTGATCAGTGAAACGTTACCTTCCAATGACTGCTTAGCCGTTTATAAAACCAAAGGAGGTTTATATTTGGTCGTTGAAACCCCTATGGTCGTTGAAAATCCTATGATTGCTGCCAAGCCCGAAGCGGCTCAATTTGGGAGTGATCAATGGGTGACAAAAAGTATTGAAGAAATGGATTATCCGCAATTGGATTTTGACTCTTCAGAGTGGCGAAACTGGTTTTGTAAATTTAAACAAGAATTATCGTCATTTCAGGCAAGAGAATGGTTAATTGAACTCGATAAATATAAAGAAGAAAAGCACGCTAACTATCGTCTATCAATACTTACATTTAAGCTTTTTAAACAAGAGTTTCAACAGGCAGTAACAATAACGAAAGCAGCTCCAACAAATGGAGAGCATTTTCAACGAGCTTACAAAACTTCTGGCGGTTTGTACTTAGTATTTAAAACCAGAATTGATAAAGCTAGAGTTCATGACGACAATTACGCTCAATTGACAACAAGTGTTCTTTCAAAATATGAGGATACCCTTGCAAAGGCGTCAAATTAGCACTTTTATCCATAGTTAACTTTGTTTAGTGAACGTTTAAATAAATTGAGGAATGGCAATTCAAGAAAAAAACGAACTGCAAATGCAGTTCGTAAAAACAGGGACAACGATGAAACGAGTAAAAGGAAATTCGTAACTCTTTGGCAATCACGAATTGTTACTCTAAACATCAACCGAAATGGATTGCATGATGCTTATCTAAGTTGACCGTCAGTCATTCTGTTTTATTTCACCGTGTAAATACTTTTTTCCCATCGACCCAAGTTTGCAGTACTTTGGTTTGCCAAATATCGGCTTGTGGCACTTCAAAAATATCCCTATCGATAATGATTAAATCCGCTTTCATCCCCGGTGTTAACTGGCCGATCTGTGTCTCTTTATGTGAAGCAAAGGCGTTGTTAGTCGTAAAGCTGGCAAGCGCTTCTGTTCGACTCATCCTCTCTTGAGGGTACCAACCTTCCGGAGGTTGGTTTTGATGATCTTGGCGTGAGATTGAAGAAAACAGTCCAAAAAATGGATTAGCGGATTCAATAGGAAAATCAGAACCGGCAGCAATGACAGCATTTGAGTCGAGTAATTTACGCCAAGCATAAGCACCTTTAATGCGCTCAGCTCCTAAGCGGTCTTCGGCCATATTTTTATCTGATGTGGCGTGAGTTGCTTGCATAGACGCAATAACGCCAAGCTGATTAAAACGAGGTATATCGCTGAGTTGCAACACTTGGGCATGTTCAATTCGATGGCGTAGAGCTTTACTGTTGGTTTTGGAAATCAAGTTTTCATAGTGATCGAGCACTAACTGATTGGCTTTGTCGCCAATCGCATGAGTATTCACTTGGAATCCTGACGACATGGCTTGTTTTATGATTTTCTTCAATTCTGAATCACGGTAAAGCAATAAACCTTTATGACCATGCTTATCGCTGTAATCTTCGATTAATGCGGCGCCGCGACTGCCTAATGCACCATCCGATAAAATTTTAATGCTGGCAATATCGAGTTTGCCTGCCGGATGATGATAAGGGCCTTGTTGCATCAATTTATCAAACTGATTGTCCCCAGCTGCAATCATAGCGTAAATACGAATTGGTAATTCATTGTTATCAGCCAATGATTTAAAAACATCTAAAGTATCACTACTGACACCGGCATCATGCACACCCGTTAAACCGAGCTTCGCTAATGCCAGCATTGATTTTTTAAGGGTGATTTTCTTTTCTTCTGCACTTAACTCTGGAATATGTTTGGTCACTAAAGCTTGAGCATTATCAATAAAAACGCCCGTTGGCTCACCGTTTTTATCACGAAGAATTTCACCACCATCGGGTGATACGGTGTCTTTAGTAATACCCGCAATGTTTAAAGCTGTTGAATTTCCCCAAGCCGCATGTCCATCAATGCGTCGAAGCCATACTGGAGTATTCGGAAAGGCTTTATCTAAAGAGGTTTTGGTAGGAAATACTTTATTATCCCAAAGGACTTGGTTCCAACCTCGCCCTTGAATCCAAGCTAAATCAGGGTTTTCTTTGCGAAATGCCAGTGCTTTTTCAACGGCGGCTTGTTCTGACGTAATTCCACGAAGGTTAATGCGACTGAGGTTTAAACCATAACCAAGAACATGCCCATGCGCATCGATCAAGCCAGGCAAAACAGTTTTCCCCTTTCCGTCAATGACTTTGACACCTTTCGATATCGGGCATTGTTTTTGGGTACAAATCGAGTCAATTTTACCTTTGGTAAACTGAATGGCACTGAAAGTAACTAAGTTACCGTTATTGACGGTGTAGCCATTTATGTTGTTAATCAGAGAGGTTTGTGCCCAAGCAACGTTACTTAATATCGCTAAAATCAGCGTAGATGCAAAAGGAATCTTAGCTGTCTTCCTATTCATTTTTCTTATCCTTTTCAAATTCCTAGCGATAGGATGCCACAAAATGAATACAAATTAACTAGACTTATGGCAATAACATGATTCTGATAAGACATTCGTAATGGTTAGAGTGGGAAAAATAATGCAGAAATGGCTAGGACTGATTTTAGTTGTGTTTCTTTGTGCTTGCTCGAAACAAAGTGATCAAGCCCTCGGTACACTTGAGCGAGATCGCATCACTTTTTCAGCGACGGGTAATGAAATTATTCGTCAGTTGCCTTTTCATGAAGGCGCTCAAGTCAAAGTGGGTGATGTTTTAGTCAAGCTGGATACTAAGCACCAAAACGCAATTACGGCTCAAGCTCATGCAAACGTAGCCAAAGCCACTGCCGTGTTAGCAAAACTCACTAATGGTGAGCGTCCTGAAGACATTGCCGTGGCAAGTGCAAATGTACAGCAAGCGAAAGCGAAAGATATTGAGGTAGAAAAGCGTTATCGGCGAGTGCTGGACTTATTTCAAAGAAAATTAACCAGTCGTTCTGAACTTGATTCTGTAAAAGCAAACAGAGATACGGCAAGGGCTGGCTTGCGCTCAGCGCAAGAGGCATTGACAAAGCTAACTCGAGGGGCGAGGCTAGAAGATATTGAGCAAGCAAAAGCTGAACTGGATGCCGCACAAGCGCAACGGGATTTAGAAAGCCAAAGACTGGCCGATTTAACCGTCGTTGCCACACGTAATGGCGTATTGGACAGTTTACCGTATAAACGTGGCGAACGAGTGCCACTCAATGGCATTGTTGCGGTCGTGCTTGCTGATAATGCGCCTTACGCCAGAGTTTATATTCCTGCTTCTAAGCGCTTGAATTTTACTATTGGCAAACAAGTAGTGGTGAATGTTGATGGTGTAAAGCAGCCATATTTAGGCACAGTAAGAAAAGTTTCCGATGAACCAGCATTCACTCCCTACTATGCCTTAACAGAGCAGCAACGCTCACACTTGGTCTACCTTGCTGAAATCACCTTACCTGAAGCCGCCGAAAGATTACCTTCTGGGGTGCCAGTGCAAATCGATTTATCAAAAGTATCAACTCCACCACCGCCAAGAATCAAGAAAACCGTTAATGAACCCAAGCAAGTGACACGTTCAAAGGGTGTCTTATGAATGATAAACCTGCGATTGTGGCTCAAGGTGTCGTCAAAAAATTTGGTGAATTTACAGCGGTCAATGGGCTTAATTTAGTCATTCCCAAAGGGCAAATATACGGTTTTCTCGGTCCTAATGGCTGTGGAAAATCAACCAGTATTCGTTTATTAACCGGGCTGTTAGCACCCACACAAGGCCATATCGAAGTTCTGGGATTAACAATGCCAGTGCAAGCAGAAGAGCTGAAAACTAAGATCGGCTATATGACACAAAAGTTTTCGCTTTATGAAGACTTAACCGTCGGTGAGAACTTGGAGTTCATGGGGCGCATTTATGGTTTACCCGAATCTTTTTTAAAAAAGCGCTTAATTGCACAACTTGATACCTATGGTTTAAAGCGCCTTAAAGATCAACGAGTCGAAAGTATGAGTGGCGGGCAAAAGCAAAGACTGTCTTTAGCGGCAGCCACAATTCATCAGCCTGAACTTTTATTTTTAGATGAACCAACCTCTGCGGTTGATCCTGAAAACCGCCGTGAATTTTGGGAACAGTTATTTGATTTGTGCGAAGCAGGAACAACGATTTTGATTTCGACTCATTACATGGATGAAGCGGAGCGTTGTCATAACCTCGCAATCATGGAAGCCGGAATGATAAAGGCTAATGGCTTACCTGAAACCTTAATGGAAGAGCTGGGTGTCACAGTGGTTGAGGTGCTTGCGGACAATTTAAGGCAATTAAAAACCCAATTTTTACAAAGTCGTCATATCGACTCCGTTGCACAACTTGGGGTGCGTCTTCGGGTGCTGATCAGTAAGCAGGTTGAAGAACCCATTGTGTGGCTAAAAAAGCAATTCCCAGAGTTAGAACACGCCACCATAGAAATCACTCGTGCCAGCTTAGAAGATGTATTTGTCTCAGTTACCGGGGAGGGGAGGCAATGAAATCGACTCGACGCATTGGCGCCATGATATTTAAAGAGTTCAGACAACTCCTTCGAGACCGTATCACCATCACTATGGTGGTTGTCATTCCCATGTTTCAGCTTATTTTATATGGTTATGCAATAAATACCGAGGTGACCAACATTCCGGTCGGTGTGGTCGACCACAGCCAATCTGCATTTGGACGTCAATTGGTTGAGACGGTAAAAGCCACTCGGATTATCCATGTGAAGCAAATTTATGCAACGGTAAAGCAAGCACAAGAAGCCATTAAGGAAGGGCGGGTACAAGCGGTGCTGGTTTTACCTAAAGATTTAATGCAACGAGCGGCACAAGGTCGAGTGCTGGGACAATGGATAGTAGACGGTTCAGATACCATCGTCAGTGGAGCATTCAAAGCATTGCAAAATATGCCGTTGACGGATTTTGATATTCCAGTTCGTAAAGCCGCGCCTGAGAAAACGTTTGAAATTGCCATTTTTTATAATCCAAACCAGCGCAGTTCTGTCAGTATTGTTCCGGGGCTTTCTGGGATCATTCTAACAATGACCATGGTGATGTTTACCAGCTCAGCGATTGTGCGTGAAAAAGAGCGAGGAAATATTGAGTTATTGATTACAACACCTATTCAGCCCTTGGAATTAATGGTGGCGAAAATTATGCCTTATATTGTTGTGGGTTTAATCCAAGTCACCATTATTCTAGGCGCAGGGCACTTGTTATTCGGCGTGCCGATCAATGGTTCAATTTTGCAAATATTATTCGTTACACTCACCTTTATTTCAGCAAGCTTGTCGTTAGGGTTATTAATTTCGACTGTTGCTCAAACTCAAATGCAAGCGTCGCAGATGACGATTTTTATCTTGTTGCCTTCTATTCTTTTATCGGGTTTCGTGTTTTCTTATGACGCAATGCCGATCGTTGCACAATGGGTGGCTGAAGTGTTACCTGCCACCCATTTTATGCGAATGATTCGAGGTGTCGTTTTACGTGGTGCTGATATTGTTGATATGTGGCCTGATACTTTATGGATGTTAACTTTTACAGCGGTAGGGATATTCATTGCAGCGAAGCGATTCAGTAAATCATTGGATTAGAATTGTCACTGATCGTTTATAAAAAGAGGGAACTAACATTTAGTTAACTGCTCTAATGTTGCAAAACGGATGTAAAGGGAAGAATTTGTTGCAAGGATCAGGTACGCCATTTTTAAAAGGCAGAGTGTTAGCAGAAATAGAACTGAATTCTTTAGCTCTAAAAGCGGCCGACATCGACATGGTTAACTTGGATGTTAACCATGATATCAAAACACACTGTAGGCGAGAGGTAATATCCAAACAAAAAAAATATGCTCAAGATATGAGTATGATTGTCATATTGCACTTGGCGTTATTTTGGTTTTTAGCCAGTAATTGGCAAGCGCCTGATAAAATCGAGCAACTCAAAGAAATGCAACAGCAGGTATTGCCCAATCTCAAAGCTTATCTCTATATTTCAGAAAAAAACGTCGAATCGGCAGAATCTGTCGAAACCGTAATTGAAGAGCCTAATCCACAAGAAGAAACTGAACCAGAACCAGAAGTAAAGGAATATGCCCAAGAAAAAGAAACGAGTGAACCTGTAGTTCATCAACCAATATTACTAGAGACTGAAAACCAAACAGTGTCTCAAGCATTCAACATAAAAGCGGCCACTCAATCCTATTTACAACGTCAGCGACAACAGCAATTTGACGCTATTCAATCTTCAGATGCGCAATATCGTTATGGCTCCAGTAGCGAGATGACCCCGCAGATGAAGCAAGAATGGTTACCGGCTAGAGAGACGTTTGCAGATAAGAAAGTGATTGATCATCGACTCGATCCTAATCGAATCGTCAGAGTGGGTAATGAGTGTCGACGAGTAGTGAAAATTATTGACCCAATTTCAGGTGATTCAGAATCGTTAGGATACCCATTCAAGTGCGGAAAAAGCGATCAAGAAAAAGCGTTAGCTGCAAGTTTGGAAAAGTATTCGAAAAAGAAAAGGTAGCATTTTAGCTACCTTTTACAATCCATCACTTTGTCTAAATATGATTTAACCGCGATAATAGCGTTGTGTCACAAATGGCATTTTCGCTACTTGCATTGGTAATTTCTTTCCACGCACTTCAGCAAAAATTTCAGTATCTAGTGCGGCATACTCAGGTTTGACGTAGCCCATAGCAATAGGGTGCCCCACGCTAGGCCCTGCAGTACCGCTAGTAACCACGCCAATTTTCTCTCCATCAGCATTGTATAACTCTGCTCCTTCACGTACGGGTGCTTTGGCTAATCCTTTCATGCCAACACGCTTGCGAGAAACGTCTTTTGTGGCAATTTCAGTTAAGATCTTATCGGCACCAGGGAAACCACCTGCACGTTCACCATCAGTGCGACGCACTTTGCTGATAGCCCATAATAGGCTTGCTTCAACAGGGGTTGTCGTCGTATCAATGTCATGTCCGTACAAGCACAAACCAGACTCTAGACGTAATGAATCACGAGCACCCAAGCCAATCCATTCAACGTCATCTTCAGCTAATAGCTTACGAGTGATGCTTTCAGCCTGGTCCGCTGGAATTGAAATTTCAAAACCGTCTTCTCCGGTATAGCCTGCACGGCCAATAATGCACTCAGCGCCACCAATCGTGACACGGCGGCTGTCCATAAATACCATGGTCGATACTTCAGGTAATAAGCGAGCCATTACCTCAGCGGCTTTAGGGCCTTGAAGTGCAAGCAATGCACGATCAGACATTTCAGTAAGTTCAACACCATCAACAAGGTTAGCTTGCATATGAGCAATGTCTTGCTCTTTACAAGCGGCGTTAACAACAACAAATAAGCCATCACCTAAGTTACTGACCATCAGATCATCCATCAGGCCGCCTTGTTCATTGGTGAACAACGCATACTTTTGCTTGCCTTCTGGTAAATCACTGATATCAACAGGCGTTAAGTTTTCAAGCATTTGAGCGGCGTTTGCACCTTTCAGGAACACTTGTCCCATATGCGAAACATCAAATAAGCCTGCAGCATCACGAGTATGCAAATGCTCTTTTTTTACCCCTAATGGATATTGAACTGGCATTTCATAGCCAGCAAACGGCACCATTTTAGCTTCTGCTTCTAGGTGTAAATTGTATAAAGGAGTGCGAAGTAAGTCCTGTGACATAACAATACCACTTATAAGTTAAGTCTAAGCCGTCAAATCGACGGCTTAAGTGATGATGAAAAAGAGAGTTAGTCGTCTACGTTAACGTTTTTACCAGCGAAGTAATCACGAGTCAGTTTGAAGACGATAGGGCTAAGCAGTACCAAAGCAATCAAGTTAGGAATTGCCATCATTGCATTCATGGTATCAGCCAGTAACCAGATGAACTCTAATGAACCTGCAGCACCGATTGGAACAACAAGAATCCAAAGAATGCGGAAAGGTTTAACCCCTTTTACGCCGAAGAAGTATTGAACACATTTTTCACCGTAAACACTCCAACCTAAAATGGTTGTGAATGCGAATACGGTTAATGCAATCGCAACTAAGTCGTCACCAAACGGAATTGCTGAGCTGAATGCTTTTGCGGTTAGCGCGGCACCCGTTTCACCCGATGTCCACTCACCTGATACAACAATCGCCAGACCAGTAATCGTACATACTACTAACGTATCGATAAAGGTACCTAGCATTGCCACTAAACCTTGAGCAACAGGGTTATGAGTTTGCGCTGCTGCGTGAGCAATTGGCGCACTACCAAGACCCGCTTCGTTTGAGAATACACCACGTGCCACACCAAAGCGGATAGCGGCCCAAACTGCTGCACCTGCGAAACCACCTTGTGCTGCTGTACCTGTGAATGCAGATTCAATGATTAATGAGAAGGCCGCTGGGATATCAGCAATGTGATAACCAAGAACGACAACACCAGCGGTGATGTAGAAAACCGCCATCATTGGAACCAGTTTACCGGCAACATCACCGATACGCTTAATACCACCCATAAGGACGGCACCAACCAATATCATTAACACGATGCCAGTAACAATTGGTGAGATACCAAATGTTGATTCAAGTGCGTTAGCGACTGAGTTTGCTTGTACTGTGTTACCAATACCGAAACCAGCAATAGAGCCGAATAATGCGAATGCACCACCTAACCATGACCACTTACTTTTAAGGCCATTTTTGATGTAGTACATTGGACCACCAATGTGCTCACCATTGGCATCCGTTTCACGATATTTAACCGCAAGCACAGCTTCAGCATACTTGGTTGCCATACCCACTAATGCAGTTACCCACATCCAGAATAGTGCACCAGGGCCACCTAAGAAAATCGCAGTAGCAACACCGGCGATGTTACCCGTACCAATGGTCGCAGAAAGCGATGTCATTAGAGCGTTGAATGGGCTGATTTCACCTTTAACGTCTTTGTCTTTTTCAGGCACTCGACCTTGCCACATCAGTTTGAAACCAGCGCCAAGTTTTAACACTGGCATCAACTTTAAACCAAACGTTAAAAATAACCCGACCCCGAGAATAAGAACCAGCATGGGTACACCCCATACGATCCCATTAATGTAGGATAGAAAATTACTTACCAAATCCATAGTAACCTCATTTGTTGTTATTATCTTCGCAACTTTAATGTTGCGTTATTGTGCATTTTCTTTTGGCTTTTGATTCTAAGCTTCATTGTTATTGAAACGGCAAGTCACAAAAGCTAAAAGTTAAGACCGCCTATTTTCATTTTTATTTCCCTGAGCACGATCTTAAGTAACACCCAAACTGACACTTAACCAACATCGTATTCAAGGTAGAAAACTGGTTCCAACTCTGGTTTGCGATAAGCAGAAACACTTCAGTCAATCCGCTCTCACACTGGTCAACTGTGACGGCTTAACGCTTACGTCAAAGCTGGAGTCCAAGTTTCCTATTGGAAACAAAGTAGACTTTTAAAATATAAAATCAACCTTTTTTTAACAAAAAAGTGCGACAAATAATCATAATTGATACAAGTTAATTTATCTATGTTAATGATTTTTATTGATTATGTGTGGAAGTTGGTGGTGTGCATATTAAATGGCTAAAGTTGACGCTTTGGTAAACTTAAGTTGCCCTCGTTAAGAGGACAGACCAGAAGAACGCCAGTGATATGAGAGTAGGTGCGGATTATGAAGTCGTGATCCAAAGTATGAGCGCATCTTCCTTGCTGCTTGATACCACAAGATGTCCCATGCTGGCATCGTAATAGGCACTGTCTCCAGTCTTAAGTGTACGAGGTTGGTAAAACTCAGTCAGTAATTGCACTTCACCTTCTAATACTAAGAGAAACTCCTCACCGTCATGGCGAACCCAATCTCCAAAGTCCTCAAAACTACGAGCATGAACACGACTTTTATACGGCAGCATCTTTTTACTGCTGAGCTGAGTGGCTAAGAGTTCATGCTCATAAGTCGTAGTGAGATGCTGCTGACCTTTTCCTTGTTCAGTGATATCTCGGCGACCTGTAGCTTGTTGTTGCTTAGGCTCTACAAACAGTTGTGGGATCTCAATATCTAGACCTTTTGCCAATTTTTGTAGGATTGCAAAGGTCGGAGAAATCTGCTCATTTTCAATTTTTGAAAGCGTAGATTTGGCTACACCAGTGCGTTTGCTGGCATCTTCAAGTGTCAATTGATACTGAGTACGAATTTTTTTGAGAATTTTTCCTATGTTTACCGGGTCTTCTGCTGTGAAGCTGTCTTCTTGTTGAGCAACAGCTTCTGACGGATAGACATCAATATTTCCATTGTCTTTCATATCTGATCTGGCGTTGGTATTGAACATTCTGTTCACATTGTTACATATTTTCCCATTCAGCTATATAGGTACCGAATTAGAATTATTACTCAATTGTTAGAAATAAATTCGTGTATATGAGAAAAAGTTTCCAATACGAAAAATAATTGTTGATTGCTCATTTTTTCCCTGTTATGTTTTAAAAATGTAAAGTTGACGTAAACAGTCATGAGGCTCTCATCACTGGATAAGTAAAGGGATTAACCCTACTTACATTTTTCGTCAAAAAGACCCAGCAAATAACGATAATTACAATTGGGCTCCTTTCCCCCGCATTTGTGGATTCTCGTTTTTAAGCGCTGGTGTATGGATTAAGCCAAACGGAGCCAACTTGTCAATCAAGCTCTGTTGAAATGAGGATATATCATGGAAAAGGTAGCAGCAGTAACATACAGTGACCGTGAACTAGAAAGTTTCTTCTCTTCCGACTTAGCTTCAGTAGATGGCGCAGTAATGCAGACCATCAGTCAAGAAAGCACTCGTCAACAAAATCAAATTGAGCTTATTGCTTCAGAAAATATTGTTTCTAAAGCGGTAATGGAAGCTCAAGGTTCACTGCTTACCAATAAATACGCAGAAGGTTATCCTGGACGCCGTTACTATGGTGGTTGTGAGCATGTTGATGTCGTAGAAAAATTGGCTCAAGACCGTGCAAAGCAATTATTTTCTGCTGAATACGTCAACGTACAACCACATTCAGGTGCGCAAGCTAATGGTGCTGTTAAGTTAGCGCTTCTGCAACCAGGTGACACGATTTTAGGGATGTCATTGGATGCGGGTGGTCACTTAACTCATGGTGCGCGTCCTGCTCAATCAGGTAAATGGTTTAAAGCCGTTCAATATGGTGTGCGTCAAGACTCGCTTCATATTGATTATGACCAAGTTGAAGCACTTGCTAAAGAACATAAGCCAAAATTGATCATCGCAGGTGGCTCGGCCATTCCTCGTCAGATTGATTTTGCGCGTTTTCGTGCCATCGCCGATGAAGTCGGTGCTTATTTGATGGTAGATATGGCTCATATCGCAGGTTTAATTGCGACGGGTCATCATGCCAATCCACTTCCACATGCGCATGTTGTCACTACCACTACTCATAAAACACTTCGCGGTCCGCGCGGTGGCATGATTTTAACCAACCACGAAGACATTGCTAAGAAGATTAATTCTGCGGTATTCCCAGGTCTTCAAGGTGGCCCATTAATGCACGTTATTGCAGGTAAAGCGGTTGCGTTTGGTGAAGCGCTAGAACCAGGCTTTGAAAGCTACATTTCACGTGTACTACAAAATGCAAAAGTGCTGGCCGAAACGTTACAAGGTCGTGGTTGTGACATCGTTACCGGTGGTACAGATACTCACTTGATGCTGGTTGATCTTCGTCCTAAAGGACTGAAAGGGAATGCTGCTGAAGAAAGTTTAGAGCGTGCAGGTATCACTTGTAATAAAAACGGCATTCCATTCGATACTGAAAAACCAATGGTGACTTCGGGTGTTCGTCTCGGTACACCAGCGGGCACAACGCGTGGTTTTGGTGTTGAAGAATTTACCTTAATCGGTAACTGGATTGGTGACGTTCTAGATGGTCTTGCCACTAACCCAGAAGACAATTCTAAGGTTGAACAAGAAGTGCTTGAAAAAGTAGAAGCCCTTTGTGAACAGTTCCCTTTATACAACTAAGTCGTATTTTTCACATCCGCAGCAGCGGGTGTGATTGCAAAAAATAAAAAACAAGAATTCAAAGCAGGAAAAGATTATGAGTGTTGCAGCAAATTACAAATTCGCAAAAAGCCATGAGTGGGTCAAAGACAATGGTGATGGCACCGTAACAGTAGGTGTTTCTGAGCACGCTCAAGGTCTATTGGGTGATGTGGTATTCGTTGAATTGCCAGAAGTAGGCGAAGACACGACAGCAACGGAAGGTTTCTCTTTAGTTGAGTCAGTAAAAGCAGCATCAGACGTTTACGCTCCGGTATCAGGTGAAATCCTTGAAGTGAATGAAGAGCTTGAAGACAGCCCTGAATTAGTTAACGAGTCACCGTTTGAAAGCGGCTGGATTGCAAAAATTAAGTTAAGTGACGCATCAGAGTTAGCAAACTTAATGGATGAAGCCACTTACTTAGCAGGCTTAGATAGCGAGTAACCTGAGTTCAGGTTGATTTAAAAATTGGATTGATATCATCAGGTGATCTTCAAGACTTATGACGAAACTTATGAGTCTTAGTTAACGTAATAACAGTAAGTCATCTGATTTATGTAAAGGCAAGAATTATGAGCAGTATGGATTTATTAACGAGCTTGTCGACCTCAGATGAATTTATTGGTCGTCATATTGGCCCAAATGCCAATGATGTAAACGTAATGCTAAGCCACTTAAAACTGAGCAGTGTTGCAGAGTTAATTTCACAAACCGTCCCTGATGATATTCGTCTTCCGCAAGCTATGGATTTACCTGATGCGAAAAGTGAGCAACAAATGCTGACTGAGCTTAAGGCCATTGCTTCGCAAAATAAAGTGTACAAAAGCTTTATTGGTCAAGGGTATTACAATACTTTTGTACCAAACGTAATTTTACGAAATGTATTAGAAAATCCAGGTTGGTACACGGCGTATACGCCTTATCAGCCTGAAATTGCTCAAGGTCGACTTGAAGCCTTGCTGAACTATCAGCAAATGATCATCGATTTAACCGGTCTTGAATTGGCCAATGCTTCATTACTTGATGAAGCGACCGCAAGCGCAGAAGCCATGAGCTTTTGTCGCCGTGCAAGCAAAAACAAATCAAACGTCTTTTTTGTGGCTGACGATGTGCACCCACAAACTCTGAATGTCATTGAAACTCGTGCTCGTTACTTCCACTTTGAGCTCGTCGTGGCGCCGGCATCAGAGTTGAATGAACACGACTTCTTTGGCTGCCTATTACAGTACCCAGGTACTCAAGGCGGCGTCGTTGAATTATCTGATTTGATTGCTTCTGCCAAAGCAAAAAAAGCAGCAGTCGTTGTTGCATCAGATTTACTCGCATTAACCCTGCTTAAAACGCCGGGTGAAATGGGCGCCGATATGGTTGTCGGTAGTGCTCAACGTTTTGGTGTGCCGATGGGCTATGGTGGTCCACATGCCGCATTTATGGCAACCAGCAATAAACATAAGCGTAATATCCCTGGCCGAGTAATTGGTGTGTCAAAAGACAGCCGCGACAACATGGCACTGCGTATGGCAATGCAGACTCGTGAGCAACATATTCGCCGTGAGAAAGCCAACTCAAATATTTGTACTGCACAAGCATTGCTTGCCAATATGGCATCGTTTTATGCTGTGTATCATGGCCCAGATGGCCTGAAGAAAATTGCACGCCGTGTGCATCATTTAGCCAGTGTTTTTGCATTAGGTCTTAAGCAGTCTGGTTTTGAATTAGCACATGATCATTTCTTTGATACGGTCACGGTTAACACTAACGGTAAAACTGAAAACTTTTATCAAGCGGGTTTTGTGAGCGAATTAAACTTACGCCGCTTTGAAAATCAATTAGGTGTGAGTTTTGATGAAACTCATACTGCGCAAGATGTTGAAAGCCTATGGAAACTGTTTGGTCTGCAACTTCAGTTTGGTGATGTGGCTCAAGCGTTAAGCGAAGAGTTTGCGGCAATTCCGCAGGCGTGTCGTCGTGAATCTACATTCTTAACGCATCCAGTATTTAATTCGCACCATAGCGAAACGCAAATGCTACGTTACTTGAAGTCGCTAGAGAACAAAGACTTCTCATTGACGCATGGCATGATCCCACTGGGTTCGTGCACCATGAAGCTGAATGCAACTGCACAAATGATCCCAGTGTCATGGCCTGAATTTGGCACCATTCACCCATTTGCACCGAAAGATCAGTGCCAAGGTTATCAGGAATTGTCTGACACCTTGAAACAGATGCTGATCAAAGTGACGGGTTATGATGACTTTTCATTGCAACCAAACTCAGGTGCTCAAGGTGAGTATGCGGGGCTGATTGCGATTCAGCGTTATCACGAAAGTCGTGGTGAAGGGCATCGTAATATTTGTCTTATTCCGACATCCGCTCACGGAACTAATCCAGCCAGTGCGGCCATGGTTTCGATGAAAGTGGTCTTAGTGGAATGTGATGCCGAAGGTAACGTTGATTTGGCTGATTTAGATGCCAAAGTTGAAGCTAATGCTGACAATCTATCGTGCATCATGATCACATACCCTTCGACGCATGGTGTGTACGAAGCAGGTATTCGTCATATTTGTGACAAAGTGCATTCAGCTGGTGGACAAGTTTATCTTGATGGTGCAAACATGAACGCACAGGTAGGCATTACCTCTCCGGGCTTCATCGGCTCTGATGTATCACACCTTAATTTACACAAAACCTTCTGCATACCTCATGGTGGTGGTGGTCCGGGTATGGGGCCGATTGGTGTCAAGTCTCACTTAGCACCATTCTTACCTGGAAGCTGCGAAAACAATTCGAGGGGCGCAGTTTCAGCTACAGCCATGGGGTCTGCTTCTATTTTACCTATCTCTTGGGCATACATTGCCTTAATGGGTGGCAAAGGGTTAACAGAAGCAACTGAAGTTGCCATCTTAAGTGCGAACTACGTGATGGAGCGTTTAAGTGGACATTATCCAGTATTGTTCCGCGGTAACGCCGGCCGTGTTGCTCATGAGTGCATCATCGACTTACGTCCACTTAAGGAAGCAACCGGGATCAGCGAAGAAGACATCGCTAAGCGCCTAATGGATTACGGTTTCCATGCTCCAACCATGTCATTCCCAGTGGCAGGTACCTTGATGATTGAGCCGACAGAAAGTGAATCACTAGAAGAGCTGAATCGTTTTGTGGACGCCATGATTGCGATTCGTGAAGAAGTTGAGCATGTCGCAGCAGGTACTTGGCCGCTTGAAAATAATCCACTGGTTAATGCACCACATACTATGGCGGATCTAAGTGACGAGCAATGGGAACGTCCATATTCACGTGAAGTCGCTTGTTTCCCAAGCCAACATGCGAAAACTAATAAATTCTGGCCAGCAGTGAATCGTGTCGACAACGTATTTGGCGACCGCAACTTAATCTGCTCTTGTCCAAGTATTGAAAGCTACCGCTAATGCGTTAGCTCTCAACTCCATGCGCCTCAGTTCTTGGTAACAAGAAAAGTGGTCTGAGGCACATATCACTCATTCTGACAAAACGTGAATGGGTCGTTGAAATATCCTACTCAGTCTGTTGTTCACTTCTTCTATTTATACGGGTCGGGAGTGTGGCTGAAAACTGGACATAAAAGAGGTGTCAAACAATGGCACTCAATAAAAATAAAAAGGAAAAATCCATGTTTAAACGTACAATCAAACTCGCTCTACTCCCTCTTGCTATTAGCGCATCATTTGCCCAAGCTGCCGATGTGTCTAAAGAAGAACTGAAACAACAACTTGATCAAATTCAACAACGTCTTGCTGAGCTTGAAAAAGAACCTAAAACAGCAATGGCGCCAAAAGCGAAAGAAGAAACTCGCCATTCATTAAACTTTTACGGTACATTGCGCCCAACCTTCGGTGTGACCAGCACTGATGATGGTTCAAACTGGGATGTGGGTGATGCACTGTCTCGCATTGGTATTGCTACTGAGCACAAACTGAATAACGGCCTAACAGCGTTTGCAAAGGGTGAATTCAAAGTTAATATTCAAGCCAATGGTGACTTTGGTGAAGCACGTAAAGCTTACGTGGGTGTGAAAGGCGACTTCGGCCGTGTTGCTATCGGTAAGCAAGCGTCAACCCAATACAATATGATTGCGGATCCAGTTGACATCTTTAACCGTGCTTCAACGCCATTAGCTTACGATCATGCTAGCCCTTTCCGTGTAAATAACTTAGTCACCTATCGCAAGTCATTCGGTGACTTTAACTTCTCTGTTGATGGTCAATTTGACGGAAGTGATGGTGATTCAGGCGCTGATCTGTTTAACACAGGTCTTGAGTATAATGGCGATGGGCTAAGAGCTGCTGTTGCTTATTACTCTCGTGATGTTGCCTTAGGCGCAGAAGACAGTGCTATTGGTTTCTCGGTATCGAAAAGCTTTGGTGATCTTTACCTAGCGGCATCGTACCAAGACCGTGAAATCACAGATTTTGTAGAAGTGAGTGCAGCAGGTGCATCTATTTATGATGCCAGCGGTAGCACGTTAGATGTTGTTGCAGCCTATAAATTTAACAGCACTTACAAAGCAAAGTTTGGTGTGTCGGTATTTGAAGACGGTAAATCAGGTTTTGTAAGCAATGACTTTAACGCTTACAACGCAACATTGGAATATCACACTAGCCCAGATTTCTATATGTTTGCCGAAGTTCAACAGAATGACTTTGAGTGGGAACACAACCTTGACTCAACGCAATTCAATGTGGGCTTCCGTTATAACTTTGATGTTGGTTTTGATTTTTAATCATTAGCCAATGAAAGTATCACTGTGCCTGCATCAGCAGGCACTCATCTCCCTATTTTAAGTAAACAAACTTTGTTTACTTCTGCGTTTCGAAGTGAGTATGTTGCACTCATCTTTGGGTGAGCCCCCTGTTTCCGATGGCAGTGGGGCTCTTTTTTATGAATAAATGATAATTATCTGTAAACATTCCAGTTATCTATAGTGAGTTAGCATGTAATAAATTATCGCTCTGAGATAAATCATTATGGCTGTATCTGGGACAAGTTCTACATTTCAGGCAATATATCAAGGCACACAAGAATGTGACGATGGCGATATTTCAGATACGGATGATCACTCTTGTGAAGCCTTCAAAGCAACAGTGACCACTTATCTTGAAAAAGCAAAATTACTTACCCTCACAAAGCGACAACAAACCAAAGAAAAGATTGGTTTAGCTAATAAAGTTTGGGACACAATCGGAGCTTTTCATGATGGCGTGGTTGACACTTTAGTAAGTATCGGTGTTTTACCTGAAACGGCTCATGGAGAATTAGGAGATACAGCACTCTGCAACATGGCAAACATCGAAGATTGTATGGAAAGACTAAAATTGTTGAAGCCACAATTAGTATCTCTTATGCAAATATACACCTCTAAAAGTGATCAGAATGATTGTGAACTATTTTTGAAGCAAATTGAGGAAACGATCTCAAAGCTCAGTGATAAACAAGAAGATTTACAGCAAAAACGACCTCTCGAAGATGAAGTCGTGATAGACAGAAATTGTTTTACATGCATTAAATTACTGGAGGAGAGACTAAAAGAAATTGAGTCAATACTCCCTCCAGAGGAAGGCTTACAGCAGCTCCTAAATTTAAAAAATTATCCTTTAAAAGATATTGAAGCTAGAGAGGCAGTGGCATTGTGCTATTGGAATCTGGCAACCTCTTTTTCTGATGAAGTAGATGACTTGTTGGGTGAGCAATGGAAATCTCGACCATGTCGATCGTTCAAACAGAGCGATAGAATGCATCAAGCTGAGTCGAAATTGATTGGCGCAACACTTTGCCTGGAGCATGCTAAGGGTCACTATAGCTCTGATGAGTACAAAGAGGGCTGCGCTGAACAATTGAAGCTATTTAATTCAGAGCTGGTTTTGTTAAGAAACAAACAAAGTTCTTTTCATGCAAAGCAGCTTAAGCTCCAAGGTAAAACCAAGCCATTAGCACAGGTAAAAAAGGAACCTAAACCGATACTGATAGTTAGCGTTCACGAAGAAAAGCCCAAAGTGAGTACCGTTGTCTACCCCGTCAAAAAAGGTGTCAAGCGAGAGTATCAAGATGGATACACTCAAAAAGCCTACAAAAAAAGTAAATCATTATCACCTATAGTAGCAAAATCAGAAGTGGATGGTGGCAAATCATTATCTCCTGTAGCGGTAAAACCAGAAGTGGATGGTGAACTCAAAGCTAAATACCCAGGTATGAGCGAGGAGCTAAATTTACACGAGCTTAAAGATCAACGACTGGTATTTAGAGAGTTAGAACGACAAAACTCTACGAGTAGAAGTGTAGTTGAAAGCTTAACTGGAGGAGCAATGAGTGAAGAAGTGTTTAAAGGTAAGCTTCAGAAAATGAGGAAACAAACAGATGATAGATCAACGAGAGTATTAAAAACATTGGAGCGAAAACTTGAGCCGCTCGACGTGTACCATTCAGAAGAGGTATTGGAGATAGCTTGCCAATTAGTTGATGACATTGCCGGAGATGCACAGAATTTTTATCATAAAAGTTCTATTCTGCTTCACGAAAATGCTGAGATGAAAGAGCAAATTGAAGCATTAAAAAATTCGCCAGAATCAACCTCTGGGGATACAGTAAAACAAATACTGAAATTAGAAAAAAAATGTATCACCAACGAAGGAATTATGAAGCGGTATAAAGAAGAAGCTGGGAGGCGGCTGGATATTGCACTGATTTGCATACGTCATTGCGACGATGCTGAACAAGAAACACAAGACTCTGTTGTTCATAGAAAACATCAACAAATCGCAAATATCAGAAAAAACTTTGCTTTTGCGATGGCAAATGATGTCATTGAATTATCAGATTATGACTTTTTTGAACCTCTTGATTTAGCGGAGTGTTACGCTAATTTTGAAAAAGCACAACCTCGCAAGATCCCTTATAGAATTAGAAGAGTTGATGCTAAAGAACATAAAACAGAAAAAGAAAGGAAACTTGTTCTTGATTACATCAATAAAGCAACACTAAACGACTTTAATGAACACTTAAAAGTAGAGAGAGAAAAGAGAACAGTAAATCGAGGCAAGGTTAGGTCGTTATGGGCTGATTCAAAATCAGAGAAGATTATTCCGGAACTTCTGTCAGATAAACCGGGAGGTAAAACTGATGATCTATCAGATCCATTAGAAGAAGTCTTTCAACCGATCCCTTTCGATGCGACCGACTTTTCTCCTAAAGCCAATCGCAAGACCCCACCTGAGACGATCAAGAGACATATACAACTCAGAGAGAGCTACCAGCAAAAGGTGGACGCTGAAGTAATTAAAGAAAAAAGTGAAAGTTAGAAATCTAAAAGGATTGAAACTCTTCAAGATCAGGGGTGGTTCTTAATCTGTGCCACCAGTCGTCTGAAGCGACAATTTGTCCGTCTTGTCCAATGGCTGGATATTCAATGCCTTTCTTACGACAGGCTTTAGTATATTGTGGATGACCTTGTTCAAACAATAGTTTCTGACAGTATTCATCGGGCAGTTTACATTCGCCATACATTCCCGCCTCTTGGCGTTGACGTTGAGCTTCAAACAATACCAAAGCGGTGGCAACTGAAACATTCAATGACTGAACCATACCTACCATCGGAATGATAACTTCTTGATCCGCAGCATCAATCATGGCTTGACTGACTCCGGTTCTTTCATTGCCCATTACTAGTGCTGTGGGCTTAGTGTAATCAATCTCACGGAAGTCTTTAGCATTCGGACTGAAGTTGGTCACCAAAATTTGCATCCCCTCTGCTTTAAGTGCGGTGATGGCTTCATCTGAGGTGTAATGCTTCTTAACTTGAACCCATTGCTGACTTCCAGATGCAGTATTGCCAGAAACACGCATATCGGCATCAGGCCAAATGGCATGAATTTGGTTAATTCCTACTGCATCAGCAGTGCGAACGACCGCTGAAATATTATTTGGCTTATGAACTGTATCCAGGCACACCGTTAAGTCCGGTTGGCGATTATTGAGCAGTTCAGTGATGCGAGCAAAGCGTTCTGGAGTCATGGTGATTAACAGTAATTGTGTGACAATAAAAAAGGCGCATAATGCGCCTTTGTTCAATGGCGCTAATTATAGCGCCATAATGGCATCCATTTCTACATGAGAGCCTTTTGGTAGCTCTTTTACACCAATGGCTGCACGTGCAGGGTATGGTTGCGTAAAGTAGCGGCTCATGATCTCGTTTACTGTAGCAAAATGAGATAAGTCAATTAAGAAGATATTGAGTTTAGCGATATCTGCCAGACTTCCGCCAGCGGCCTCACAAACGGCTTTCATGTTTTCGAATACTTGAACCGTTTGCTCCGCAAAGTTATCACTCACCATTTCCATGGTTTCAGGCACTAGTGGGATTTGGCCTGATAGATATACCGTATCACCAACTTTTACAGCTTGAGAATAGGTACCAATCGCTGCTGGTGCTTTTTCAGTCGCAATAATGTGTTTTTCTGCCATGATGTCGTCTCGTCTTGTTATTGTTTGCCTGATTCGGCTATTTATTTCTAGAGGTACGCAGTACTTCCGGCAAAACCCTAATTCGGCGCATCACATTCGCAAGGTGAATACGATCGGTTACCGAAATTCTAAGGTTGATCAAATAGACTCTGCCGTCACGTTCCTCAGTACTTAGATTATGAATATTCGATTTTTCTACAGATACAATGTTAGTGATCTTCGCCAATGCACCTTGATGGTTCACAATTTCAATTCGTAGATTTGCTTGGAATTCTGCACCTTCGGCGTTATCCCATTGCACAGGAATATATTTATCTGGCTCTGAATCGTAACCACGAATATTTTTGCAGTTTTCCATGTGCACAACTAAGCCTTTACCTGGGCTGACATGCGCGATCACGATATCACCAGGGATCGGACGGCAGCAGTTAGCAAAAGTAACCAACATACCCTCTGCACCACGAATCGGCATTAAGTGTGAATCGTGGTTATCATCGGTTTCAGCTGGGGCCTGATCGCCCAGTAATCGCTGTGCAATCACAATGCTCATGGCATTGCCTAAACCAATATCAGCTAACAACGAATCCAATGAATCATGTTTAGTGTCCTCTAGTACTTTATCAATTTGTGCTTGTGCAATGCTCTCTAAATGGTGCGTTTCACCGAGCGCATGATTGAGTAAGCGTCTGCCAAGTGCTATTGCATCGCGGCCTTTAACAGTCTTGAGTACTTGACGAATTTTAGAACGGGCTTTGCCTGTCACTACAAAATTAAGCCAAGCAGCATTTGGTCGCGCACCATTAGCAGTAATGATCTCCACCGTCTGCCCCGACTCAAGCGGTAAACTGAGTGGATAAGCTTGTCGGTTTACTTTGGCACCAACACAGGTATTACCAATATCGGTGTGCACTTCATAAGCAAAGTCAACCGCTGTTGCACCAACGGGAAGTTCTAGGATGCGGCCATCTGGCGTGAATACGTAAATTTCGTCAGGGAACAGATCGGTTTTCACGTTTTCAACAAATTCAAATGAGGAGCTGGCACTCTGTTGCAACTCTAATAAGCTTTGCATCCACTTACGGGCACGTACTTGGCTGGTTGTGCCTGTCGTCGCACCTTTTTCATCGGCTTTATACGCCCAGTGCGCTGCAACTCCTTTGTCTGCCATTTGATCCATATCTTCGGTACGGATTTGAATTTCAACGGGCACACCGTGAGGCCCGAGCAATGAGGTATGCAAAGATTGATAACCATTGGCTTTTGGCATTGCAATATAATCTTTGAAACGACCAGGGCGTGGTTTGTAAAGCCCATGCATTGCACCTAATACACGGTAACAACAATCGATAGTTTTTACGGTAATGCGGAAGGCATAGATGTCCATGACTTCTTGAAACTGCAGTTCTTTGTTTACCATCTTGTTGTAGATGGAAAATAAATTCTTTTCACGGCCTTTTACACCGCCTGGTAGCTGCGTATCTTCGAGTCGAGTATTAATCGCAGCTTCAATGCTTTGAATGATCTCTTTACGGTTGCCTCGTGCAGATTTTACTACCATTTTTAGTACGCGATAGCGCATTGGGTAGTAGGCTTGGAACCCCAAATCTTCTAATTCAGTTTTTATGTTATGAATACCCAAACGGTTGGCTATTGGGGCATAAATATCAAGGGTTTCACGAGCAATTCGGCGACGTTTATCAGGTCTTAATGAACCTAAAGTACGCATGTTGTGAGTGCGGTCAGCCAGTTTAATCAGAATGACTCGAATGTCTTGAGTCATGGCCAGCATCATTTTACGGAAGTTTTCAGCTTGTGCTTCTTTCTTGTCTCTGAATTTCAGTTTGTCGAGTTTAGAAACGCCTTCGACTAATTCTGCGACATCATTACCGAATAACTCACTGAGTTCTTCTTTGGTTATTGGAGTATCTTCAATGGTGTCGTGGAGGAGGGCAGCCATGAGCGATTCATGGTCAAGGCGCATTTCGGCAAGGATGGTGGCAACAGCAACAGGGTGAGTAATATAGGGTTCGCCGCTGGATCGCATTTGGCCTTCATGGGCGTCTTTGGCGACGACAAAAGCCTGTTTGAGTAGGGCGACCTGCTCCTCGGTAAGATAACTGGAAGCGACTTCTTTTAGACCTTCAAACAGATACAAGTATCAGTACTCCTATAAACTTTCCCTATACCGATTATTATTAGAATGTGAACAATTCAGAGCTGTGCAAGCGGTTCAAGAACAACCGAAATTGATGAAGATATAGTGGTTCTACATCAAGACAATTTTGGGCAGTTATTGAGCTACTTGCAAGCTCCCAAAGGGCGAGGCTAAAAGCCATCATAGCTGTATCATGCACTCTTGAATTATGCCCGATAGTACTGTGAGCTCATTCCGTGCTCTAAAGGCTTTTATCTCTTGAATGGTCACTATCTAATAATTGGTATTAAACTAGAGACCAGCCTAGGCCCGTCTCTATACATTATATCTGCATCAAAAGCAGTGATTAAAGTGCTGTACGTCCTTCAGCGATAGCAGCAACTGCAGCAATTTCAGCTGCTTCACGCTCACGTACTGATTGACGCTCTGCAGCATCAAGGGTACCAGAGTTAACTAAACCAAGTTCGATTTCGCGAAGTGCGATAACCGTTGGCTTATCGTTTTCTTCTTCGACCATTGGGTCTTTGCCCTGTACTGCAATTTGGCGAGCACGACGGGCCGCAACCAAGATCATGTCAAAACGGTTGCCGATTTGTTCAACGGCATCTTCTACAGTTACACGAGCCATGTAATAGAACTCCAATTATCGATTTAAATAGTTAAAAATGACGCAAAATTGTACACGAAGACAATTATTCTGCCAAGAGACTCTTTAGCATATCATTATGTGTATGGGTCTGACTAGTTTGAGTCAACCGCTGTGAGCGAATGATCGCAGTCAAGTCACCCAGCGCTGTGGCAAAATTGTCATTCACAATGATGTACTCATACTCATTGTAGTGTGACATCTCAGAAACCGCTTGCGCCATACGCCCTGCAATCACTTCTTTATTGTCTTGGCCACGACCGTTTAAGCGGCGTTCGAGCTCGGTCTTGGATGGTGGTAAAATAAAGACACCAACGGCTTGTGGCATTAAGTTTTTAACTTGTTGTGCCCCTTGCCAGTCAATATCAAGAAAAACGTCGATGCCTTGAGCAAGCGTTTCTTCAATCACCACTTTTGACGTGCCATAGAAGTTACCAAAGACTTCGGCCCATTCGACAAAGTTATCTTGCTCAATTAGCCCTTTGAACTCATCTTGACTGACAAAGTGGTAATGTTTACCGTTTGTTTCACCGGGACGTGGGGCGCGAGTAGTGTGAGAAACTGAAAGTTGCATATCACTTGGCTGGTCTTTTAATAACGCTGAGATCAGTGATGATTTTCCTGCTCCACTGGGAGCAGAAATAATATAAAGAGTTCCTTGGGCGCTCATAGGATCGTTATCCGGTGTCAATTGAAAGGGAGAATCGTATTTGTAACAAAATTGACAATACGATTTCTAAATTATAACGGGTATTATACTCTGTATAAGAGCGAGTGAGAACGGGTATAGGATTTAATAAGTGCTACTACATTCACTGATTTGTTTAAAAGGACGAGATACTGGTTTGGGAACCCATCAAACATGGGTAACAAATTAAGAAGAAAAATCTGAGGAGAAAAGCTTTATTTTTGAGATAATAAGTCAACCACGACAACTATCAAAATAAAATGGCGATTCTGAACAAAACA
>NZ_JAFEUN010000270.1 GCF_016900895.1 Parashewanella hymeniacidonis
TGTGACACACATTAATGATGGTTTTGATTTTCTGGGATTTAATCTCAGAAAGTACAAAGGCAAACTGCTTATTAAACCAAGTAAGAGCAATACACTGTTATTTTTGCGAAATCTGCGTCAACTCATTAGAAAGCACGCAACTGTCTCAGTCAATGATTTAATCAAGTTGTTGAATCCAAAGCTGAGAGGATGGGCGAACTATTACCATCATTGCGTTGCAAAGAAAGTCTTCGGATACGTAGGACATCAATTATTTCTAGCGTTATGGAGGTGGGCTGTTAGAAAACACATCACAAAAGGGAAACAGTGGGTGGCAAGAAAATATTTTCTGGATAGAAATGGCTACTGGCGATTTCATGGACGTCAGAAAATAGCAGGTATGGACTGTGCATTTAATCTTGTAGAAATAGCCAAAACACCAATCGAAAGGCATGTGAAAATCAGAGGAGCTGCGACACCTTATGATCCTGAGCATACTGCTTATCTACAAAGGCGTAAGCTTAATAAGCAAAGCAGAAACTCTTGGTGTGAACCTGTCATGCCTGCGTTGTGAAGTTGCTGGGTAACATTAAAGCTTTTGTGGAGGCTTGAGCCGTATGCAGTGAAAGTTGCACGTACGGTTCTTAGGAGAACGGCATCTGGTAACAGGTGTCGTTTATCCGACAAAAGCTTGCCAGTAAAACTGGCAAGAGCTTGGTTGAGAAAAATCTCAAATTTTATCTGAACAATGCTTCGAAAGACTTTTCAGAGACAATCGTTGACAACATAGAAGAAAAATAATCCATCATTGCTTCATGTAAAAAGTTGCCCATGCTAATACGTTTTACACCTAATTCTTCTAATATATTAAAGTCTGGAAGATCTGGAACACACATTACATTAATTGGTAATTCAGTATTGGTTACAACGGCACTAATATCGTCAAGTGTTTTAATGCATGGTAAAAAAATACCGTCTGCACCTGCACTTTGATACATTTCAATTCTTTTTATACTCTCCTCGAGAGCATTATCAACGCTGAGTAAATAAGCATCAGTTCTAACATTAATAAACATAGAAATGTTCATTTTGTTAAGCAGGGCTTTAATCGATGTGAGTTTGTTGGCAAACTCAATTTCACCACATAGTAACCTTTCGCCATAAACAACTTTGCTATCTTCAATATTAATTCCTACAACGCCGGCCTTAGCTAATTCTGCAATATTTTTAGCTATGACTTCAGGCGAACTTCCATAACCGGATTCTATCTGACTCATCTACACAAATATTATGGAAATTGAACTTATTATCGTTTCGTTGATCTGATCAGTAAATTACACTAGATAAGGCAACGCATCATGTCAATTTTCAACCAAGATCTATGGTCAAAAAATCACTT
>NZ_JAFEUN010000271.1 GCF_016900895.1 Parashewanella hymeniacidonis
AAGAACTCAAACCTTTATTTACTCAACTTCCTGACCAACGAGAACCTGAAACCATCGAGAAGGCTATAACATTTATAACAACTGGCAAGGTAAAGCTGACGGCGTTTGAAGGTCTATTTAAAGGTAATCAAGGCGCAATAACAGCCTTTGCAAACCTATCCGACAGTGATATTGAGTGTATAGCTAAACACCCTCAATTATCGTACGTTATGTCGATGTGCCGCCAAAAAGGTCTGCCCACGCCAGCGGCGCTGAACACATTCTTCAAAGATGAGCATTTAAAAGATGAAAACGGCCGCTTATGCAAGACAAAGCTGGCTGCGGTGGCCAGTATGCGCTACCAAAAAGGTCTGCCCACGGCAGAGGCAATGAAAGCATTCTTCAAAGATGAGCATTTAAAAGATGAAAACGGCCGCTTGTGCCTGACAAAGCTGACTGCGGTGGCCAGTATGTGCCGCCAAAAAGGTCTGCCCACGGCAGAGGCAATGGAAATGTTCTTCAAAGATGAGCATTTAAAAGATGAAAACGGCCGCTTGTGCCTGACAAAGCTGAAGGCGGTGGCTAGTATGTGCCGCCGAAAAGGTCTGCCCATGGCAGAGGCGCTGAACACATTCTTCACTGCTGAGTATTTAAAAGGTGAGGACGATAGCTTGTGCCTGACAAAGCTGGCTGCGGTGGCCAGTATGTGTTGCGAAAAAGGTCTGCCCACACCAACGGCACTGAAGGCATTCTTCAACGATAATCATCTGAAAGATGGACGTAACTTGTGTCTGACAAGGCTGAAGGCGGTGGCCAGTATGCGCCGCCAAAAAGGTCTGCCTACGCCAGCGGCGCTGAACACATTCTTCAAAGATGAGCATTTAAAAGATGAAAACGGCCGCTTGTGCCTGACAAAGCTGGCTGCGGTGGCCAGTATGTGCCGTCGAAAAGGTCTGCCCACGGCAGCGGCGCTGAACACATTCTTCACTGCTGAGTATTTAAAAGGTGATAACGGCCGCTTGTGCAAGACAAAGCTGGCTGCGGTGGCCAGTATGTGCCGTCGAAAAGGTCTGCCCACGCCAGCGGCAATGAAAGCATTTTTCACTGCTGAGTATTTAAAAGGTGATAACGGCCGCTTGTGCAAGACAAAGCTGGCTGCGGTGGCCAGTATGTGCTACCAAAAAGGTCTGCCCACGCCAGCGGCAATGAAAGCATTCTTCAAAGATGAGCATTTAAAAGGTGCGACCCGCCGCTTGTGCAAGACAAAGCTGAAGGCGGTGGCCAGTATGTGCGGCCTAAAAGGTCTGCCGTCCGCAAGCGCGTTAAAAGCATTCTTTAACGCCATAACAGTTAATCACTCTATAAGCACGGAATTGATGAGCGT
>NZ_JAFEUN010000272.1 GCF_016900895.1 Parashewanella hymeniacidonis
ACTTATCGATAGCCTCTCGTTGTCTCAAATTTCGTTTTGTCGCACTGATACCAAGCCCTTTGGCCACTTGTGAAGCTTTACCACTCAAGATTTCTGTCGCTTTTTTTTCTATCCAATCTTCGACTTCTGGATCACCTTTTTCAAATATGCACCATGCTGCTTTCCAGAGGTATTCAAGTACATGGATGAAATCCATAATAACGGTTGCCTTAATCTTGTGTTTTTTCATTATTTGGTGAATTTGTTTGAGTTGATGAGGGTGACCATCAACCAACACTATCCAATGACGCTTTTGCTCAGGATCTCGCTGTAACGCTTCTAAAAAAGCTTCCTCTATTACTATCCCAGCATTTCGTTCTATACTCGCCCAGACCCGTTTATTACGAGGTGGCACCCGTAAAGGACGAACATTTGAGTCGTTTGCTTTTGACATGATTGACTCTGGTGTTCGAGGGGCTGCTTTTGAGGTGTAAACCGCTGCCACCTGTGCCATTCGCTTGCGGTCTTTTTTCTCTCCTGAGCTTAATCGGCCTTTAAGCTTTTGTTTCTTAGCAGCTTTTTGAGTGCATTCTCTCAAACTATCGGCTTGCATAACGATACCTTTCGCATCCATCGTTAACACAAGTAAATCGGAGGTTTCTTCTGGGGTTATATATCTTTTTTGAAGGTAAAAATCGTCGAAGTCTTGTGCAACATCTTGTACTACTTGTCTTGCTTGTCGTTTCGGTACATGCGCACCTGTTGTGGTATCTATTGACGCAATAGCGTTATCATAGGAACCTCGAATGGCTTCTGTAATCAATCTCAGCCTGACGCCATCTGAGTATTTATCCTTGGGTAAGTTCAGCTTGCAATCCATAGGAAATAGGCTTGAACACTGACGTTGAGAGTATCCTTTACGTATAACAGAAACCTGACCAAATTGACTTTCTAAATTTCGTTTGCAGTTTGTTTTCAAATGACTCAAGTGAACATTGTCGTTTGAGTAGACTTGCTGATGAGTTTCTTCTGCCGTTTTATTATCAAGGAAACCTTGAAATAGGCATCGCAGCAACTCAGTGCCTTCCTTATCAAGATAAGCTTCTACCTTGCCATGTTCATCTTGCTTAACTTGCTTGTCTTCGAGCTGAGAAATAATCCGGTCAAATTGTAATTTAGCTTCAGAAAAAAATGAATATTCCAGTGAATGTGAGTAAGCTAGAGCCATGAAGGGAGCCTTTTTGTAGACTTATTGTGTGTCAGAACTAATAAGTACTATGAAATTGCTCCTTTCGCACTATATATTTAAGCTATCACACTGATAATTAATGATCTTTTAATAATATTCGTCG
>NZ_JAFEUN010000273.1 GCF_016900895.1 Parashewanella hymeniacidonis
CAGTGCCGTTGGTGTGGGCAGACCTTTTTCGCAACACATACTGGCCACCGCAGCCAGCTTTGTCAGGCACAAGCTATCGTCCTCACCTTTTAAATACTCAGCAGTGAAGAATGTGTTCAGCGCATCTGGTGTGGGCAGACCTTTTTGGTAGCACATACTGGCCACCGCAGCCAGCTTTGTCAGGCACAAGCGGCCGTTTTCATCTTTTAAATGCTCATCTTTGAAGAATGTGTTCAGCGCCTCTGCCGTGGGCAGACCTTTTCGGCAGCACATACTGGCCACCGCCTTCAGCTTTGTCAGGCACAAGCGGCCGTTTTCATCTTTTAAATGCTCATCTTTGAAGAATGTGTTCAGCGCCTCTGCCATGGGCAGACCTTTTCGGCAGCACATACTGGCCACCGCAGCCAGCTTTGTCTTGCATAAGCGGCCGTTTTCATCTTTTAAATGCTCATCTTTGAAGAATGCTTTCATTGCCTCTGCCGTGGGCAGACCTTTTCGGTGGCACATACTGGCCACCGCCTTCAGCCTTGTCTTGCACAAGTTACGTCCATCTTTCAGATGATTATCGTTGAAGAATGCCTCCAGTGCCGTTGGTGTGGGCAGACCTTTTTCGCAACACATACTGGCCACCGCAGCCAGCTTTGTCAGGCACAAGCTATCGTCCTCACCTTTTAAATACTCAGCAGTGAAGAATGTGTTCAGCGCATCTGGTGTGGGCAGACCTTTTTGGCAGCACATACTGGCCACCGCAGCCAGCTTTGTCAGGCACAAGCGGCCGTTTTCATCTTTTAAATGCTCATCTTTGAAGAATGTGTTCAGCGCCTCTGCCGTGGGCAGACCTTTTCGGCAGCACATACTGGCCACCGCCTTCAGCTTTGTCAGGCACAAGCGGCCGTTTTCATCTTTTAAATGCTCATCTTTGAAGAATGTGTTCAGCGCCTCTGCCATGGGCAGACCTTTTCGGCAGCACATACTGGCCACCGCAGCCAGCTTTGCCTTGCACAAGCGGCCGTTTTCATCTTTTAAATGCTCAGCAGTGAAGAATGCTTTCATTGCCTCTGCCGTGGGCAGACCTTTTCGGTGGCACATACTGGCCACCGCCTTCAGCCTTGTCTTGCACAAGCGGCCGTTATCATCTTTTAAATGCTCATCTTTGAAGAATGTGTTCAGCGCCGCTGGCGTGGGCAGACCTTTTTGGTGGCTCATCGACATAACGTACGATAATTGAGGATGTTTAGCTATACACTCAATATCACTGTCGGATAGGTTTGCAAAGGCTGTTATTGCGCCATTATTATATTTAAATAGACCTTCAAACGCCGTCAG
>NZ_JAFEUN010000274.1 GCF_016900895.1 Parashewanella hymeniacidonis
GACCATAGATCTTGGTTGAAAATTGACATGATGCGTTGCCTTATCTAGTGTAATTTACTGATCAGATCAACGAAACGATAATAAGTTCAATTTCCATAATATTTGTGTAGAAGAGTCAGCTCTTGAACACAGCTTGAATTGAATCAGGTTTTGGGTTTCTATTTTTATCAAACAAAAATGGTTCTGGTGAGACTTTATATCCTGAACACTCTGTCAAATGTTGAATCATATCTGATATTGCCTCTTGATATTTAGGTATAACTGATGGTTCAAAACCTAAATACCCTTGACAGCAGGTATTCTGAATAGAACGAGGTAACTCTTTAAATTCTAGATTTACATTAATATCTCTTATAAGATTTTTAGTAAGATCCTTAATAAAACCTTCCATATGGGCAACAATTAAAACTGATGTAGAACGACACATTGCGTTAAATAGCTCTAAATTCGAATGTTCACATTCAGTTGCTGACTCAATTAAAACATCAACTTCTTTCCACTGTGTTTCTAACTGTTCTATATATTCCTTTACAAATGTACTCATTATTTTACTAAATCTTTTGCCATATTAATTCGTAGTTGAGTTTTTGAAACATCATTAACACTACCCTGACATGCATCAAAAAAAGCAGGGTCTGTAAATAATGACGTTATATCATCACTTGAAATATCTCTATCAGTTAAGTAACACTTTCTATAAACTGCGACAACAGCATCATAAACAGCTGAATTAAATTTTGACATTCTTTCAGGTATACCTTGCTCATTCACTTTAAATTTTGCGAATGGATTCAATTGTCCTTTGCTTTTAATTAATTTCATAACAGAACTAAATTCATTGCTAAGTTTTTCAATTTCTGCATTATCTAGTTCATTTAATTGCGTCATGCTAATTGTCAAAAACTTTTTAAAACCACCTTTATAATCCATATACGCATCTTGATAAGTCAGTGCAAAATATCTTAACACAAGCTCTTCATCTTCCATTTTCTGAACTCGCTTACCTTCAACTTCTAGATTAGCTAATTCAGTAAATGTCGCATTTTTTGATAGTTTTTTTATTAAGTCTTTAAATGGTCCTCTACAAGTTGCATTTCTCAACTCTTGAGGTTCTAACTTAACTGAGCCAGAGTTTAAACGTTCAAAAATGTCATATTTAACTTGCTGGTCAACTGTAGAATCTAGGGACTGATCAGATCTATATGATCTAAAGTCACAAATACAAGCGAGCTCGCCAGAGCAGGAAGTCCAACTCTGGTGATAAATATCAAAAGCAAATTTGTTTTTAGTGAGCGTTTCCAGAAG
>NZ_JAFEUN010000275.1 GCF_016900895.1 Parashewanella hymeniacidonis
GTGTTTTGTTCAGAATCGCCATTTTATTTTGATAGTTGTCGTGGTTGACTTATTATCTCAAAAATAAAGCTTTTCTCCTCAGATTTTTCTTCTTAATTTGTTACCCATGTTTGATGGGTTCCGTAATTATTAAGCTCTGAGCATTGTAATTATTAAGCTCTGAGCATTGTAATTTAATCGGCTGCTTTCGGTTACCTTTAGGTTATATCAAGTCGGATTTAAAGTTCACCGACAAACGCGTTTCACAAGCACTTGAGCAACTTACTCAATCTAATTTTATTGTTTGGTGTCATAAAACTCGCTGGTTATTGATCTCTAACTATTTAAAATTCAACCCGATTGAGAATCCCAACCAAGGTAAAGCAGCGTTTTACTTACTCAAAGATATACCCGAAGGTTTTATTGCCAGAAGTGCTATCGCTGAAACGCTTTATCATTACAAGGATAAATTACCAGCTGAATTCCTCTCTTATTACTCCAACCAATTTTGTTCAATTTCAATAAACAGTAACCAAACAGCGTCTAGTGACAAGCAACCTATACAAGCAACGCCAACATCTGATTTCGATAGTTTCTGGCAACTGCAAATTCGCAAAGAGAAAAAAGCCAAGGCACAGCAAGAATGGAACAAACTTACGTTACATATTGATACCAAGCTTGCTCAAACGGTCATTGATAAGTGGATTGAGCAAAAGCAGTCTCGGACTCAGTATCGTGATCCACTTAAAACACCACTGCCACATAACTGGTTAGCTAATCGACAGTGGGAGGATGAATATATCCGAACCACCATCACTAACCGTCACGTACAAGCCCAACCGAATAAGCAGGAACAACTGGAATCTGAAAATAATAAGGAAGCTGATAACTGGGCGCATTCAACGTCGGAGAAAATTATCAATGAACGCTAATGATAAAACTGAGTTTGCCAAAGTATGGGCTACCGTAGCCAATCTTTATGGTAAGAACCTCAGCGCACAGCTGCTCACTTTAACTTTTGAAGTGTTAAAACCCTACAGCCCTAAACAAATTAAGTCAGGGCTGTCTACCCATATTCGTTCAACCCACAGCGGAGCTTTTTTCCCAAAACCTGCCGACATCATTCAGTACATAAGCGGTAATGCTGAACAAAAAGCAGAGCAAGCATGGAGCGATGTTGTCACAGCGATCAGAAGAACCGGTGCATGGGGAAGACCACAGTTTAAAGACCCATTAATAGGCAAGATACTCAGTAGATTTGGTGACTGGAAGCAGCTTTGCCATACTCATCAAACACAGCTTGAAAGCAAGAAAA
>NZ_JAFEUN010000276.1 GCF_016900895.1 Parashewanella hymeniacidonis
CTGTTTTGTAGTGAAATTGATGCAAAATCTAAGAAATCTTGCTTTTGGGTACGGCTCTGAATTTTGCGTAAATCAGATGCCGTACATTTAAACTCTTGAAATGGATTTTTTCAGAACCGACTACTTATTGAGTATCAATCAATATCCAATTAAGGCTGAAGCACCATTAACTGATAAAGTTGCAGTTATAAGTGATCTTGAAGGCAATCTCACTTATTTCAATCAATGGGCAAGCGACGTTGGTATTACAGATGATTTTGGAAATTGGAGTTATGGCAACGGTCAAGTCGTTATTATTGGTGATACCGTAGACCGAGGCCGATTTGTATTAGATTTACTATGGCATGTTTACCACTTGTCAGAACAAGCAAAACAAGCTGGAGGACAAATTTGGTTACTTCAAGGCAATCATGAGCAATACGTTTTTAAGGGCCGAATTAAGGGAGTAGAGCCTGAACATCTATGGGCTGTTGAGCAATTGATGCCTTACGGCGAAGCTTTTAGCCAACATTCAGTACTAGGTCGTTGGATGCGAACACAACCTGTTATTTTAAAGTTAGATAACTTTCTGTTCACTCACGGTGGAATTAGTGAGGCCGTACTTAATTCAGGGTTAACCGTTAACGCTTTAAATCAACAATATCATGGCACCCTCACAAAAAGCACTATTACACAGCAAGAGCATAATCTATTTTATTCTAGCAATGGCTTAACATTTTATAGAGGACTGACGCGTGGAGTTAAAGCTGGCAATTTGAGTAAAGTAGAGCTTATTAAACAGATCCATCGGCATTTCAAAACGACTTATTTAGTTGTCGGTCATACTCATGTTGAAGAAATTGAACTGGGTGAAGAAACGGGGTTTATCAATGTAGAGACTGACGATAATAGCAATCATGTTTTAGTCATTAAAAATGGTCAGCCTACATTAACAAACATCTCAGTCGCTAAGACTAACTTTGTTGACCAACATCCCATAAAACGTAAATTTAATTTTTCTAATAAATACGATTGGCTCGCATTGATACCAGATACTGCACTATTAGAAAGAGCTGAAGAAGCAAGTAAATTCTTTAAGGGAAAGACATAAATTTTAACATGAGGGTTGAACACTAGTTGTGTATAGTGGCTTCAAAACATTAAAAAAGGTCGCCTAAGCGACCTTTTTTTGTGTTCACTAAACGTCGATATTACTCAACGATTTTAGCTACAACACCAGCACCAACTGTACGGCCACCTTCACGGATTGCGAAGCGTAAACCTTCGTCCATCGCGATTGGGCAGATTAGAGT
>NZ_JAFEUN010000277.1 GCF_016900895.1 Parashewanella hymeniacidonis
ACAAGTAATGATTCAGAGCAGGCTCTCCCTGCACTTCCCATGTATGGCTACTCCAAAGACCATCGTCCAGATTTAAAACAAATCATGTTATCGCTTACCGTCAGTGGTAAAGCGCAAATGCCCATTTGGTTCGAAGCACTTGATGGCAATAGTCAAGATAAAAACAATTTTCACAAAACTCTGGCCAACATAAAAGCATTTCGAGAGCAGCTAAAGTCAGCGCCAAAGTTAACGGTTGTCGCAGACTCTGCACTGTATACCAATGATAAGTTGAAAACAGCACACTATGATTGGATAACCCGTATTCCAAATCAAATATCAAGCGTTAAACACTTCCGGGAGGCGGATACTGAGCAATTTAGCTGGATAGAAATCGATGAAAACTATCGCGCTGTGTGGCTCGGACATTCAGAGAAAGACTTAGTGCAATGTAACCTGATGGTGTATTCCAAAGAGACTGCGAAAACGCAGCTTAAGACACTTGAGAAGCAAATCCAAGAAGAGCTTGCTGCCATTGATAGAGCGAGCAAAAAATTCCTCAATGATAAAATGTATTGTAAGGCTGATGCCGAAAAAAAGGTGAGCGAATTAGACAAGAAAATTAAATATCACAACTTAAGTTACACCTTAACCGAAGTAACTCAATACAAAGGCAAAGGGCGACCTAAAAAAGATGCTTATCCTGAGTTTTCCCACTATCAAATTATCCTCAGTGCCGTAGCCAGCCCAGACAAACAAAAGCCTTATAGAAATAGAGCGGGTCGTTTCTTATTAGCCACCAACCAATTTGATTTAGAACCCCATGATTTCTTAGAAAGCTATAAAAGTCAGCAAGATGTAGAGCGTGGTTTTCGAGTAATCAAAGATCCACAATTCCATTTAGATGATGTTTTTTTGAAAAAGCCAGAGCGAATAAACGCACTACAAATGATAATGACGCTGTGTCTCATGGTTTATAACCTCGGCCAGTTTCAATTTAGGGAGAAACTTGAGGATTTGAACGAAACCATCCTCAATCAAAGCAATAAGCCGACAGCAACACCAACATTAAGATGGATATTTCAACAACTTGATGTCATTCATTTTGTTACGGTTGAAGGGCTAGGAGCAAAAATTACCGGGATTTGTGAGGAAAAGAAGAAAATTATCCGCATCTTTGGTGAGGAAATCTGTAAGATTTACAACATTGCGTAGGTAAAAAAACAGAAAGTGTAGCTTCTTAGTTGAAGCCGCTTGTCATGCATAAAATTTAGGATACCAGACGATGTATTATTATTTT
>NZ_JAFEUN010000278.1 GCF_016900895.1 Parashewanella hymeniacidonis
ACGAAGAAGATAATGTTCGCCCAATTCGAGTTAGGCCAAGGAACAAACGAGTCTGGGCTAGCCTTGAACGAGATGCAGAGCGAGTGATAGAAGAAGCTTTTGAGGAAGCACTGCAGCGTGACCTAAACCAAGAACGTCAATGGGTAATTCTTGTCGATGGCCATCCACATCAACTGAAGCAAATCAATCGGCTAATCAAGAAGTTTAATGTACAAGTCACAATAATTTTGGATTTTATACATGTTGCAGAATACGTCTGGAAAGCCGCATGGTGCTTTTTTGAAAAAGATGACGCATCAGTAGAAGACTGGGTTGCCGAGCGTTTACTTAACATTTTAAAAGGAAAATGCTCCCAAGTTGCTAAAGGCATTAAAAGTAGTGCGACGAAAAGAAAAATAAGTAAGCGGGAAAATATCGATAAATGTGCTCGCTATCTTTTGAATAATAAAGAGCACTTGAAGTATGACGAGGCATTAGCATCAGGTCATCCTATCGCCAGCGGGGTAATAGAAGGTGCTTGTCGTCATTTGATAAACGATAGACTGGATATTACCGGTGCCCGTTGGGGACTTGATGGAGGTGAAGCGATTTTAAAACTACGGTCACTGAAATCTAGCGATGATTTTGATGATTATTGGCTTTTCCATAAACAGCAATCCAAACGACGACTTTATAAAGCTGCTGTAACCGTCGAATGAAAGGAACTGCACCCATATCGTTTTCATTAATCATTAAGGCCTTTAATTGCAAGAAGTAAGTACATCAGTTGCAGGTGCTCAAGATGTTGTTTTACCGAGTGATTATGAATTAAATCAAAATAAACCTGCATTTGGAATAAGTACATATACAGCTTTTGCAGGGAATAAATTTGTTTGTGTTCCTGTCGAAAATATTGAACAAGAATCATCAACGAGAACATTATTTGAAGCAATGTTTCTATATTGGGCTGAAAAGCCATCTGAAAAATCCGAAAGTCTTACATTTTTAGATAGCCAGCAAGTGTTGTTTTCTACTATCGCAATGCAAGCTCAATTAATTTCAACACTGAACCAAAAAGCCAGTGAACTTGCCACAAAAGTCAGTTATCTGATACTGAAGGAGAGCGAAAAAAAAGCTGAAGAACTTGCTAGTTTGAAGCGAAATTTGAAAGAAAAAATTGGTAACCATTCACCAGCGTAGTATTGACTAATCGCTGGTGAGGTTAAACACATCTGGATAAGGTTTACGTTGTGTTACAGCCGTAACAATTTCAGAGATAACTTCGAGCGCAGATAAACCA
>NZ_JAFEUN010000279.1 GCF_016900895.1 Parashewanella hymeniacidonis
ATAGCAGGCTGGGAAACGATTTGGGAAGGTTGGGATACCCTTCAATCTTATGTCGTTGGATATAGGATGGCGAAAGAAATGCTAGCTGACGGAGAAATGCTCTGAGATCTGATCAAGAGACAGAGGTAAACGTATCCATTTGCATAACTTGATTAAAGAACGAATTGACCTCTTCATTGATTTTGTCCATTATGAGTTAAGACAAACAAGGGCGATTTCCTGAACTTCATCATCGAAACAAAAAATGTTGATGGAAAGGATAGTCTTCGCAAAGAGGAAGAGAGAAAAATTGAACATGCTAAAGTTCTGTTTGACCAGATAAGTAAAGAAGTTAAGGTCGATTTCAAAACACAGTTTGCTGATGATTTGATTTATGATTTAATTAGGCAAGCAGCTTCAAGCTAATTTCTCTAGAAAGCGAGAGTATCAAAAACTCTCGCTTTAATTCAAATTTTTGCATATTAAGTCAAGAGGGAGAAGGTAGTCTTTTCACAATTAGAGCAATAACGCTAACGTGTCTTTGTCCATTGATGTGCCAGCGGCAATCGTTGGCCAACTACCCCCCCCAAAAAAAAATGTGCCTGACCATAAATCTGAACTCTATACTTCATGTTACAAAATTGTTTTGTAACAATGGGATAGCAGTGATAGTTTCTCAGGATAAATAACTTTATTCGACTTGCTCTTATGAACACCAAATTATCATTTATTGTTAAGGTCTTATTCAGCTTTTTTGTTATGACTAATTTGTGCTTTTCTGCCTCAATTGGTCAAGAAGGTTCTCTAGGATTAAAGCAAAAATTGAATGACGACCTTGAGAAGATCAGAGTTTAAAATGATGTGCCTGCAATGGCTGTCGGGATCATAGAACATGGAAAAATTTACTACCAAAAAGGATTTGGAACAACGTCTACTGGTCAAGAGGTGACAAATAAAACCAAGTTTCGAGTCGCTTCTATCACAAAGTTACTTACCGCACAGGCTGCGCTGCAATTGGTCGAAAAGGGGAAGCTTAAACTTGATGATAACGTTAATAAGTATTTATCTGAATTTGCGGAACAAAATATTTCTATACAGGAGTTGATGACCCATCACTCAGGGTTAAAAGATAGGCTCATATCGTAATTCAAACTGCTCTGATAAACTTGCTTGGTAGTGGTCTAATTTAGTGATAGGCATGAATATCAATTCCAAATTCTACTCGATTAATTAACAAACCGATTACCGTGTCATGCATACTTTCTAATTTTGAAAAACAAATTGTTCTTCGTGC
>NZ_JAFEUN010000028.1 GCF_016900895.1 Parashewanella hymeniacidonis
GTGTTTTGTTCAGAATCGCCATTTTATTTTGATAGTTGTCGTGGTTGACTTATTATCTCAAAAATAAAGCTTTTCTCCTCAGATTTTTCTTCTTAATTTGTTACCCATGTTTGATGGGTTCCAGAATCTATTCTCAGGCATCTTATACTTCTCTCTTCTAATCTTCTGATTAAAAATGGAGGAAGTTGATTGTACTTGCACCCATTTAGATTACTTAAAACATCTAAATCAGTTAAGGAATACGAGTTTTTAAAAAAACCAAAAATAGCCGTTAGACGTTGTTGACCGTCAATTACTGAATACCTCGCGATTCCATCCTCCAATTCCTCGTCAACATCAATATCTTGTGATAAATAGATAAATGGAATAGGTATATTTAATATCAAGCTTTCGATTAATTTAGAGGACGCTTCGACACTCCATCGATGCTTTCGCTGGTACTCAGGATTTAGTTTTATTACATTTCGATCGATTTTTTTTACCATTGTCTCTAGATCGTATTCTATCGTCTGCGTTTTGACTGTTCGCTCTTTTGCAACTAGTTGTAGTTTTTCTAAATTTTCTGATAGGAGAGTCATTTCATTCCTTAATTACTTGTTAGTAAGTTATATTATCTCTTAGACTGCTATTGCCATAAAGGCACAGATAATTAATGAACTTTAATCTAATTTATACATTTTTTGTATAAAACCCACAATCTAAACACTACCTTAGATGTCAATTTCTAGGTAAACCCGTGCCAATTTATTAAGAGAAGAGATCAGGGAAGTTAATTCAATAAATATTTATAAGTTGATGTATTAATTTATAAATATTTATAAAAACAAGAGCAACATTTGTTTCGTGGAGTACACAAAGCACCAGCCTAATAAACTGGTGCTCCACCAAAAAGATTAACCAATCTTTTCTACACCACCCATGTAACCACGTAGAGCTTCAGGAACCGTAATTGAACCATCTGCATTCTGATAATTCTCAAGAATCGCGACTAAAGTACGACCTACAGCCAAACCTGAACCATTCAACGTATGAAGAAGTTCTGGCTTCTTCTCACCTTGACGACGGAAACGTGCTTGCATACGACGCGCTTGGAAGTCTTTCATGTTAGAACAAGAAGAAATCTCACGGTAAGTATTTTGTGCTGGCAACCACACTTCTAAATCGAAGGTCTTAGTTGCACCAAAGCCCATGTCTCCAGTACATAACGTCATAACACGGTATGGCAGACCTAACAGCTGTAGAATCTTTTCAGCGTGACCCGTTAAATCTTCAAGCGCTTGCATTGAATCTTCAGGGCGAACGAGTTGAACAAGCTCAACTTTGTCAAACTGATGCTGACGAATAAGACCACGAGTATCACGACCGTATGAACCCGCTTCACTGCGGAAGCATGGCGTATGAGCGGTAAACTTAATTGGTAACTCTGACTCATCAACAATTGTGTCACGAGCTAAGTTCGTTAGCGGTACTTCTGCTGTTGGAATTAAGCTTAAACTTTGGCCTTCTTCAGTAGCAGGCTGAGTGTGGAATAAGTCTTCACCAAACTTAGGTAACTGACCTGTACCCAGTAAGCTGTCACTGTTTACCAAATAAGGCACATAAGCTTCAGTGTAACCATGCTGTTCAGTGTGCGTATCTAGCATTAACTGCGCTAATGCACGGTGCATACGAGCGATTTGGCCTTTCATTACGATAAAACGTGAGCCAGTTAGCTTAACAGCGTTTTTGAAGTCTAAGCCTTCTAATGCTTCACCTAAGTCAACATGATCTTTTACCTCAAAATCAAATGACTTTGGCTCACCCCAACGACGTGCTTCAACGTTTTCGTCTTCGTCTTTACCAACTGGCACTGATTCATCAGGTAAGTTTGGTAAGCTCATTGAAATGTCTTGCAACTCTTCTAAAAGCTTAGCCAGTTCGGCTTTTTTAGCATCAAGCTGTGCACCTAAATCGCCCACTTGAGCAAGGATTGGTGCTACGTCTCCACCTTTCGCTTTTGCTTGACCAATGGACTTCGAAATGGAGTTACGCTTCGCTTGTAATTCTTCAGTTTCAACTTGAAGCGATTTACGCTGTTCTTCAAGTTTAGTGATTCGAGCAACATCAAGAATATAACCGCGGCTAGCTAAGCTTTCTGCAGTTTGTTCAACTTCATTACGAAGGTATTTAGGATCTAACATGATTGATTTCTTTTAGTTAAATACGAGAAATTATGAACTGCTGACCGAGATACACCATAAATAGGCAGATGCCGACATTCAGCAATACGTTTAAAAAAGCTTGGATCCATTCTCCACGTTGAAACAGCAACAGTGTTTCGTTAGAGAATGTAGAAAAGGTGGTTAACGCACCTAACATTCCAACACCAATAAAGGCTTTCAAAATATGGCTTTCATGCATGTGTTCGCCAAAGGCGTACACAATTCCCATGAAAAACGAGCCAATGATATTTACGAGCAGTGTACCAAAAGGAAAACCAGTTCCAAACACTTGAATCATAAATAATGAGATTAAATAGCGTAAACTTGCACCAACTGCACCACCTAATGCCACGTAAACAAGATTAATCATATCTTTTTACCTTACTGGCTTGGTCAAGTTGTGATAATTGCTCAAGTTTTTGCTTAATGCGTTTTTCGAAACCGTGCTCGGTTGGGTGATAAAATTCAGCTTCTTTCAAGGCTTCTGGGAAATAGTTTTCACCCGCCGCATAATGATTGGGTTCGTCATGAGCGTAGCGGTATTCTTTGCCCATGCCCATTTCTTCCATCAATGTTGTTGGTGCATTACGTAAATGCATTGGCACATCGTGATCGCCTGCTTCTCTGGCTAACGCTCTTGCAGCTTTAAATGCTACATAAGTCGAGTTACTTTTGGGGGCACTTGCTAAATAAAGTACGGCTTGTGCTATTGCCCGCTCACCTTCGTAAGGACCTACACGATGAAAGCAGTCCCACGCATTTAACGCAACAGTCATGGCATTTGGGTCGGCATTACCAATATCTTCCGATGCAATGGCTAATAATCTTCTCGCAACATAAAGTGGATCACCACCACCCTCTAAAATTCGGCAAAACCAATATAAAGCAGCGTCAGGTGCTGAGCCTCGCACCGATTTATGAACCGCTGAAATCAGCTCATAAAATTGATCGCCTTTTTTGTCGTAGCTGGCAATTTGATGACCAGCGACTTGAATCAGCATTTCTGAGGTTAATGGGTCACCGTCATCGACCATGTCTGCCATCAATTCGAGCAAATTGAGTGCCCTTCTGCCATCACCGTCACTCAGATTTGCCAGCTTGAGCAGTACATCATCGTCCATAACGAGGTTTCTGCCGCCTAAACCTTTGTCGGTATCGGTTAATGCACGTTGACAAAGCACTTGAATTTCATCTTCAGTGAGCTTGTTTATCAAATAAACTCTTGCCCTAGATAACAAGGCCTTATTGACTTCGAATGACGGATTTTCAGTGGTTGCGCCTATAAAAATGACAGTACCATCTTCGATGTAAGGCAAAAACGCATCTTGCTGGCTTTTGTTGAATCGATGTACCTCGTCGACAAACAATAAGGTTTGTTGGCTACGAGATTGTGCAACTGATTTTGCTTGCTCAATCGCCGCTCGAATTTCTTTTACACCTGATGAAACAGCAGAAATGCGCTCAACATGGGCATTAGCGTAATTAGCAATTAACTCTGCCAGTGTGGTTTTACCTGTACCCGGAGGCCCCCAAAACAACATTGAATGTGCTTTGCCGTTTTCGAGGGATTTTCTAAGCGGTTTTCCTTCACCTAAGATATGAGACTGACCAATGTACTCCTCCAATTTTTCTGGCCGCATTCTGGCGGCCAACGGACGAAAATCTGGAGAAAAGTCGAGGGATAAATTAGACACGTTTTACTCTAATGCTTAGTACTTGTTTGACGTTGATCATCAATATCGACGCCTTCAGGTGGAGTAAAATCGAATAAAGAACTTTCGCTAGTCTTTAACGTTCTTTGATCGGATAAATCAAAAGTGCTGGTATTACCTTGTGCATCATGAATCACAAACTTAGAGAGCTGATCATTATCAAAGCAAGACTCTACTTTTGAAACATTTACGTCCATCGCTTTTGGTTTAATATCAAAGCAATGTCCATGTTTAGTCACATCATAATTCGACCATGTTTTATCATCTCGATGAATTAACAGTGTCATAGGTGATGATGCGATCGCTTGCTCAAGATTCATGACTGTCACTTCTTCTGCGAATGGATTATAAATCCAAACATTATCGCCTTTAGTGACAATCAAAGATTCATCAGGCTGAGTGAGGTGCCAATACAATTTACTTGGCGTCGCTAATGCAAACGTCCCCTCACCTTGCTGTATAACTTTGTTATTCACATCAATAACAGTCTGCTTAAATGTAGAATGTAAAGAGGCCACATTAGCTAATTTTTGTTTCAATTGATCAGCTTCATTAGCCATACTTTGGTGTGAAAAAAATGCTCCTGATAGTATCAAAGCTGAGCAGCAGAAACTGGTAATATTTTTTTTATTCATTTAAAAATCCGATTTTGGTGGCGGTGGTGCTAGCACTTCTCGATTACCATTATGACCTTGAGAACTCACAACTCCAGCTGCTTCCATTGACTCAATAATTCTTGCAGCTCGGTTATAACCAATTTTAAACTTACGTTGTACACTTGAAATTGAACCGCGACGAGTTTCTGTTACAAATGCGACCGCTTCATCATAAAGTGGATCAGTATCTTCATCTGATTCGGATGATTCGCCCGGCAATAACACTTCGCCGCCTTCACTCGATCCATTTAAAATTTCGTCAACATATTGTGGTTTACCACGTGCCTTCCAATCTGCGACGACTTTATGAACTTCATGATCATCAATAAATGCTCCATGAACGCGCATTGGCACTGAAGTCCCCGGTGGCAGATACAGCATATCACCCATACCAAGCAGTGTTTCTGCACCTTGCTGGTCAAGAATGGTTCTTGAATCGACTCTTGATGAAACCTGAAACGCCATACGCGTTGGTACGTTGGCTTTAATTAAACCTGTGATCACATCTACTGACGGACGCTGAGTAGCCAACACTAAATGAATACCAGCCGCACGTGCTTTTTGTGCAATACGGGCAATCAGCTCTTCGACTTTTTTACCGACTATCATAATCATGTCAGCAAATTCGTCGACGATTACAACGATTGAAGGTGATTTTTCAAGTTCGGGCGCTGTATCATCCATACCCTCGTTTGGTTTCCATAAAGGGTCAAGTATTGGCTCACCTTCAGCTTTCGCTTTAGCCACTTTGGCGTTATAACCTTTAAGGTTGCGAACGCCAAGTGCTGACATGAGTTTGTAACGTCGTTCCATTTCGCCTACGCACCAACGAAGTGCATTCGCGGCTTCTTTCATATCGGTAACCACATCACACAAAAGATGCGGAATGCCTTCATAAACCGAAAGCTCAAGCATTTTCGGATCAATCATGATGAAGCGAACGTCATCAGGCCCTGACTTGTAAAGTAAGCTGGTGATCATCACGTTTACACCAACAGATTTACCAGAACCTGTAGTACCCGCAACCAATAAATGTGGCATTTTACCTAAGTCAACGACAACAGGCTCACCAGCAATATCTTGACCTAACACCATTGAAAGTGTCGATTTACTTTCTTCGAAAGCAGCGCAATCCAACACGTCACGCATGAAAACGGTTTCGCGGAATTTATTCGGCAATTCGATACCAACGTAAGGTTTACCCGGTATTACTTCGACCACACGAACACTTTCAGAAAGTAATGAACGAGCAAGATCTTTTGCTAAATTAGTAATTTTTGAAGCTTTAATGCCCGGCGCTAATTCAAGTTCAAAACGAGTAATCACAGGACCAGGAAATACGCCTACTACTTTGGCAACAATATTAAAATCGGCTAACTTGATTTCAACCAAACGTGCAACTTGTTCTAATTCTTCTTCGCTGATTGGATTCTTTTTACGATTTGGCACATCGAGTAAAGAAATATCAGGTAACGGCGGCATATCTTTTGGTGCAACTTTATCTTCTTGTCCAGGAATGACGATGATTCCATCAACCACTTTCGCTTTTTCATGTTTGGTTTTTACTTTCTTTACAGGGGCGTTTTCCAATTGCTGATTATCCAGTTCAACGAACTGTTCATCATCTCTTTTATTTTGAAATGCAAAAACAGGTTCAACTTTTTCTATAGTCTCAGCATCATCCAGTTCTTCAAATTGATCATCTTTGTTATTCTCTCTTGCACGTTTAACACGATCTACTAGCGCCATAAAACTACTGGATTCTTGTTCTGCATCGCTACTACTTCGATTAAATCTATCAGGTAAGCTAACGAGAAAATCAAATACGCTTATCAAGCCGTGACCAATCCATTCAATGACGGTTAATACGCTTATACCAGTTAATAAAGTAAAGCCAGAGATTAAGAAACATAACAAAAGCAATGTCGTTCCAATGACATTAAAGTAACTGACCATAATATGGCCAATAACGTTACCAACTAAACCTCCAGCGGAATACTGATATATATCATCGGCGTTTAAACTGGTTAACGTTGCGATACTAAAAAGAAGCAGGAAAAAGCCGATAAGCCTTAGCGCAACTGTGAAGTAATCGATTTCTAAAAGCCGATACGCTCTCTTAAACAACATCCAGCCCGATGCTGCAATTATCATAGGGATAAAAAATGCAACATAGCCGAAAAAATACAAAAGAATATCAGCAATCCATGCACCAAAAGGCCCTGTTACATTGGTGACCTTTTCGCCGCTGCTTGATTGGCTCCATCCAGAATCTAGAGGATTAAAACTTGCGAGTGCAACTAAAACAAGCGTGGCAAACATGCAAGATAAAACGAGTCCACCTTCAAAAAGTCTTTGCACACCTGTTAATTTTGTTTTGGTGTTTCCCTGCATCAAATCTATATGCCTTATGACCAAAAAATAAAAAATAAATCCAGTTGTTAAAGATACCAGAATACGATGAATTGTGCAGTGTTAGAGGTTCGGAGATTAAAAAAACAAACAAAAAAGGGAGCATTTAGCTCCCTCGGTAAGTCTAGTGTGAATATTTAATAATCAATAGTAGGATTAATTGCAATTCTACTCGACTGTTTTACTTCTTCCATAACGACATAGGTACGAGTGTCAGAAACAGACGGAAGTTTAAGTAATGTTTCACTCAATAATCTACGGTAAGCAGACATATCTGCTACACGCGTTTTTAAAAGGTAATCGAAATCTCCTGATACAAGGTGGCACTCTTGAATGTCGTCCAATAACTGAACAGCCCGATTGAAGTCTTCAAAAACTTCTGCGCTGTCTTTCCTTAGTGTGATTTCTACGAATACTAGAAGTGATGCACCAAGATAATGCGGATTGACTAGGGCTATATATCCATTAATAAAGCCTTGCTTCTCCAATCTTTTTACACGTTCTAAACAAGGGGTAGGGCTTAGTCCGACTCTTTTAGATAGTTCCACATTAGAAATGCGGCCATCCATTTGAAGCTCATTAAGTATGTTTTTATCGATACGATCCAAGTCTTTTATAGGACTCTTTTTATTATATGACATATTTATAACCATTGCTTCCATAAAAAAAGGTGTTTTATGCTGCAGGCATCCAAAGTTTAGCAACATAAACTACAACATGGATACTATACTAAATCCCTCTGAGATAATCATCTCAGAATGACTAAAATAACAACAATTCCCCTAAAAAAGTGGGATTTTATGCAATTCGAGGCTTGAAAAATGATTATTGGTGTTCCTAAGGAAATTAAGAACCATGAATACCGTGTAGGTATGGTGCCATCAAGTGTACGTGAACTAACCTTACATGGTCACTCTGTATTTGTTGAAACGACTGCTGGTGAAGGTATTGGATTTTCAGATCAAGATTATATCAACGCAGGCGCAGAAATTTTAAAAACGGCTGATGACGTTTTTAAACAATCAGAAATGATCGTTAAAGTTAAAGAGCCATTAGCCGTAGAGCGCGCTCGTTTACGTGAAGATCAAATCTTATTTACTTATTTACACTTAGCTCCAGATTTACCTCAAACTCAAGATTTAGTTAATAGCGGTGCTGTATGTATCGCGTATGAAACGGTTACAGATGATCGTGGTGCACTCCCCCTTTTAGCGCCAATGTCAGAAGTTGCCGGACGTATGTCTATTCAAGCAGGTGCGATGGCGCTTGAAAAATCTAAGAGTGGCCGCGGCATGCTTTTAGGTGGTGTACCAGGTGTTGAACCTGCTAAAGTCGTTATTATTGGTGGCGGCATGGTTGGTTGTAATGCGGCACAAATGGCTGTAGGTATGGGTGCTGACGTTACTATTTTAGATAGAAGCATTGATGCGCTTCGTCGAATCAATGTTCAATTCGGTTCAACAGTTAAAGCGGTATACTCAACAGCGGATGCTATTGAGCGTCATGTGTTAGAAGCAGACTTAGTTATTGGTGGTGTTCTTATTCCAGGTGCAGCCGCACCAAAACTTGTCACCCGTGATCATATCTCTCGCATGAAGCCTGGCAGTGCTATTGTGGATGTTGCAATCGACCAAGGCGGTTGTGCTGAAACTTCAAAAGCAACTACCCACCAAGACCCAACATACATTGTTGATGATGTCGTTCATTATTGTGTCGCTAATATGCCTGGTGCAGTAGCTCGTACATCTACATTTGCACTCAATAATGCAACGCTGCCTTATATTATGAAGTTAGCGAAGATGGGTTACAAGAAAGCACTTCAATCAGATAAGCATTTATTAAATGGCCTTAACGTAATGCACGGTAAAGTAACCATTAAAGAAGTTGCTGAAGCTCATGGTATGGATTACGTACCAGCTGAACAAATGTTCTAATCGTATTGAATTATTTACAAAGGGAGGCTGCTGCCTCCCTTTTTTTATAAAGAATCGATTAAGGCAATCGAAATTTTTACCTTTACCACCCTATCTAAATTCCATACAATCTCAGCAATTTGCTAACGCACGGAGAATAAAATGACTGAAGCTCGTCATTGTAAGCTTTTGATCTTGGGTTCAGGCCCTGCTGGTTATACTGCTGCAGTTTATGCAGCTAGAGCTAACTTAAACCCTGTAATGATTACTGGTATGCAACAAGGTGGTCAATTAACTACGACTACTGAAGTCGAAAACTGGCCAGGTGATGCAGAAGATCTTACAGGTCCAGCATTAATGGAGCGTATGCAAAAGCATGCTGAAAAGTTTAATACTGAAATCATTTTTGATCATATCAATGAAACTGATTTATCTGAGCGCCCTTTCCGTTTAAAAGGTGATTCAGGTCAATACACATGTGACGCCCTAATTCTTGCGACAGGTGCTTCTGCGATGTACCTTGGCCTTGATTCTGAGCAAGAATTTATGGGCAAAGGTGTTTCAGCTTGTGCAACGTGTGACGGTTTCTTTTATCGTAACCAAAAGGTTGCGGTAATAGGTGGTGGTAATACTGCCGTTGAAGAAGCGCTTTATTTAAGTAATATTGCCTCTGAGGTTCATTTAGTCCATCGTCGTGATACTTTCCGCAGTGAGAAGATTCTTACCGATAGACTAATGAAAAAAGTTGAATCTGGTAATATTGTTCTTCATCTGAAGCAGACTATGGATGAAGTTGTTGGTGACCAAATGGGTGTTACTGGCTTAAAACTTAAAAGCACTGAATCTGGTGATATTTCAGATCTGGCCGTTGCTGGTGTTTTTGTCGCAATTGGTCATAAGCCGAACACTCAAATCTTTGAGAACCAACTTGAAATGAATAATGGTTACATTAAAGTTGAAAGTGGTTTGCAAGGTAATGCGACTCAAACATCTGTAAAAGGTGTATTTGCATGTGGTGACGTAATGGATCAACATTATCGTCAAGCGATTACTTCTGCAGGCGCTGGTTGTATGGCCGCACTTGATGCAGAACGTTTCTTGGATGCACTAGAACAGTAAGCTTATTTACTATGCTTCATAAAAAACGCAGCGATTAAGCTGCGTTTTTTGTTAAAAGAAAAAAATCTACTTTTTGTTTCTTCTTCTGATAAATGCAAATGGAATCAATGCCAATAGTCCGCCAAATATTGCCGCACCTTTACGCTCGTATTTGGTACCTGACTGTGCATCTTTTGTCTGATATGGACACTTTTCATTAAATGATTCAGCTTCATCGTCTTTAATCTGCTCACCAGTAGGTTTTAAAATAACCATTCTAGGTATTGCATTGGTTACAGGATTACCATCAGCATCTAAAACAAACAGTGGCTCTTTTGTATCTGGATCGACGATAGGGTTGCCATTGACATCTACTTGATACGCTGGACGTTGAATTAATGCAGTTCCCACAATTGTTCCGTCTTCGCTAATATCGGAGGCATCAACAACAGTGATTTTGTTGGTATAAGATAATGACTTGCCAGATCCATCTGTCACTTCTACTTCATTTCTAACCCAATCACCATCAGATTGCTTATAACCTTTTGAGCCACAAGTAAGCAACTCATTGATATTCCAAAAATTATTCTCTTCTAATTTTTCATCAAATAAGAAAGCCACTTTAGAGCGAGTTGTACTGGTGTCATCTAATGTTTCAGTATAACCAACTACCTGACCTTCATCATTAATAGCACGCCCGCGACTTCTTAAGTCTGATACTTTGCCAGTGAAATCTTCTGGAGTAATGACTTCTGCATTATCCGCCTTAGTATCGTAATAGAAGAATTTATCAACTGGCGAAGTTTGAGTGCTAAAGAAAGTGGAGTATGAACCTACAGCAATACCGTTGTTATTAATATCATAGGCAATCGATTCTCTATCATCTTTTACATCTGGAACAGGAATCCAGTGATACTCATATGAGCCATCATCTTTTTTCGTCCAGAAAGCAGCATCGTAGCGTCTTCGGTTACTATTACCCTCACGCTCAACAAAAGATCGACCTACTACAACGCCGTCATCATTGACACCTAATGCCTGCGCCGTATAAATAGAGTTATCACTATCGTTAGGTGTAAAACCTAAAGGTAATGACTCTGGAGTTACTGAATTGTCGGAATTAATTTGCCAAACATAACCACGAATTTGGTAATTGATTCTTCTTACATTTCTGGAATCTGGGAACTGGTCTTGTTGAATACAAATATCCAGCGGTATTGATAGATCATCTTTATTTAAACAATCGTTATCTAGATTATTTTTACTGTTTTGAGAGATATCAATACCAGCATAACCAACAACTAAACCATTTTTATTGATTGCTGTAGCACCTGAAAAACCACCAATGTTGGCCGTTTTTTCTTCATCGTTAGTGTACGATGTATAAGGAGGCGCCAGATCAATTTGTTGACCATCTTTTACAGCAACCGCTCTTTGTTCGTAATCACGATAAAACCAAAACTCTTGATCGGCATTATCACCATCATAAGGAAGCTTTTTCTCTGCAGCGGTCATGTTACCGACTCTAACGCCGTCTTCATTGATGCCAAAATATTGTGCATCAACTGAGTTTACTGCATTAGTATCAGTTGAATCTTTAGGCGCTGTAGCGCCATTAATCGATTCAAAAGTAGGAACCCATGTTTCACTTGCAACAAAAGGATAATTATTGGCAATAATTTCGGAGTTCACACTGTAAGAAATTGCTTCCGATGGTGCAATGCCGTCATCAGCATCAACAAACTCATCGTCAACATCCTCTGTGTTTAACTTTTTACGGCCAAGAGCAATACCCACTAATTCATCTTTCGAATTAACGCCTTGTGCATAACCGTTTCGAGTTGAATCGAGCGTTCCTTTACCTGCTCCTTCAAAATCATAATAAAAGCAATCTTCTGGTTTTATATCCTTACAAACTTCACTGTTAGGATCATTGGGAACTTTTTCTATGTTCTTTATTTCATAGACGGGTGCTGCAACAGCAGTACCCAATGCACTTAATACACCCACTGCTACTGCCGATAAAGCGGCTTTACGCTTCAACTTCATTAACTTCTTCCTGTTTAATTCAGTTACTCTGACCAACCTACTTCTGGGACTCTAACTCTTCCCAACGTTCAAAGTAAACTTCTAGTTGTTGTTCTTTCTCTGCCAATAAACTTAATTTCTCGTTGACAATATTTTGTTCTTGGCTATAAAAATCACCAGCATTAACCAATGCTTGTAACTTCTCGATTTCTTTTTCAAGGTTATCCATTTTAGCTGGTAAATCTTGTAATTCTTTTTGAAGTTTATAACTTAACTTCTTAGCAGGCTTTTTAGCCTCTTCTGCTTTATGCTTTTGCAATTCAGCTTTGTTATTGACAACAGGTTCTTGCTCAAGTTCCTCGCGATAGAATTTTGCACCTTGAGAAACAGCATCTTGGTAACCACCAACGTATTCTTGCCAATGACCATTACCAGCAAACCACCAACTACTTGTCACTGTATTATCAATGAACTCTCTATCATGAGAAACAATTAACAATGTCGCTGTATATTCTGATAATAAAGACTCTAACAATTCTAAGGTCTCAATATCAAGGTCATTCGTTGGTTCATCCAAAACAATTAAGTTTGCTGGACGTAACAATAGCTTAGCAAGTAGTAATCGATTCTTTTCACCACCGCTTAATGCCTTAACAGGTGTTCGCGCACGAGCTGGTGAAAACAAGAAGTCCTGAAGATAACTCAAAATGTGTCTATCATTGCCATTAATGGTAACAGTTTGTTTTCCATCTCCGACATTTTCCTCAACCGTTTTTTCAGGGTCAAGGGCTTCACGATATTGATCGAAGTAAGCTACTTGTAGCTTAGTCCCTACTCTCACACTGCCTGACTGAGGTTCTAATTGCTCCAAAAGTAATTTGATAAGTGTTGACTTGCCACACCCATTTGGGCCAATTAAAGCAATACTATCCCCACGCATAATTGAAGTGGAAAAGTTCTTAACTAAACTTTTTACAGGAATGCTAAAGTCCAGATTCTTAACTTCAAAAACCAGCTTTCCAGAACGCTCTGCATCTGCCACGGCCATATTTACATTGCCTTGACGATTAATTCGTTGGCTACGTTCTTGTCTTAACGCCTTTAATGCACGAACACGACCTTCATTACGTGTACGACGTGCTTTGATCCCTTGCCGTATCCACACTTCTTCTTCTGCTAGCTTTTTATCAAAGTGAGCATTTTGCTCTTCTTCGACTCTTAACCATTCAGCTTTACCTTCAAGGTATTGATGGTAACTGCCAGGCCAATTGGTTGCCACACCGCGATCAAGATCAACAATACGAGTAGCAATACGATGGATAAAACCACGGTCATGGCTGATAAAGACAATAGCACCTTTATAATTCAACAAGAACTGCTCTAACCATTCGATAGTATCGATGTCTAAGTGGTTAGTAGGCTCATCAAGTAATAATAAATCAGGCTCACTGACCAATGCTCTTGCAAGAGCAACTTTTCGTTGCCAACCACCTGATAATTCAGATAACGGTTTGTCTGCATCTAAACCCAGTAATTGGCACATTTGAGTAATACGAGATTCAAGCTGCCATCCATTATTGTGATCGAGGTGTTCTTGTAGACGTTGCATTTTATTCAGCAACTTCTCCATTTCTTCACCTTCAGCTGTAGCAACTGTCAGAGACAATTCATGATATTCTTCAAGCATATCCCCAATTTCAGCTAATCCACCGGCAATATAAGCATAGACTTTGCCTTCTGCTGATTTAGGTGGATCTTGCTGTAAACGGCTAACTTTCACATCCGCAGCGATATTAAACTCGCCATCATCAAGTAGAATGTCGCCAGCTAATATCTTTAATAGTGTTGATTTGCCTGCACCATTACGTCCCACGATACAAACACGCTCGCCAGGCTCAATCGTGAAGTCAGCATTTTTAAGTAATGGAATATATCCGAAGGCTAATGAGCCATTATTAATTCTTACTAGACTCAAGTTACGCTCCTAAAAACTTTGAAATATCTTCAACATCAAATGGCCATCCTAATTCTTTGCTATTTGAGTTGTTCATTAATACCGGGATGCGGATCCCATATAGTTCAGCCAATGTTTCGTCGTCACATATATCTTTCATGACAAACGGTAAACTGAGCTCTTTCAATTGTGCCTCTGCCACTTCACACAAATGGCAGCCATCTGTGTGAAACAGCACTAACTCCATCTCAGGTTTATGCATGCTTTACTGACCAAACGTTATGAATTTGTGGGTTACGTTTAAAATCAAGAGGCAGTAATTTAGCATCAAGGTTATGTACTACCAATCCAGCTTTCTCTAGATTTTTATTGTCAATTTTGAACTTGCGCTTGTTGTTAGAGAAAATGATCTCACCTTCTTTACTCATTAATTTAGCTAATGTAATAAGCATGCTGGCATGATCTCGCTCAACATCAAAAGACTCTTCCATTCTTTTAGAATTTGAAAAGGTTGGTGGGTCAATAAAAATCAAATCGTATTGTGTATTTTGCTCTTCAATCCAAGTCAAACAATCCGCTTGAACAAATTGATACTTACGCCCTACTAATCCATTTAAATCAAAATTCTCTTTTGCCCAATTTAAATAAGTATTAGACATATCAACTGTCGTTACGGATTGAGCTCCACCTAATGCAGCATGAACTGACGCCGACCCAGTATAAGCAAACAAGTTTAATACTGATTTACCACTAGACTTCTCACCAATCAGTTTTCTCGTCAGGCGGTGGTCCAAAAATAACCCCGTATCTAGATAACCTGATAAGTTAAGCTTGAACTTCGCCCCATATTCATGTGCGGTTAATTCAACTTTTTCCTGTCTTAACTTTTGATACTGGTTGGTGCCCTTTTGTCTTGAACGAGTTTTAACAACAATATTATCAGAATGAACACCAGTAAGTTCAGGCAATACTAACAAGATGTCACTGATTCGTCTTTTTGTAACCGACTCTGGCATTTCAGCAGGTGCAGCATATTCTTGAACAACGAGATAGTCGACATAGCGATCGATTGCCACATTGTATTCAGGAATATCGGCATCATAAATACGATAGCAATCTAACTCTTCCTTTTTAGCCCACTTCAGTATTTGTTTTAAGTTTTTCTTAATTCTATTACTAAAGTCTGGTGCTACATTAGCCAGATCAGCCGTTTGAGTTGTAACTTCACGTCGAGTGCTTTTTTCATGAAGTGTATAAGTGTTGAAACCACATTCGATAGCACCATTAAACAGCTTTAGTTGCTTATCAGCTTTTAATTTGAGTGCTGAAAGTAATTCAATTTCACTGCATAACATCGAAATTTTCCAACCGCCAAAACTCGCTTTGAAGTGCTCGCCAAGACGAAAATAAAGTTGCAACAAACTCGTAACCTTACCTAAACGCTCACCATAAGGCGGGTTGCTAACAATTGTCCCCGTAACTACAGGAGGCAGTACTTGAGTCGCATCGGCTGTATCGAAACTGATTAACTGGTCAACTCCTGCACGTTTGGCATTATTCGTTGCAATCGATACTAAACGTGGCTCAATGTCAGTCCCAAAGAATTTTTGCTCACAACGTGTTTTACCAATGCTTGCTCTAGCTTCCGCTTCGTTGAAAACCTCTTTCCATAACGCTTCATCGTGTCGATGCCAATGCATAAAGCCAAACTCGGTGCGCTTAAGAGCTGGGGCAATGTCAGCTGCAATCATTGCTGCTTCAATAACAACAGTTCCACTACCACAGAAAGGATCGAACAAATCAGTTTGGTTTGCAGTCCAACCACTACGTGCAAGCATATTTGCTGCAAGGTTCTCTTTTAGTGGCGCAGAACCTGTTGCATCACGGTAACCACGCTGATGAAGTGCTGGGCCTGAGAAATTAATTCCTATCGTTAAGTTACCACGACGGAAATGAGCATCGATGCGAAAGTCAGCATGACTACGAGAAACGTCTGGACGTTGCTCATCATCATCCCTAAAACGGTCAACAACAGCATCTTTAATTTTTAAAGCACCGAACTGTGTATTTTTTATAAAACCACCGGTACCGTGAAAATCAATACTAAAAGTACTTCTGTTTGAAAAGTGACTTGGCCAGTCAATGCAATAAGCCGTGTCATATAACTCTTCTGGATTATTACAAGTCGCTTTCTGTAAGATCAATACAATACGACTAGCTATACGCGACCATAAAGTAATGCGGTAACCTATCTCCAATGAACCGGAGAAATAAACCCCTGCAACACTTTCTTTAATTTCAGTAGCCCCTAGATTATCTAATTCTCTAGCAAGACTATATTCACACCCCTTTGGGGCAGCAGCAAAAAATTCAAACATGCGTAACTTCAGCACAATAAAATAATGGTCGGCATTATACCGATATAAGCACCTAAAACCTAAAAACTAATCGATAAAACCATTAATTAAAAAAGCTGTAGTAAAGGATTTTTACTATATAAGGAGTCATGAGCCAGCTATGCCGCAATTTTAAGCGACTGAAACATAATTTCAAAATACTGCTTGCATTGAATGAACCATGTGGCTATAGTTCGCCCCGCTTTAAAGGTGGACGCGGGATGGAGCAGTTTGGTAGCTCGTCGGGCTCATAACCCGAAGGTCGTTGGTTCAAATCCAGCTCCCGCAACCAAGTCATTAAAGCAGTTGAATATTATTAGGACGCGGGATGGAGCAGTTTGGTAGCTCGTCGGGCTCATAACCCGAAGGTCGTTGGTTCAAATCCGGCTCCCGCAACCAAATAATTATTCAATATCTAACGCGGGGTGGAGCAGTTTGGTAGCTCGTCGGGCTCATAACCCGAAGGTCGTCAGTTCAAATCTGGCCCCCGCAACCATTTCTTTATACATTTTCATGTTAAAGAATATTGTTAGAACACAATTAAAAAATTCTCATCCGGACGCGGGATGGAGCAGTTTGGTAGCTCGTCGGGCTCATAACCCGAAGGTCGTTGGTTCAAATCCAGCTCCCGCAACCATTTTTAGTTAGAAAGAAAGCTCATCGGGCTCAACTCTCACTAAGCCAGCGAAGGTCATTGATTTAATTCAACCTCCGCAACCATTTCTTTATACATTTTCATGTTAAAGAATATTGTTAGAATACAATTAAAACTTTCTCATCCGGACGCGGGATGGAGCAGTTTGGTAGCTCGTCGGGCTCATAACCCGAAGGTCGTTGGTTCAAATCCAGCTCCCGCAACCATTTTTAGTTAGAAAGAAAACTCATCGGGCTCAACTCTCACTAAGCCAGCGAAGGTCATTGATTTAATTCAACCTCCGTAACCAATTCTTTATATATCTCTTATATTAAAGAAGATTGTTAGAATACAATTAAAACTTTCTCATCCGGACGCGGGATGGAGCAGTTTGGTAGCTCGTCGGGCTCATAACCCGAAGGTCGTCGGTTCAAATCCGGCTCCCGCAACCATTTCATTTTAAACTCTAAAATCTCTCCAAAAACCATCATTATAACTTTATAAAATCCGAGTAAAGTCGTTACTGTCCCCCTACTCCATTTCAATCCATATTTTCTGAGTCAATAAATACATCTATTGCAGAGCAATCAAATTAAATTGCTTTTTATTAAGCAACCTTTTTTAATTGCCATATCAATAATTATTGACTATTATCTAACCATCTTTAATGGGAGCTCAGAAAATGATTGCTGTGTTAACTGCTGACTTAGTCAACTCAACAAAATTAGAACCAGAAAATTTAGTAAAAGTGACTACGTGGTTGCAGGATTACTTTGTTCAAAATTTAATGGCAACCCAGACGTTATCTGCAATATACCGTGGGGATGAGTTTCAGCTAATATTCAAAAAACCACAACAGGCTTTATATGAAACTTTACTTCTAAAACTAAAATTAAAACTCGCATTCTCATGGAACCAAGACTGTACAATGTCATTAGCTTACGGTCACGCTGACATCATTACTGATGGCCCTCAAACGTCTCAGGGACCAGTCTTTGTATCGTCTGGCCGCAATCTCAGTAAAACAAAAAAAGGTGATTTATTCATAAGTTTCCCTTTTAAATCTAGCGATACTTATTTATTACTGATAAAACTAATAAATCATCAACTTGAAAAGCTAACAAGATCGCAAGTAGAGTTACTAACAATTTACTTAGAAAATAGATTTCCTGAACATAAAGAGCTAGCCCAAATTACAGATACATCTAGACAAAACATCAGTAATAGATTGAGTGCAATAGGGGCAGATTTAATAAAGGAATTTATACAACTAGACGATCATACTTAAGTTTAAAATGGAATTATTATTAGCTCTAATCGCAATTCATACTGTATGCGACTTTTACCTACAACCCGATTCGTGGGTTGAAGACCGATTTAAGAATAAAGTGCATTCTTCCGCTCTACTTAAACATATCACTGTGCATTTTATCGCATTCTTAGTTTTCCTATCAGTTTTAGATTTTACTCTCAAACAAGTAATTTCTGTAACCGTATTTATGGCCATATCACATTACCTAATTGATATTTGGAAAAGTTATCAGCCTCGTAATAACCTGTTCTTTATCATTGATCAATCATTACACTTTATTGTCATATTATTCTGTTGGTTACTGTTGAAACCTGAAAATCTACAAGCTATTTTTGAAACCTTAGATAAACTTTACTCATTTAAAAATATAAGCATACTCCTTGCTTATTTACTGGCATGTAAGCCCATTTCGATTCTCATGTCGCTTGGACTACAAAAGTATTCCGCTCAAGTTGATAATCATCTACATGGACTTCAAACTGCAGGAAAATGGATAGGCTACATAGAAAGGTGCTTGATAATTACCTTTATTTTAATAAATCAATTCACTGCTATAGGTTTTTTACTCGCAGCAAAAACAATTTTTAGGCTCGGTGACTTAAGTAAAAGTAAAGATATGAAATTAACTGAATACATGATGATAGGAACGCTATTCAGTTTTAGTGCGGCAATAGCTCTAGGGCTTTTAGCAAAGTAAATATGGTTGCCTATAAACAAGCAACCATAATTGATTGAATATCTACCCTTCGTTACGTATATGCTCTCTCGTTAGTTGATTGAGCTTGGGTAAAACCAATAATGAGATCAATGTGCAACCTAATGCTGCAAAGCCTAGCTTATAAAACAAATCAGTGTAAATGACCATTGTTTTGATTGGATCAGTAATGTCGTGAGGCACACTGGCATAGTTTGCAACAAGCCCACCTAGATATTGTGAGTTACCTGATGAAACAAAATATGCCCCCATCATAAACCCACAGATACGTTCAGGTACAAAGCGTGCAATCATTGCTAACCCCAAACCTGAAACCAATAGCTCCCCTAATGAATAGGCTCCATATCCCCAAACCATTACCCATGAAGATGTTTTACCATTTAAAGCAAAAAGATTTGCTTGAGAGAAAATAAAGAACCCTAAAGCCACAACAAAAAAGCCAAGTGAAAATTTTATTCCAATAGTAAAATTCACCTTGTTCCTATGAGTCCAGTTATATAACCATGCTAAAATTGGACTCATAATCATAATCCAAAGTGGATTCAGTGCTTGAAACTGCGCGGGCTGCCAGTTCCATAGGTGAACCCCAAAGGCATTAAAACTCCAATCTACGTTTCTTAAAGCGAATAAAGAAAGTGATGTAGATAACTGCTGATAGAAGATGAAGAAAAATACACTTTGTAAAGTTAAAATCAGCGCAATGATAAGGCCTGGACGTTCGACTTTCTTAGATTTAGAGATCAGATACAAAAATATTATCGCTACAATTACAAAGGCAGAGTATACGAAAAACTTTGCAAGTTGTTCATATTGTAGAATAATTGCTGATATCCCAACCGTCAAAACACACGCAAATAATACAGCAACTAAATGCTTAATATTAATTGGCTTCTCTTCAACACGGGACCCATATTGCTTTAATGTGCCTTTCATTAAATTGTAGTTAGCAATACCAATGAGCAAACCAATAACAGACACGCCAAAAGCACCATGCCACCCAATCTCAGATCCATACTTTGCGGTCAAGATTTCTTTAATAACAGGAGTAACAAGAATAGTGACTGTCGAACCAACATTTACTGACATGTAGTACATCGTAAATGCACTATCGATTTTAGAGTTATCACCATGGTAAATTTTACGAACTAGATTGCCAGCATTGGGTTTAAACAAACCGTTACCAACAACAATCACGCCTAAAGCACTATATAGAAGCCAGTGATTTGTAGATGGGATTGCCATCATTGTGTAACCAATTATTAGAACAAAGCTGCCCAATTGAAGAGTACGTTTAGTACCTAAAATTTGATCTCCAATCCAACCGCCAAAAGCCGGAGAGACATAAATAAGAGCTGCTGCAGCACTCCAAACTAAAGTCGCTTTTGAATCGGGAAAACCAAGCCTCTGCACCATATAATATACGATGATTGACTGCATTCCGATAAAACCAAAGCGCTCCCAAACCTCAATCAGACAAACGGTCATAAATGAACGAGTTTTGCTAACTGATGGCAGATGCTCTGCTGACATACCTACCCCACTTTATCTTGTATTGTGCATTTAAAACTGACTTTACATAACAAGAGTGCGTTGTAGATTTAGTGTAGGTGAAAATTTGATATTGAACTTTTAAATTACTATTCGATCAAAACTTCGACACTAAGGGTTGGCAAAAGATTTGCGGCTAGAATGCTTCCCTGTTTCAATTAACTTTTTCTGACGGCTTCTCTAAGTGCCTCCTTCTTACGCACATTTGAACGTGTATATCAGACTAATATTTATGTAACGTAATCACGCTATTACTTGAATACTACACCAAGGTAGAGGTAATAATGATTAATTCGGATTAATAAAGACAAACCAGTACAGCTATTATTCAACTGTGAAATACCAGAATCAAAATAGAAATAAAAACAATTACTAACTGCTGAAGAAGTTGAAAAATCTAGGAATAGTTACAAATATAAGAAATAAGCAGCATAAATAAACATTTAGTGAATCATTACGCTGCTGCCTGAGACTTGGATTTTAAAGAGTGTAGTCGATCTTGCATTACTTTTATCGTATCAAACTGCTTAAGTGTTTTTGAATCATTAAGCTCAGTTTCAGCTGACAAAACCATAACAAGCGTTGCTTGTAAGGTAGACTCCACTGCTAAAACCAACGACTTTTGCCTTGTTTGAGAACATATTAATTCGAACACTTTTCCTTGTTCACTATAAACACAAACTTGGCTCGATTCGAAAAACCAAGATTTAGGCATTTGCGGCTTCAACATGAAATGCGCAGCAGTCGCATTAAGTGCAATTTGCACAAGCGCACTTTCAGTACAAGTGAGCACATCTTGTAGTCTATCGATTAAATCAATATAAAACTTAGCATTTTCAACACTAAACTCCATAACACCTAATGCATCAGGTATAAGCAGTTTCTTTGCATAAGGCGTCAAAAATTCTAATTCAGGACCAAGCGATAGACTTAATACACCATGTGCATCATTATATTTCCATTGCCAGTCCTTTTTTGGCATTAATAACATAACAATAACCTTTTGGGTGACAGTCGAAAATATATTAGACTATTTTTTACACTAATTCAAAGCTTTATTATAATTTGATATATTAAATATATAAAGATCGTATTTTATATTTAGATCATAATTTGATCAAAACAAAAATTGCGATCATTTAAAGTGATCCAAATAAAGATTTAGATCTATTTTTTAATTAAATCATTTAAAATATCTTTAATTAAGTCAGGGCCTTTATAAATAAAACCTGTATAAATTTGAACGAGTGATGCACCTGCATTCATTTTATCTTTTGCATCTGAACCACTTGATATACCACCTACACCGATAATAGGAAGTGTACCATCTAAAGCTTCAGATAGTTTTTGAATAATTACGGTTGATGCCTGAGTCACAGGCCTGCCACTTAAGCCTCCGGCTTCATTGCCATTCGGTAAATGGCTAACGCCTTCTCTACTTAAAGTAGTATTGGTTGCAATAACGCCATCAAAATTATTTTTTAATAACGAGTTTGCAATCTGTTTAACTTCATCATCATTCAAATCAGGTGCAATTTTTAAAGCTAACGGTACATATTTATTATATTTTTCATTAAGATCTTTTTGTTTAGTTTTTAATGAACTTAAAAGATCATCTAATAGATCACCAAACTGTAACGATCTTAAATCAGGTGTATTAGGCGAAGAAATATTGACCGTAATATATGATGCATAAGGATATACTTTTTCCATACAGATCAAATAATCATCTTTTCCGTTTTCAACTGGCGTATCTTTATTTTTACCGATATTTACGCCAACAATAATATCTGATTTTTTTGCCTGTAAATTTTTAACTAAATAATCAACTCCGTGATTATTAAAACCCATTCTATTAATAATAGCCTCAGCTTTTTCAATGCGAAAAAGCCTTGGTTTTTCATTACCAGGTTGAGGCCTAGGTGTTACAGTACCTACTTCGACAAAACCAAACCCCATTGAATGAAAAGCGTCAATCGCTTCACCATTTTTATCAAGTCCTGCAGCGAGACCAACGGGATTAGGAAAATCAATACCCATCACGTTCACTGGAACTTTGGCAAAATTATGGCTGTAGAGGCACGAAAAAGGCGTATTGGCCGTCTTTTTGAGACTTGAGATAGCTAAATCATGCGCTTGCTCAGCATCCATGTTAAACATGAACTTTTTAGCGATGTTATAAAACATTCTCGATCCTTTATTATTGCTTTTTTATTATCAAAAAAAGCCCCGGCAAATCGCCAGGGCTTATATTATCTTATTTTATTTATTTTGAGCCTTCGCAATGAAGAACCAATAAATTCAGTTCTCTAAGCGCTACAGAAAACTTAGCGAACTCGTGGCCTTGAGAGCTCTTGAAGTCACCTAACATGTGATTCCAACGCTCTAGAAGGTTTTGATGTTCATCAATCCACTTAGTAATGATGTCACTTGCATCACATTTAGCTTCACAATCAGCCAAAATCGTCCCAGTTAAAGAACGTTGTTGCCAATCAAGCTCTTCACGATAAGCCGCTCTAGCTAATGCTTGCCAGTGATTTGATACTGGTTGTCCAGTTATTTGAACTAAGAACCAGTGCAGCTCTAAACGTGCACCCAACTTAAAGTATGTTTCAGCGACTAAAGATACAGGCTTACCACTATTTTCTGTAATTTGTGCAATGTCCAATGCTGGGAACAAAGTGGTCATGCTTGCAATTACTTTAGCGACTTCAGGTATTACATTTTCTTCAATAAGTGAATCAACATCGCCAGCTAGCTCTTGAACTTCGGCTTCTACCATATAGTTGTTGATATTGGATTTTAAATCTTCAACTACTGGCTTAAAGAAGCTTACTGTTTGTTCAATACTATTACTGCGGTTTCTGTGACGTAACAACCAGCGGATCGCACGACGCATACTACGGCGAATCTCATGGAGCATCTCACTTTGAACGACAGCTGCAACACTAAAGTTTAGCTCATCAATTTGCTTGATTAAATCACCTAAGCCGAATACTTCACGTGCAATTGTGTAGCAAATACCAATTTCAGCAACTGATGCACCTGTTTCATCTTGCATTCGTTGAACAAAATTCAAGCCCATATTATTGACTAATTCATTAGCTAACGAAGTAGCAATGATTTCACCACGCAATGGATGTGAAGCCATTTGAGCACTGTACTGTTGTTGTAATTTCTGCGGGAAGTAAGAAATAAGCAGCTTACTTAGTAACTCATCTTCAGTAATTTGAGGGGTTACTAGCTGTTCTTTCAATACCATTTTTGCATAAGCAACAATAACGGATAGCTCTGGACGAGTTAAGACTTTGCCTTTTGCCAGTCGATCAGCCAACTCATCTTCGTTTGGTAAGAATTCAAGCGCTCTATCTAACTTACCTTCCTTCTCTAGATGATGAATAAAGCGAATTTGTTCTTTCAGTTGTTCTGCGCCACGAACTTGCGTGACAGAAATCGAGCGAGTCTGATCTTGACAGTCTTGAAGTACAATTTGACTTACTTCTTCAGTCATTTCTTCAAGTAAACAGTTACGTTGTTTAACCGTCATTTCACCGTCAGTGACAAGAGCATTAAGTAAAATCTTAATATTTACTTCATTATCTGAACAATCAACACCACCAACGTTATCCACAAAGTCAGTGTTCATGCGGCCGCCATTTGCAGCGTATTCAATACGCCCAAGCTGAGTACAACCTAAGTTGCCACCTTCACCGATAACTTTTGCACGAACTTCATCACCATTAATACGGATAGCATCGTTTGCACGATCTCCAACTTCAGCGTGCGTTTCTGTAGTTGCTTTGACGTAAGTACCAATACCACCGTTCCAAACGAGATCAACTGGCATTTGCAAAATGGTTTTTAATAATTCATTCGGTGTCATACTAGACTTGCTAGTACCTAACATCTTCTTCATTTCAGCAGAAAGCGAAATTGACTTCGCATGTCTAGAGAAGATACCACCACCTTTAGAGATCAACTTACTATTATAATCTTCCCAAGATGAACGAGGTAAACTAAACAGGCGTTCACGCTCAACATAACTTGCTTCAGCTTCAGGGTTAGGGTCGATAAAGATGTGCATATGATTAAATGCTGCTTTCAGTCTAATATGTCGAGACAACAACATACCATTACCAAATACGTCCCCTGCCATGTCACCAACAGCTACACAGGTAAAGTCCGTAGTTTGGCAATCAACACCAATTTCGCGGAAATGACGCTTAACTGACTCCCAAGCACCACGAGCGGTAATGCCCATCTTCTTATGGTCATAACCATTACTACCACCAGAAGCAAAAGCATCACCTAACCAGAAGTTATACTCTTCTGAGATTTCATTAGCGATGTCAGAGAATGTTGCTGTACCTTTATCTGCAGCAACAACCAAATATGGATCATCTTCATCGTGACGGACAACATCAACAGGAGGCACAATTTCACCGTTAGAGATGTTATCAGTGATATCCAATAAGCCACGGATAAACAGACGATAGCAGTTTTGTCCCTCAGCAAAGAAGGCATCACGTCCGCCTTCAGTAGGTAGTTGTTTACAAACAAAACCACCTTTAGCGCCTACAGGAACAATTACTGTGTTCTTAACTTGCTGCGCTTTTACAAGGCCTAAAACTTCAGTTCTGAAATCTTCACGACGGTCAGACCAACGTAAACCACCACGAGCAACTTTACCACCGCGCAAATGCACACCTTCGATCCTGGTCGAATAAACAAAGATCTCATAATGCGGCAACGGCTTAGGCATTTCAGGAATAAGGTCTGGCTGGAACTTGAATGAAATATAGTCTTTGACTTGGCCGTTGTCGTTTTGCTGGTAGAAGTTAGTACGCAGTGTAGCGTTAATCAAATCAAGGTAACGACGAATAATTCTGTCATCATCAAGGCTTGAGACTTCATCTAAACGTAAGTTAATTTGTTCAACAAACTTATCTAAAGTTCGAGTCTTAAGTTTTGGGTTAAACTTACGGATAAACATTTTCACTAGCAATTCAGCAATGAAAGGATAACGAGTAAATGTTTCTTCAATATATGATTGACTGAATGTTGCATCAATCTGGCGCATATACTTCGCATAAGCACGGATGACAGATACTTCACGGCCAGTTAAGCCGGAAGATAAAACGATTCGGTTAAACCCGTCATCTTCAAGTTTTTTCTTCCAAACTTGAGATAATGCATTTTGGAAACGATCCTGGCTATCAGCTAAATCTTCAGTAACAACTGTACCTTGTACCGTCATTAAGAAGTCAAGAATCCAGTATGTTGCACCATCCGTTGTTTTAACTTCATATGGACGCTCGTTAATAACACGAAGACCAAAGTTTTCCAGCATTGGAAGAACGTCTGAAAGATGGATTGGCTCATCTTTATGAAATAACTTTAGGCGAACTTTATTGTCATTCAATGCCGCTTCTTGTGGCTGATAGAACAACATTCCAAGTTCATTGTCGATATTTAAAGCTTCAAGCTGTTGTAAATCAACGACAGCAGAACTTGGTAAAACGTCTTCTTTGTAACTTGGATGGAATGCACCAAGATAACGCTTACTTAACGCTTTGCCTTTCTCTTCGCCTAATACATCGCTAAGAGCTGAATTTAGCTTATCTTCCCAAGAGCGTGCTGCTTCAATAAGGTTATTTTCAATTGCTGGCACATTGACGTCCATATTGTTGTTTTCAACTTTCACAATGTAATGTGTTCTTGCAAGAGTCGATTCAGAGAAATAAGTTGTGAATTCAACATCTTCATTGCTCTTAAAGTGTTGAGCAAGAATGCGTTGAGTATCTTCACGAAGTTTGGTGTTATAACGATCCTTTGAAACATAAACCATGCAAGATAAGAAACGGCCATATCCATCTTTACGGACAAACAATTTAAGTTTGTCGCGATCTTGCATATCAAGAACACCTTGAGCAACAGAGGCAAGTTCTTCTTCCTTCGCTTGAATAAGCTCATCACGTGGCAGGTTTTCAAGTATATTCAGTAAGTTTTTGTAATCATGTGAACGTGGTACAAAACCTGAACGCTTCATAACGCGCTTAACTTTATCAGCTAATAACGGAATTTCACGGGCACTTCGGTTGTAAACGTTTGATGCATATAAACCAATAAAACGATCTTCACCGATAACTTTACCGGCATCGTTAAAGCGCTTAACACCTACATAATCGATGTAAGCTGGACGGTGAACTCGACTCTTGCTATTACTCTTTGTCAGAATCAATAGACTGCTATCAAGTGCTTCTTTACGTGCAGTTTCTGAGAATGATGAAAGCATCAAACGGCGCTCAGGTTTCGAAGCGCCAGGTTTATTCATCAAGCCCAAACTTGAATCTAAATCTGGAACTAACTCCATATCACCTTCGACACGTTTAAGATCATAACGGCGATAACCTAATAATGTGAAATGATGATTATTCAGATAATCAAGGAACTTAACCGCTTCTGCGCGTGAATCTTTATCACCAGGGTATGGACGTTCTGGTAATTCAGTCACAACTTCAGCGAGCTTTCCTGACATCGCTTCCCAATCATTAACAGCAGCAGCAACATCAATAATTACTGACTCAATCTCTTTTGTGAGAGATTTCATCTCAGCAACGTCACTCTGACGATCGATTTCAACAAGGAAGACGGCGATTTTTTCTGATTCTTTTTCTTCGCCTGTGATCGCAGAAATACTGCTGACAACTTCTTCACCTCTTTCTATTGCCAAAGGCGTGTGAAGCATCATATGAGCAGTGATGCCCATACGATTTAAAATCATACCTACTGAATCAACCAGAAATGGCATATCAGGTAGAATAATTTCAATGATGGAGTGAGCTGAATGCCAACCATGCTTCGATTGACTAGGATTAAAAACTCTCAAGTGAGGTTCACCTGATGGAGTCTTATTTAAAGCATTCCAGAGGCTTAAAATTGCACCGTATAAATCACTATCGTTACGGTCATTCAAGTCGTCTTTCGACATGTGAGCATATAAGCTAGTCGCAAATTGCTCAACTTGCTTGGCTTGAGAATTGGGTACTTTGGCATGAATCAAACTGATTACATTTTCAAGTAATACTGAAGGCATTGCATCTTTCAAGGCCATTTTGCTGTTTCCTTAAGCGTCTATGGCAGCGCTTTTTTTATCATAGTTCGGATGCTCAAAATCGGGCATGAAACATAAGTATAACTTCAATTACAAAAAATTAACGAAAACCTAGTCATACCAGTATACAGAGCCGCTTGCAGATTCTGTAATATGTGGCGCAGTTTATTACTAAATGCGAACTTTTTCGAGTAATATTTTTGTGGTAATTCCTCTCATTTTAGAGAAATTTTGTGACTTTGATCTATGGGATGAAGAAACAAGCAGAATTTTGAATAAACTATGCATAAATATGCGGGAGCCAAGTTCCCGCAAACTTAACATTAGCAAGACTTTCGCCAGAAAATAGATGAAAGTGCAGGAATAATAATTATTGCACCCAACATGTTAACTAAGAACATGAATGTTAATAAAATTCCCATGTCCATTTGGAATTTAAGAGCAGAAAACACCCAAGTACTCACACCAATAGCTAAAGTCAGACCAGTAAAAATCACTGCACTACCTCTTTCTTTAAGCGCTTCAAGGTAAGCTTTTTGAACATCAAGACCTTCCGAGAGTTTGACTGACATAGTAGATAAGATATAAATACCGTAATCAACACCTATTCCAACACCTAAGGCAATAACCGGTAACGTACTCACTACTAAGCCAATATCTAAGAAAGTCATTAATGCTTGAGCAAGAGTAGAGACTACATATAAAGGAATGATTACTACGATGGTGGCTTTTAATGACTTAAAGCTCAATAAACATAAGATGAACACAGCGGCATATACATAAATCATCATTGGAAGCTGAGCTTCAGCAACCGCTTCGTTTGTAGCAGCCATGACACCGACAGGTCCAGACGCTAATTTAAACTTAATGTCGTCATTATCCAAAGCTTTCGAGATTAACTTAACTTTGTCGATTACCGTTTCAATAGTTTCAGCTTTATGATCTTCTAAAAAGATATAAACGGGCATCACTGAACAATCACGATTCAGCAGACCAGAGGTTGTTGGAATTCGACTGATAGCCTGACCCAATGTTGCAGTATTCCTAGGCAAGACAGCCCACTTCGCATTACCTTCATTGAAGCCAGCATTTACTTTCTTCGCCACTGAAGCAACACTAATTGTTGACTGTACTCCAGGAGTATTACTCATTAACCATTCAAATTGATCAACTCGATTGATGATGTCATGGTAAGTACAACCCTCTTCTTTTGTTTCAGCAATCACAGACATAACATCCGTTGTGATAGAAAACTTATCTGTTATAAAGGCAGTATCAAGGTTATAACGAGAATCGGAGTGAAGTGCCGGCGCCCCTTCATGCAAATCACCAACCTTCAGTCTTTGTGATTGATAAAAACCTAATCCATAAAGTACTGTGGTGATGGCTAGCACACTTACGGCATATTTTGGAGTAGCAAACTTGGAGAGTGCAATCCAAACCTTTTCCGTCTTATCAATCTCTTTAGTGTTAACTTGTTTCTCTAAATGAGTAAACGAAAGTAAAACAGGTAAAAGTATAAGATTAGTTAGAATAATGACCGCTACACCCAGTGATGCTGAAATCGCTAATTCTCGAATGATCCCAATATCGATGGCGAGTAAAGTTAAAAATCCAACTGTATCTGACAGTAATGCGACTCCACCAGGTACCAGCAAACTTCTGAAAGCTAATGTTGCTGCTACTTTTGTGGTATTTCCTGAAGCGACACGCTTTTTAACCGCATTGATCATTTGCACGCCATGGCTAACACCGATAGCAAAGACTAAGAATGGAACCAATATCGACATTGGGTCTAACCCAAAACCAACAACGGTTAATAAGCCTAATTGCCACTCGACAGCAACAAGACTACAAATCAATGGTAATACCGTGAGCAATAACGAACGAGAGAACAGATAAACCATTATACCAGTGATCGCAATGGCAAAGAGGAAGAACAACAAAACCCCTTTTGCACCATCTGCTACATCACCCGCCATTTTAGAAAAACCAATAATATGGATTTTGATTTTATCTGACTCAAACTTTTTGCGCAGATCGTTCTCTAATTGTTCAGCGAGAGCAATAGTGTCCAGCTTTTCTCCCGTTTGAGGATCAAAGTCCATGAGTTGGGCCGAAACCATCGCTGAGCTATAATTTTCAGCAACAAGGCGACCTACAATGCCTGCCTTTTCAATGTTCCCTCTCACTCGATCTAAATCAGATTGTGAGTATGAAAAGTCAGCAGGAATCACGGGGCCACCGGCAAAACCATCCTCAACAACTTCAGTGAATCGAGTTGATGGTGAAAATAGTGATTTGACTTGAGCCCGATCGATACCTGGTATAAAAAATAATTGATCGTGAACATCTTTTAGTGTTTTAAAGAAGTGTTCATTGAACACGTCCCCACTCACATCTTCTACTGCAACCATTACAGAGTTTGCACCACCAAAATCTTTTTGATGCTTCAAATAGGTCTGCATATAAGTATGTTGTAGCGGAATATTCTTGGTAAAGGCAGCATCCATTTTGAGCTGGCTTGCCTGATAACCCAAAAATAATGAAGCAAGAATAAAAAATGAAATTACCCAACCACGGTGGCGAAAAAGGAAAGTTTCAACACCATTTACAAATTTTTCTAACATGAAACGTCCCTATTTTATTTTTCTAAGACCGTTAAGCCATTAGTGCCAGCAAGCCAAATATTGCCATCTAACTCAGATACACTTAGCAGGTTCACACCTTTAATTTGTTTCAAAAGTTTCACATCATCATCAAATGCTACTGAGTAAATAACACCAGAGTTTCCAACGAGTAAAAGACCATTATCTTTTTTAAGAATGCTGTGGATGGTTGAATCATTTGGTAAAGTAACTTTTTTCCATGTGGAAAATGTTTTATCCGTTTTGAATAAATTTCCTCTTAGACCTGCAACATAAATGTGGTCACTTGTTTCAATCACACTGAACATCGAACCTTCGTATGGAAAATCAATTTGTTGAAATGAATGTCCAAAATCATCAGAAACTGCAATCATTCCAAGTTCACCAACGAGTAATAACCGGCCGTCATTTAAGAGTAAAATCTTATTAAAATGTGGAAGTAATGATCCTTTCTCTATTTCATAGCCTTCAGGATCAACGTCTTTCAATTCTTCTAAATAAGCTTGGTCATCAGGGTGAAGCAGCTCTAGGTGAAACTCTTCTCGCCAATTCTTTCCACCATCTTTCGTCCGATAGAACAAACCATAGGCACCGACAGCAATACCATGCTTTTTATCAAAAAAAGTGACATCAAGAAATGGTTTTTCAATACTCTGAGATTCAGATTGAGTTAACCATGTCATACCACCATCGGTGGTCTTGATAATCGTAGCATCGTGTCCAACCGCCCAACCAATTTGTGCATTCAACATGGTTGAATTTGTGAGATTTACTGAAACAGGTGATTGAACCTGTTTCCAGCCATTTTCATAAATAAAAATATGACCACGTTCACCTACTGCAACATTTCGATCAATATCAGTGACAAGAGAAGACAAAGCTTTGGGTTGAATTTGAGGGGTTGCGATGGAGAGTGTACTAGTTAAGAGGAAACAGAAACTCAAGCCAAAACCGACTTTTTTTAAAAAGTCATTGTTATTCATATAAATACTACCTTGAATATCGAAATTATAATTATGGGTAGAATATGCCACTCTTTAAAGCAAAGAGTGGCATTTTACAATTAACGAATACCGCGACGACGTAGAGCTGATGGAGTGAAATCAGCATCAGTTAGCTTCGCATCGAAGTTGTACATACGACCTTCGTTATCCAGTCCCATTGCAATGTAACGACGAGATTGAAGATCATGAAATACTTCTAAAGTACTCCACTGTGCAGGTACTTCGTAATAGTTCAAACCATGAGCAACGGCAACACGATATAATTGATCTCGGTTGTCATAAAGATCAGCCGCAGAAATTTGCCAAGAATCTTCATCTATATAGAACACTCGAGTTTTATATAAATGGGAGACACCTGGTTTAAGTGTCGCTTTTACTTCCCAAACACGATGTTTTTCCCAACGTACATATTCAGGATTAATATGGCCAGGTTTCAAAATTTGGTCATAAGTTAACTTGTCTGAATGCAGACGGTAATCATTGTAAGGAATATAGATTTCTTTTTTCCCCACAAGATCCCAGTTGTAACGCTCAGGTGAACCGTTGAACATATCGAAATCATCGGTCGTTCTTAAGCCATCAGTTAACGTACCAGGGGTATCAAAAGCAACGTTTGGCGCTTTGCGAACACGGCGTTGGCCAGTGTTATACGTCCATGCTTGACGAGGTTCTTTTTGTTGATCCATGGTTTCCTTTACAAGTAAAGCTGTACCTGCACGACGTGCTGGTTGTGTCACAACTTGCTTGAAATAGAAAAGCACATTATTTTCAGCCAGCTTCTGTGCGGTTTCATCAGGTCGAGTATATTTAAAGTGAATTTCTTCGTCATACTCCACAAGATTGTATGAACCGCCAGCAGTTGGTGCAGCTTGAGCACGAGACGTTTCAATATCAACACCACGGAAACGCAAAATGTGATTCCAAACGGCTTCTAAACCATTTTGTGGGATCGGGAATGGAACACCAATTGCTGCGCCTTTTAAACCATTTCCGCCATCAATTAATTCAGCACGTGTCGCATTCGCTTTTGTTGCATCATAAACGTATTGCGGTGCAGCAGCACTTCGGCGAGTTTGGTACACATTCATTTTGTATGTATCAGGATACAACTCAAATAACGCATTTTGACCTGCAGTTAAGAAATCTTTGTACTGAGCTTTATTCGCATTAGTAATCGTGAACTCAATCTTATCATTTGGAAATGGATCGATATGATGATCACCTTTCTTAAAGCCAGCTACAGGTTTAGTGATACCACCAGTCCATTTTGGAATTGAACCATCAGCATTACCGGCTACTTCACCACCAATCGGTGTTAATGTTGTGCCCAACTTCTTCGCTTCATCAGGTGAAACTTTTGCCAATGCAGCTGGAGCAGTTAAAGCTAACATCACAGCTAATGACAGTAAGTTTTTTGTTTTCATTAGTATCATCCTTTAAATCGAATACTTAATGTTGAAAGATACGTAATCACGATCTTCCAGTGCATTTGTTGTACCTACACCACCAAAGAAGTTGTTGTAGGAGATATCGGCTCCCCACTTGCTTTGATAATCAAAGTTAATCCCAACGGCAACTGACTTCTTACCTTCGGTAAATAAGAATAATGGATCCGGCGTAATACCTTTAACATCGTGAGAAAAAATGACTCTAGGAGACATATTCACACCAGCGAATACATTGTTAAAGTCAGCTTTCGCTACAAAACGGTAACCCCAAGCAAAATCGGTTGGAAAAGGATTAGTTTCTGGACCGTTATGTAGGCCGTTTAATAAAAGGTCAGGAATTCCACCACCAGAACGTGCTGTACCAGGTCCATTTAAACGAAGTTCATCAGGATCTGGCATATCATGGATCCAAATACCACCAAACTCAGCCAGTGCCACTAAGTTATCCATGCCAAAAGCACGACCAAACGAATGCGTTAATGTAAACTGCGCTTGAGTAGTATCACTACGAATAAAGCCTTCTGCGTATTCACCAGAACCAACATCTGCTACATTGCGGCTGTATTGAGATATACCAGCTAACTCAGGACGATGGCCTGCTTTTGCTAATTGCTCTGGCATTGCGGTAAATAGTAACTCAACATCATCAATTTGTAGTGGTTCATCTTGACGATGCGAGATTTCACCCGCTAAAGAGGTATCGCCAATCAGAGTATTAAAACTTAAACCGTAAAGCTTAATATCATCAGGAAAGACAATTTGGGCTTTAGAGAATGTCTGTAAATTAAGCAGTGTATCGCGATCAATGCTACCAGCATTCTGACCTAGTACTGCTAGATCAGAAAGAATTGCCCCTGATCTGAAGTCAGCAGTTTTACCACTAATAAGTGGGCGACGGCTGTTATACTTCAAGAAATAAAAGCCAAATTCAGTATCGTGAAGTTCTGGTGCATACCAGCTTAACTTAATACCATACTGTCCATCATCAGAGGCTTTACCATGATCATCGACTAATGTGACTTTTGTCGTATATGCTAAAGCGAGAGGACCCAATTGCTCTGATGGAACTTGTCCGCTAGCAATCATTCCGCCAAGTTTATTGTACTCTTGAAGCAAGAAATCAAGGCTGATATCAGGGTTACCACTGAAGCCTAATTGAGCGTTATTCAGATAACCGCCATAACCAACAAAGTCATTGGTGCCAAAAAGCGAACCTGGTGTAGGAATCCAAATTGGCTCCCAATCATATTGATAGAATGCTTCTACAGAGACCTCATCTGTAATACCTAAAGAAGCCCAAACCATTCCTTGTGGTCTAAAGGCTTCTTTTAGTTCAGCACCTGGTTGATTCAAGATATTCAAATCAACAGGATTAATTACACCAATACCATGTGGGATCAGTGTACTTTCACCCCAAGAAATAACTTGGTTACCAACTCGCACAGATAACGGGTTTTTCCCATCATTTAAATCAAAGTTACCGTAAACGAATGCATCTAAAAGACGAACATCTTTACACTGTACTTTTTCAGCCTGCTTATCTTCACAAGCATCATATTTATTGCCTGTTAACGGATCAACATAATCAAAATCTTTATCGTTTAATTTGCGGTCATAGAAATATAAACCACGAGCAAATAAACCAAAGTTTTTATACTCTAATGATAATTCATGTAAACCTTTAAAGATTTCTGAAAAAGTTTCACCACTAGTATGAAGTTGATTGCTTAAATCATTGTTGGTTGAATACGAACCTGGATTGGCCCATATATCAGTGTTTTGATGAATCGTATTTCCGAAAGCGGTATAGTTAGCCCAATTATAATTAGGCTGGTTTGCCTTACCGATTTGATCTTTCCAATTTCTATCTGAAACTCGCCAACTTGCACCAGCAGTCCAAGTGGAATCGAACGTTCCAGATACTTCTCCCCAATCAAAAGAAGCTGCGTTAACGTTTGACAATAGTCCTAGAGACATTGCCGAAGCCACCCCCATGGCTAACGCAGATCGGCGAAAGCCGCGTTGAGTCTTGTTCATTGTTGTCATTCTCCATAACCTGCAAAATTTCCATTTGATAACCTTCACTTGTAATTCTTATGGTAAAAGTATCAAACAGGTGAACACATTGTTACAGGAATAGAGGGTGTTGGGCAAGACATAGGAACGATAAAAACGTTTTTATTTTTTCTTTATAAAACAAAGAGGAAATACATTTTCATACGTATGTTTGAATAGGTTGCATTCTGATAAAGCGCAATCTAACAAAACGTATAACTATCTATTTTTAAAAGAAAATAAATAACACAGATCAGACCAGATAACTTTTAACATACGCCGCTGCGTTTAAAGTATTTACTCTAAAGTTTTTCAATTTTTCGTAACGTTCCATTATCATCTATCTGTATCTTAAAATTTCCTTCAATGCCTTGAGGGGTCAAAAAAGGCTTAAAATGATAAGCGTTAATGTGCAATATGCGGCCATAATGTTCACGAACTTCTACCCTCTTAGCTACCCCTTGATAGTAAGGCAAAAAGTTGTCATAACTTACTGATAGTCTAAAATAAAATTCCATAATAAAACTGTTTTTATAGAAATACTCGCCATTCGTTGATCAAATGGCGAGCTTAGGTCTTATGCTAAAGCTTTAGTGACCTTCTCAAATAAATCTTTAGATAAATTTGGTAAATCAGCTAGCTCTTGTAATCCTTGTTTAATCATTGATTGACGCTGTTCGTCAAACTTTGAGAACTGAATCATTGGCGTAATAATTCTGGCCGCTAACTGTGGGTTAATGTCATTCAACTTCTTTAATACATCTGTTAAATAACGGTATCCTTCACCATTCGCATTATGAAATTGCTCGGTATTAGCCGCAGCGAACGTACCTATCAAGGATCTAACTCTATTCGGATTCTGAAAACTAAATGCTGAATGAGAAGCCAGTTCTTTCAAACGATCAATGACATTATCTGCTTTGTTGGTCGCTTCTAGCATAAACCACTTATCCATGACTAAAGGAGTTTGGTCCCATTTAGCTTCAAAATCTGACATCAAGAGATTACGACATTCAAGTTGTGAAGCATTTGCAGCTTTGAGTGCACCAAGCGCATCTGTCATGTTTTCTGCGCTGTAAAATTGCTGCTCAACTAATACTTCATATTGCTCATCAATTCGACTTAGCCAATTTAGACAGGCGTTTTGTAATGCCCTTGCTGAAGGATTATCTACTAACTTAAGTAAATGATATCGAGCATTTAATTCATCTTCACAATAAGCAGCAATTTCATCAATCACAAACTCACGTGCAGTAATCAATTTATCCAAATCAACAATTATCGCTTGCTCGACAAGTTCATTCGTTGTTGGAACAGTTAATACTTCCGCTACTAATGCTGGATCTAATTGACTATCAAGCAACATGCCTTTGAATGCATCAAGAACAACTTGATTGACCTGCATATTAGTATTATTTTTCAGCGCTTCTACATTGTTCCATATAGCATTACTAAAGATAGAAACTGAAGCTTCCCAACGTGCAACTTCACTACTCGCATAGCGCATTAAATTCACAAGATGGTCAAGTTCGAATTCAAAATCAAGCTTTACCGGAGCAGAGAAGTTTTGAAGCAAAGAGACCGTTGGCTTTGCATTGATATCAGTGAATACGAAAGTTTGGCTATTTTCAGTAAAATTAAGCACCTTACTCACTAAAGACTCGCCGGACTCCGAAATGAGCTCAACATCAAAGGGAATGTGCATCGGTAAGTCATTATTCCCGGAAATCGCTTGGCGTTCTTGTTTTAAGTGCAGCTTGTATTCTTGTGCCTTAGCATCAAACTCTTCGGCAACCGAAACTGACGGTGTACCTGCTTGACTATACCAATTACGGAATTGCTCAAGATCTACTCGACTTGCATCTTCCATTGCACTCACAAAATCATCACAAGTAACCGCTTGACCATCATGACGCTCAAAATATAACGCTATACCTTTCTGAAAGTTTTCTTCACCAAGTAAGGTATGCATCATACGAATAACTTCAGCACCTTTATTATAAACAGTAACGGTATAAAAGTTATTCATTTCAATTACAGCTTCAGGACGAATTGGATGCGCCATAGGACCAGCATCTTCTGCGAACTGGTGGTTCCTAATAACTTTAATGGCATGAATTCTGTTCACGGATCTAGAACCCAAATCTGAGCTGAACTCTTGATCACGAAAGACTGTAAGCCCTTCTTTTAAACTCAACTGGAACCAATCACGGCAAGTTACACGATTGCCCGTCCAGTTGTGGAAGTATTCATGGCCGATGACAGATTCAATACCATGAAAGTCATCATCAGTAGCTGATTCTTTATCTGCTAAAACATACTTAGTATTAAAGACATTTAGCCCTTTGTTCTCCATCGCACCCATATTGAAAAAATCAACGGCTACAATCATATAAATGTCTAAGTCATATTCTAAATCAAAGCGTTCTTCATCCCATTTCATGGACTTTTTAAGAGATTCCATAGCATGGTGCGCTTTATTTAAATTGCCTTTATCAACAAAAACTTGAAGTTCAACTTCACGATCACTTCGTGTGATAAAAGTATCTTCTAATAGATCAAAATCACCCGCTACAAGTGCAAATAAATAACTCGGCTTTGGAAATGGATCTTGCCAACTGGCAAAGTGTCGACCATCTTCGAGATCGCCTTTTTCTAACAAGTTACCATTACTTAGCAGGTAGGGAAATTGTGCTTTATCAGCTTCAATTCTCACATCAAATTTTGCAAGCACATCGGGACGATCAAGATAATACGTAATGCGGCGGAAGCCTTCTGCTTCACATTGAGTGCAATATGCAGCGTCTGACATATATAAACCTTCAAGCGCTGTATTCGCTTCAGGTTCAATCTCAGTAACAATATCTAATAAAAAATCGTCAACGTCTGCTGAAATATGTAAACGATTTTCTTCAAGTTTATGTTCAACATCTTTGCCATCAATTTTAACACTGACAAGTGAAAGTGACTCACCATCAAGCACTAATGTGACAGCTTCACTTTTCAATCGTTTAACCTTGCTCGATGCTGTAATCGTAGTAACTGGACTATTAAGTTCAAATTTTAAGGCAATGTGTTCTACTGTATATTCTGGTGCACTATAGTCCTTAAGTAATTTTGCTTCACGTTGTGACATAGTGGTCCTCTTAAGTATTTTTAATTTTAACTTTCAGACAAAAAACGCGCTGAGTGCGCGTTTTTTTAATTTATGTGTTGAAGTTACTTTTTCTTAGTTAAGCCAACTAAATCTAAAGTTATATCCGCTGTTTGCTCAAGAAGTACATCAGGTAACTCTTCTTTATCCTTCAATTTAGACAATTCGTCGAGGTCTTTTACTGGCTTTTGACCTTTTGCTATACGACGTTCATTAGCGCGTTGTAGCGCTTTATCATCCTCTTCTTTTTGCAGCGCTTTACGTTTTGATAAATCTAAAGAAACGCTCTTCTCGTCTCTAAGTTTACGATACTCTTTGATGTCATCTCTGATATAACCAAACTCAACATTATTTTTGATACGGGCATCGTAATCTTTGATCAATTCAGAAATTATCGTCGGCGTAATATCATTGAATTTATGATATTTAGCCGCTGGCACTTTATCCCAAGGTAACGCATTATCTTCTTCAGATTCACCAAACTCACCAGGTTTAAGCGCACTTGGGAACATGATGTCTGGAGTAACACCTTTTAACTGAGTACTACCACCATTAATACGATAAAACTTAGCAATCGTGTACTGCACACTGCCTAACGGTTTATCATACAAATCATAAATACGCTGTAATGGCTTATGTTGCTGTACAGTGCCTTTACCAAATGTTGACTCACCAACAATTAAAGCTCGTCCATAATCTTGCATAGCAGCCGCAAAAATTTCTGATGCAGAGGCACTATAACGATCAACCATTACGGTTAATGGTCCGGAATATGTAACACTGCCATCATTATCACGATTTTGAACAACTTGACCATTAGCATACCGAACTTGCACTGCAGGGCCCATATCAATGAATAAACCAGTTAACAATGTTGCTTCTGTTAATGCACCGCCACCGTTTCCTCGCAAATCGATGATGATACCTTCAACGTTTTCTTTTTTAAGCTTTGCAAGTTCCTTTGTTACATCTTTTGAAAGATTTACATAAAAACCAGGAATTTCAATGACACCTACCTTACGTTTTTCATAAGCACCAACATCGCCTTCAATAACTTTAGAGCTTGCAGCCCTATCTTCTAGGCGAATTTTGTCACGAGTGATAACCACTTCAACGGGCTTAGCACTTGAGCCTGCTTTTTTCTTTAGTACTTGTAAAGTAACTTTTGTCCCTTTAGGACCTTTAATAAGATCGACTACATCATCTAGACGCCAGCCAATAATATCGACAATTTTTTCGCCTGCTTGACCTACACCAATGATTTTATCGCCAGCTTCTAACTCTTCACTTTTAGCCGCAGGTCCGCCTTTTACAAGGCTACGAATCATAGTGTAATCATCTTCAGCTTGTAATACTGCTCCAATACCTTCAAGACTCAGGTTCATTTCTTGTTGGAAGCGTTCAGCATTTCTTGGTGACAAGTAGCTTGTATGCGGCTCAATTGAACGTGCGAATGAATTCATTAAAATTTGGAAGACATCTTCACTGTTAGTTTGAGTCAAGCGTTTAAGAGCGTTGTTGTATCTTTTTGATAAGATCTCAACAATTTCACTCCATTTTTTATCAGTCAATTTTAGGTTTAAAGCATCATACTTAACACGTTGACGCCATAACTCATGAATCTCTGCTTCAGATTTTGGCCAGTTAGCGTGCTCACGATCATAATCGTATTTATCGCCAACTTTATTGAAATCAAACGGTTTTTTTGCATCAAGTAGACTTAAAGCGTAAACAAAACCTTGATAGCGACGTTTTTGAACAAGATCATAAATCTTGTAAGCTTCATTTAAGTTGCCACTGGTGAGCATTTTATCAAAATCATCTTGATACTGCTTTAACCCATCAACATCAGCTTGCGTAAGAATATTGCGTCGAAAATCTAAGAGTTTCAAATAACGGTTGAAAATTTGCTCTGAAAAAGCAGTATCAAGATCAAATTTATGATAGTGAGAGCGTGTGAATAAATCCGTGATTCGTTTACTTGAGACTTTATGTTGAGGTTCTTGCTGTAGATGGGGTAGCTCGTTGATTTGAATTTTTGGCTCGACTGCCAGGGCGTTGAATCCAAATACAAGTGTGGCCAACGCTGTGGCCAGTTTTAATTTTCGCATCAACAAGTTGCTCCTTACTTTTGATAATTTTTATAAGCTGTTTGCAAATATTGACTTAAGTATATATCGCAAACAGCTTACCTGCTCAAGCTTTTCCGCTATAAGGGATTTTAAAGTAAAATATGTTCAGGCTTAACTTTAACGCTTAAACCACTATCCAGCTGAACCATAATTTCACCTTTATTAATATCAGCGATAACGCCAGATACAGGGGACTTACCAAGTTTAATGTTTACACGTTGATCTTTACTAAGCTGTGACAACTCAGCTTGAACAAGTTTAGAAACATCAATTGCTGGTTTTGCAGGATTTTGATCCTTAGATTGCACTTGCTTGAAGTTGCGATCTTTGCGCTGGCGGTTCGCAGCAGGCTTTTTAGCAAACTTTCTTTCAGTTTTAGGCTTATCACCACGCTCTGCAGCTAATTTGGCTTCTTTTTCTTGACGGCGTTGCTTAGCACGCTCTTGGCTTTCTTTAAGCGTCTTTTGAGCGTGTTCAATGTGCTCTGCTTCAAGTTCACCACAAGGATTACCGTCTAAGTCGACTCGAACCGCACCTTCTTTGATACTCTTTAGATAGCGCCAGCTGCTTGTGTAACGTCTTAAAGCAACGCGTAATTGCGTCTTACTGACTTTAGGATCTTCAGCAAGCTTATCTGCTAAATCTTGAAATAGGCCGATTTTTAAAGGCTTTGCTTCTCCTTCAGCTACAAAGCACTGAGGAAAAATTTCATATAAATACGCCAAAATAGCATTAGTGTCGGTCAACTTTTCTGTTGATTCCATTATTACTTCCACATTTACTAGGACATCGGCCGTGAAAAGATTTGGTTTACGGCTCAGTCGTTTATCTTCGTCTAAATAATTAGACGTACAATTTTGATATGCTTCTTACAAAAACAGTAACAAACATAAACTAACAAAGTTAGGTTTATCAAGCGACACTAAAGCAAAGCATAGCGCGAGTTCAAGCCGCAAGCAGCCGCCTATTATAAAGCCAGAGCTTATAATTGCGACCTCGAATTGAAAAAAAATGTTCGATAATTAGCCGAATAGACTCTTTTCGAATGAAGATACGACCATTTCTAAGCCATTTTTATCTTCTTTATCGAACCTAGAAAGGATTGGACTATCAATATCCAAAACAGCAATAACTTTTCCGTCTTTGTGGACAGGTACTACGATTTCAGAATTACTGGCTGAATCACAAGCAATATGACCTGCAAATTGATGAACATCGTCAACAAGTTGTGTCTCATCATTTGCGGCGGCTGTACCGCATACGCCACGACCAAGCGGGATTCTAACGCAAGCAACTTTTCCTTGAAAAGGTCCTAAAACCAGCTGCTCATCACGCTGAATGTAAAAGCCTACCCAATTGATTTGTTCAAGATTCTCATTTAACAATGCAGATAAGTTCGCCATTGCAGCAACTAGATCAGTTTCGCCTTCAAATAGAGCCAAAACTTGACGGTTTAACGTGTCGTAAAATTCAGATTTCATTTTCACCCTTAAGTATTACTTCTTTTTGCTTAGCTGAATATCAAGCTATGCCACAACTTCCAAGTTCTTTTTAGGTTTTTTCACCGTTTTAGGAGCTGTGCTGCCACCTTTAAGTAGTGATAGTAAATCATCTTTGTTAGAAGCTAAATAGAAAGAAAGCTGTTCTATGGTATTTTCTTCAAGTTTAAGCTCAGATTGCTGAATAAATGGAAGTAAGTTATCAGCAATATCTAGCATTTTGTCGTATGCATCAGCTTCTTTTTTAGACGTAAAAGTCATTTTTTCTACCCCTTCCCTTACTACAACGTATTGAGTGATAACCGCCATTTTTGCCTCACACTGTATTTATAAAAGGGCTATCCACTTAGCTGCACCAACCACTATATATTGTGGTTTAACGTCTTTCTTTGATAGCCCTATATGTTAATGGTTTTGTTACTATGGCTTGTTCCAACAGCCTATAAAATAACAACCCCCTCGAATTAGA
>NZ_JAFEUN010000280.1 GCF_016900895.1 Parashewanella hymeniacidonis
CACCGCAGCCAGCTTTGTCTTGCACAAGCGGCCGTTATCACCTTTTAAATACTCAGCAGTGAAGAATGTGTTCAGCGCCGCTGCCGTGGGCAGACCTTTTCGACGGCACATACTGGCCACCGCCTTCAGCCTTGTCAGGCACAAGTTACGTCCATCTTTCAGATGATTATCGTTGAAGAATGCCTCCAGTGCCGTTGGTGTGGGCAGACCTTTTTGGCAGCACATACTGGCCACCGCAGCCAGCTTTGTCAGGCACAAGCGGCCGTTTTCATCTTTTAAATGCTTATCTTTGAAGAATGTGTTCAGCGCCGCTGCCGTGGGCAGACCTTTTTGGCGGCACATACTGGCCACCGCCTTCAGCTTTGTCTTGCACAAGCGGCCGTTATCATCTTTTAAATACTCAGCAGTGAAGAATGTGTTCAGCGCCGTTGGCGTAGGCAGACCTTTTTGGCAGCGCATACTGGCCACCGCAGCCAGCTTTGTCAGGCACAAGTTACGTCCATCTTTCAGATGATTATCGTTGAAGAATGCTTTCAGTGCCGTTGGTGTGGGCAGACCTTTTTCGCAACACATACTGGCCACCGCCTTCAGCTTTGTCAGGCACAAGCGGCCGTTTTCATCTTTTAAATGCTCATCTTTGAAGAACATTTCCATTGCCTCTGCCGTGGGCAAACCTTTTAGGCCGCACATACTGGCCACCGCCTTCAGCTTTGTCAGGCACAAGCGGCCGTTTCCATCTTTTAAATGCTCATCTTTGAAGAACATTTCCATTGCCTCTGCCGTGGGCAGACCTTTTTGACAGCACATGCTGGCCACCGCCTTCAGCTTTGTCAGGCACAAGCAGCCGTCCTCACCTTTTAAATACTCAGCAGTGAAGAATGTGTTCAGCGCCTCTGCCATGGGCAGACCTTTTTTGCGGCACATACTGGCCACCGCAGTCAGCTTTGTCTTGCACAAGCGGCCGTTATCACCTTTTAAATGCTCAGCAGTGAAGAATGCTTTCATTGCCGCTGCCATGGGCAGACCTTTTTGGCTGCACATACTGGCCACCGCCTTCAGCTTTGTCTTGCATAAGCGGCCGTTTTCATCTTTTAAATGCTCATCTTTGAAGAATATTTCCATTGCCGCTGGCGTGGGCAGACCTTTATGGCGGCACATCGACATAACGTACGATAATTGAGGATGTTTAGCTATACACTCAATATCATTGTCGGATAGGTTTGCAAAGGCTGTTATTGCGCCTTTATTATCTTTAAATAGACCTTCAAAC
>NZ_JAFEUN010000281.1 GCF_016900895.1 Parashewanella hymeniacidonis
AGTCCAACACGCTCATGAATGCTTTTACCGTCTTATGATAATGGCATTGCTGCGCCATAAATAACCCAAATGTTTCGTTACCACTTTTCGCCGCTGCCAGCTCCTTGAATGCCTCTTCCGACAGAGATTTTCCTCTCAATAACTCGGCCAACACCGTCATAAATGCAGCCACCGCCTCATGCTGACCGTTTTGCAACGCCAGAAATAACCCTGGGGTTTCGTTGCCACCTTTCGCTGCTGCCAGCTCTATGAACTTATCTTCTGATAACGTCCTTGCCTTCAGTAACTCCGCCAGCACCTTCATAAACGCAGTCACCGTATCATGATGACCACTTTGCAGCGCTAGACATAACCCTGGTATTTCGTTGCCACCTTTCGCTGCTGCCAGCGCTATGAACTTATCTTCTGATAACTTCCCTTCCTTCAGTAACTCCACCAGCACCTTCATAAACGCAGTCACCGTCTCATGCTGACCATTTTGCAGCGCCAAATATAGTCCACGTCTTTTCCCCGCTGCCAGCGCTATGAACTTATCTTCTGATAACTTCCCTACCTTCAGTAACTCCGCCAGCACCTTCATAAACGCAGTCACCGTCTCATGATGACCCTCTTGCAGCGCCATCCATAGTCCAGGTGTTTCGTAATAATCTTTCGCTGCTGCTAGCTCTATGAACTTATCTTCTGATAACTTCCCTTCCTTCAGTAACTCCGCCAGCACCTTCATAAACGCAGTCACCGTATCATGCTGACCATTTTGCAGCGCCAGACATAGTCCAGGTGTTTCGTCACGTCTTTTTCCCGCTGCCAGCTCTATGAACTTATCTTCTGATAACGTCCTTGCCTTCAGTAACTCCGCCAGCACCTTCATAAACGCAGCCACCGTATCATGCTGACCGTTTTTCTGCGCTAGACATAGTCCAGGTGTTTCATCACGTCTTTTTCCCGCTGCCAGCGCTATGAACTTATCTGCTGATAACTTCCCTGCCTTCAGTAACTCCGCCAGCACCTTCATAAACGCAGTCACCGTATCATGCTGACCGTTTTTCTGCGCCAGACATAGTCCAGGTGTTTCGTTACCATCTTTCGCTGCTGCCAGCGCTATGAACTTATCTTCTGATAACTTCCCTTCCTTCAGTAACTCCACCAGCACCTTCATAAACGCAGCCACCGTATCATGCTGACCGTTTTTCTGCGCCAGACATAGTCCAGGTGTTTCATCACCATCTTTCGCTGCTGCCAGCTCTATGAACTTATCTGCTGATAACG
>NZ_JAFEUN010000282.1 GCF_016900895.1 Parashewanella hymeniacidonis
AGATCATGGTTATAAATGTTCCTGTATTACGGTAGCCTCTGGCTCGTGCTCTGGCCGCTTGAAATAAACTGTTTAATCCTTCCATTCGAGCGTTTGTATAAGTAGATGACCATCGCTGTAAGATTCTATCTGCGTGCCTTTCCACAGTTGCAAGTGCTTTCCGAACGGGCTCTAACGCTTCAATGTCACCCAACTGCTCTTTCGCAAAGTTTATAAAATACGTCAGCCTCCAACGGGCCGCATGAGCGGTTTCAGCTTTACGGATCCAGCGGAGTTGTTCCTTAACCCGCCAAGCTGTTGCTGTATTAAGGTCACTGGCTTCTAGCTCTGCAAGCGCTTCTCTTTGTTTTTCAGTAAGTGAACCGTCTGCATTTTTTAGTACTGCCCAGCGAAGGCCCTTTGGATGAGGTTGTAGGTTTCTCTCCGTTTTACGTACTTCATCAACCGCTTTAGTAAACAATTGCACAACATGGAACCAATCTACGGTTACGTTGGCATTTGGGAATTCTTCCTCTATTGCTGATAGAAAGGCTTTGGACATATCGCATACGACTTCAAGCACATTATCAGCCTGACCTTGATGCTCTGTAAGAAAGGACTTGAATTGCTTAACGGTTTCTTTACCTTTCCCAGGTGTAGCGAACACGACTGGCTTATCTTTCTTGTCCATATCAATGAAAACAGTCACATAGTTGTGGCCACGTTTAGCCGCCGTTTCATCTAGACCAATAGCTTTGAGTGCCGACAAGTTCATCAGTGACAATGCTTTGCTGACGTAGTGTTGGATGATGCGCCAAATGCGTTTGTCACGAATTCCAATATATTCAGCGCATGCCTTCACTGGCATTTCACGAGCCAGTATCAATACTGATTGTTCGAACAGTAACGTGAATTTACTCCCTGCTCTCGCCCAAGGAACATTGACACGATGAACCCCATGCTCGGGACAACGAGTTCTTGGTACGTTTGCTTTGATATAACAGTGATGCTGAAAGAAATTGAGGTGACGCCAAGTCAGTGATTTAAAGTCATGTGCAGGACAAGCTTTTGAGCAAGTTGGGCATGGATACAAACTTCCTCGTTCTGCTTCAATTTCGAGAACAAGTTCATTAGGGGAGGCTGAGATATCGAGGTGTTGGTTAACTAACTTCCAAGGCGCTTCTATACCAAGGCCAAGCATTAGAACTTGATTACCATCCATGTATTTACTTCTTAAATTATTGACTACAAAAACTAGATTTATTATCTCAAAAACAAA
>NZ_JAFEUN010000283.1 GCF_016900895.1 Parashewanella hymeniacidonis
GCCGTTATCACCTTTTAAATACTCAGCAGTGAAGAATGCTTTCATTGCCGCTGGCGTGGGCAGACCTTTTTGGTGGCACATACTGGCCACCGCCTTCAGCCTTGTCAGGCACAAGCGGCCGTTATCACCTTTTAAATACTCATCTTTGAAGAACATTTCCATTGCCTCTGCCGTGGGCAGATCTTTTTTACAGCGCATACTGGCCACCGCAGCCAGATTTGTCAGGCACAAGCGGCCGTTTTCATCTTTTAAATGCTCATCTTTGAAGAATGTGTTCAGCGCCTCTTGTGTGGGCAGACCTTTTTCGCAGCACATACTGGCCACCGCCTTCAGCTTTGTCAGGCACAAGCGGTCGTCCTCACCTTTTAAATACTCAGCAGTGAAGAATGTGTTCAGCGCCTCTGCCATGGGCAGACCTTTTCGGCGGCACATACTGGCCACCGCAGCCAGCTTTGTCTTGCATAAGCGGCCGTTTTCATCTTTTAAATGCTCATCTTTGAAGAATGTGTTCAGCGCCGCTGGCGTGGGCAGACCTTTTCGGCGGCACATACTGGCTACCGCATTCAGCCTTGTCAGGCACAAGTTACGTCCATTTTTCAGATGATTATCGTTGAATAATGCCTTCAGTGCCGTTGGTGTGGGCAGACCTTTTTCGCAACGCATACTGGCCACCGCCTTCAACTTTGTCTTGCACAAGCGGCCGTTATCACCTTTTAAATACTCAGCAGTGAAGAGTGTGTTCAGCGCCTCTGCCGTGGGCAGACCTTTTTGGCGGCACATACTGGCCACCGCAGCCAGCTTTGTCAGGCACAAGCGGCCGTTTTCATCTTTTAAATGCTCATCTTTGAAGAATGTGTTCAGCGCCTCTGCCGTGGGCAGACCTTTTTGGCGGCACATACTGGCCACCGCAGCCAGCTTTGTCTTGCACAAGCGGCCGTTATCATCTTTTAAATACTCAGCAGTGAAGAATGCCTCCAGTGCCGTTGATGTGGGCAGACCTTTTTGGCGGCACATACTGGCCACCGCCTTCAGCCTTTTCTTGCATAAGCGGCCGTTATCACCTTTTAAATACTCAGCAGTGAAGAATGTGTTCAGCGCCGCTGGTGTGGGCAGACCTTTTAGGCGGCACATCGACATAACGTACGATAATTGAGGATGTTTAGCTATACACTCAATATCACTGTCGGATAGGTTTGCAAAGGCTGTTATTGCGCCTTTATTATCTTTAAATAGACCTTCAAACGCCG
>NZ_JAFEUN010000284.1 GCF_016900895.1 Parashewanella hymeniacidonis
GCACAACAAACCATTGACGTTCCAAAGCCTGCTGATGAAAATGAAACAGAAGTCACACGAGTTGATTTGTATGCTGCCCAAGCCGTTCGTGTTGCACCACTCTTAATTGAGCATCATATTCACTATATGGCTATTGATAGCTTCTACACCAAATATAAGTTTGTTACTCCAGTAGTCGGTACTGGACTCAATGTAGTAGGAAAACTTAGAAGTGATGCCAACTTACGTTGGTTATTTAAGGGAAATTATTCTGGCTTAGGTCGGCCCAAGAGATTTGATGGAAAAGTAAATTCCGTTGAAGATCTGCATCGTTTTGAATATGTTGGAAAGATTGAAGAAACTATTCAAGTTTATAGTGCTGTTTTGTATTCTGTTTGCTTGGAAAGAGACATCAAAGTGGTCATGCTAATTTGTAATAGGCATGGAAAATCAGTACGAGTTTTACTGTTCTCGACAGATACAAAGCTTGATGCAACGACGTTAATTTCTTACTACAAAGCTCGATTCCAAATTGAGTTTGTATTTAGAGATGCTAAGCAATTCACCGGGCTGCTGGATTGTCAGGCTCGCAACAAAGAAGCAATACACACTCACATCAATGCGTCGTTGGCCGCTTTAAATGTACTTAAGTTTGAAGATGCTTTGAGTAAAGAAAGCCATGGTGAAACGGTGATTTCAATAGCAAGCTGGAAACGTCGTAAGTTCAACCAGCACTTAATGAAAATCATTTTAAGCAAGTTAGATATCGACCCGAGTGACGAAAAAGTATCTCAAGTCGTTAGTGAGTTTGAAGAGTACGGAGCAATAGCGGCATGAAAAACGCCGAAAGTGTCCGCACTATTGAAAAAAATCAAAGCGTTTAAATGAGTGAAATAAGTACGAAACGAACTAAAAATATACGTTGAGTTTAAAATCTATCCAGTTATGCCAAAAACCTTATTTTTTTATCAAAAAGCGCTTGCGTAAAATCTCTGACTCCCTATAATGCGCAACCACTGACACGGCACACGCCGAGTTAGAGATTGATTAAATCAATCATTGCTCTTTAACAATATATCAAGCAAATCTGTGTGAGCACTCACAAAGATAGATTGTCTAAGTTATCCATCTCAGGATGAGGTAACCAAAAAATTTATCAATGATGATGTTCATGCAAACTTTCAAAGTTTTAATTAACTTTGAACATGCAAATTTAATTCAGCGAAAGTTGGATTATAAATTTTTTGCTTTTAGCTTTT
>NZ_JAFEUN010000285.1 GCF_016900895.1 Parashewanella hymeniacidonis
CATCACACAAAGAGAAAAATGAGCAGTCTATTTGGTGATGTTACAGTACATAGAAAAAGCTATAGTAAACAAACTCATGCCGCTCACTTCCCAATGGATGAACAGCTTAACCTAGCAGATGATCAGTTTTCCGATGGTCTAAGACTACGAATAGCCAGCGAGTCAATAAAAGGCTCTTTTGATGACGCGGTAGAAGCGCTTGCTCAGACAACTGGTCGAAAAGTCGCAAAACGGCAATGTTTGAATATCGCTCAAGATGTAGCACAGGATTTTGAAGCCTTTTATGAGCAGAAGCGATTCCAAGAACCAGAAAACACAGACTCTCTACTGGTATTAAGTTTTGATGGTAAAGGTATCGTTCTGAGGCATGAAGGACTGAGAGAATGCACGCAAAAAGCCGCCCTGAAAAGTACTCAAAAACTCAACAGTCGATTAAGCGCAGGAGAAAAAAAGAACCGTAAACGAATGGCGCAAGTCGCTTCCGTTTATACCGTACAGCCGCATATACGAGCGCCAGAGTTGGTAATGCAAGCTGATAAAGAGGAAGGTAATGTTCATCAATTAAGACCGAGACCAAGAAACAAACGAGTCTGGGCAAGCGTAGAGCGAAAGTCTATCAAGGTCATCGAAGAAGCGTTTGAGGAAGCATTACAAAGAGACCCAGAGCAGAAACGTCAATGGGTCATTCTGGTGGATGGTCATCCACATCAAAAGAAGCAAATAAAGCGAACAATGAAGAAGTTCAATGTTCAGGCAACGATAGTGATGGATTTTGTCCATGTCACAGAATATGTATGGAAAGCCGCTTGGTGCTTTTTTGAAAAAGGTGATACCGCCGTTGAAGGTTGGGTAGCTGAGCGACTCTTAAAAATCCTGCAAGGAGGCTGTGCTCAAGTAGCTAAAGGCATGAGAAGTAGCGCAACGAAAAGGCTGCTTGAAAATAGGGAAAGTGTCGATAAGTGCGCTCAATACCTATTGAGTAACAAAGAGCATTTAAAATATGGAGAAGCGCTACAAGGAGGTTTTCCTATAGGCAGTGGAGTGATTGAAGGGGCTTGTCGTCACTTGATAAATGACAGATTAGACATAACAGGTGCTCGCTGGGGACTTGTGGGAGCTGAAGCCATTTTGAAATTAAGATCGCTGAAATCAAGCAGTGATTTTAATGACTACTGGTCGTTCCATAAACAGAAGTCCAAAGAACGGCTTTATCAATAAACTGAAAGAGCC
>NZ_JAFEUN010000286.1 GCF_016900895.1 Parashewanella hymeniacidonis
GGATATTGGGAAGAATTTTGGTCAAAGTTAGATCGATACGGTTTTCCTGTTACACATAATTTGTAACGAGTTTACCAACAAGCCTGAAACAAATAATTTAGACATTAATTAGACTGAACACCCTATGCGGAAAAGCAGCGAGCTAACAAAAGATAACACTGCGCCTGAGTCGGTGGTAATACATAATAAACTGTTGTTTCTGCAGGCCGCTTACTTATCGGTATTATGTTTAACGGTTTGTTTTGCTAACTATTTTATCAAAGTATTTGGGATGACTTTGCCCGGCGGTATATTTGTCTTCCCGGTGTCATTTATCATTTGTGATGTTGTGGTTGAAGTTTACGGTTACACAACGGCTAAGATGTTTGTCTGGTTAGGCATTATCGTTGAAGTCTTTTTTGCTTTTACCTCGCAATGGATCACAGCCTTGCCCAACCCTGATGTCTTCATTCATGCTCAAGCTTACAACACGGTATTTGAGCCAACGGTTAGATATGTTTTTTCAGGGATGGCAGGGTTCTTTTGCGGTGAATTTATGAATGCCTATTTACTCTCTACCACAAAAATATGGCTACAAGGTAAACACTTTATTGTGCGAAGTGTTTGCACCACAGCACTAGGTCAAGGGCTGTTGAGTATTGTGGTTGACTACCTCGCTTTCTCAGGAAAGATGAGTAACACCGCCTTGGTAAAAATGGTGTTCTCTGGTTGGAAGATCAAGATGGCATACAGCTTATTGTTTGTCGTCCCAGCATGGTTCATTGTTCGATACATTAAGAAGAAAGATAACATTGATGTCTACGACACCAATGTTAACTACAACCCGTTTTGGTTTTGACGTTAGTTGTTGATTAGCTGGCAAGCTTTTGGACATAAATTAGTTTCGACTTTAATATGATATCAACGAGTTGCATTAGAAATAGTATCCCTAAAACCCAATTATAAACATCTAATTTCTGATATCCACGGCTAGCCATAAAAATACAACTTAGGGCTTGCATGAACTTACAATAAAGATGCGCACAACGGAATTTATCGTAAACAGATAACCTGAATATGAGTCGGTTTTAAAGGGCTTCTGAATTTAAATAGCTCATTTGGAACCCATCAAACATGGGTAACAAATTAAGAAGAAAAATCTGAGGAGAAAAGCTTTATTTTTGAGATAATAAGTCAACCACGACAACTATCAAAATAAAATGGCGATTCTGAACAAAA
>NZ_JAFEUN010000287.1 GCF_016900895.1 Parashewanella hymeniacidonis
TGACTGCTGTAAAAACTTTGAAGTAAGTGATGGAAGCTGAAGTGATTTCATGTCAATATTTACTTGAGAGTTAGTGTGTTATTGTTTTTGTCTAAGCAACAAGATTATAACACATTAACGCTCATCTTTTGTTTATATATCAACCACATACAGATTTAAATGTGTCAATTTTGAACTCCGAAACTTGAGTTGAAATAACATTAAAGTTTTGTATCACTAGTTACTGTAGGGCTTTCTATTATGTCAAACTCTCGCATAGATCGCTCTTGAAGAGAAATAGAAAATACTATGTCTTCTAGTATCGAAGACAAATACTCTATATATTCTGGATGTTTGTTTAATGCTTTCGCTAATTGAAGAGCTGTTTTCCTATCGCCATTTTTAACCTGCACTAGTTTTGGCAACAAACCTGCTTTATTTGCATGTTCAACAAGCAACCTAGCGCAAGTAATATGTCCAAGATTCACAGTATTAATAAGAGGGGAATCATTTGGACCATTATCAAACAACCTTGCACCTTTTTCTAATAAACATTCAAGCATCATTGGTCTGTTAAAGCCTGCGGCTAAATAAAGCGCAGACCAACCTTTTTTAGAAACGGCATTAACATCAGTTGTTTTATCAAGTAGTTGCTCAAAAATATCAAAATCACCTGAGCGAACGGCTTGCATTAAAGCAGTATTGCCATCTTCTTGAGAAACGTTCACTTTTGCACCTGCTTTCAACAATACCCTAACAAGGTTCGAATTTTTTGAAAGTAGCGCTAAGATTAGAGCTGGAGTTCCTTCGGAGTCTTTAGCGTCAACATTTGCATTGAGTATAATTAGCTTATTTGCAAGGAAGCTCCAACCATCCATCGTACATACTCTTAAAAGACATTTAGTAGGATCTTTAGCTAACAAACCAGCATCAAGAGCTGCTAATGCCATTTCTAAATTTTTAGACTCAATTACAGCCTCTAAATAGTCCTCAAAAATCACAGAAGCAGTACTAGTCACACAACCATTTCTTAATGCTTCCCTGAAAGAGGTAAGCTCACCTTTTCTAACTAATTCAATCAGTTGACATGGATGACCAAGTCTTTCTTCTAATGCATCGATAGGGTGTTCAGTTTAATTAATGTCATGAATGTGAGAATTAAATGAGATAATATTCAGACAGTATTTGCTTTCCTTGTAATAACGCTATGCCAGCACAAATAATTTCCTCATCAAGCCA
>NZ_JAFEUN010000288.1 GCF_016900895.1 Parashewanella hymeniacidonis
ACCAAACAGTAGACATAAATGATAAAATCTTCTATAGGCATGATCGTAACCTTCAATGGAATGGTTAGAACCTACCATTTTAAGGTATGATCATGCCTATCAAAAATTAGTCACACATCGGGTCAATTAACAAATGAGTCTAAACAAATATGATCATTAGGCTCGTTTATTATTCTGTTCAAAGATCTGGTTAAATAATTTTGTATTTCTAAAAAAAACACCTATTTACCATAACGTGTCTTGGGCGCACCTCTGAAACCCACCTTAACCAGAAACGAGGTCGAACTGCTTAAAACGTACTACTATCTAACCGAAAAATGTCTGAGTTAAGGCGGTTAACAAATAGCAATTTTCACTACAACAGCACTTGAAGCAAATTTATAGCACGAACCACCATAAATGTAATCATTAGGTCTGTTTTGTTATAAAATAGTCTGTCATAAATAATATGATTTTTAGCGAGTAAACATTAGAAATTGTATTGCTGTGAGTGTTTGTTGCTGGCAAGGAATGGGGCGTGCGACGTGAGGTCGTATGAAGCGCTGTTCACCGCTTTGAGTGAACCTGCCGTATCACCGGTTGAACCTAGGACTCTGAATAAAGTAGCGAGTCTAACAATGTAATGAAGTCGATTCGACGGGAAAATAATCGTGAGAGGACATTCCTCCTGATAACCACATGAATCGGGTAAATGCTAGGTAGTCAGTATGATGAACATACGTGAATCCATTTAAGGTGCGTCATACGTTGAAGCAGCGAAAGTGGTTGAATTTACGCTGTGGCCAAAAGGCAACGAGAGTAGGTAAAGAAATTGCCCCATGTTCTTTCGTGATCGACAAATCTCTCCGCACTATTGTGGGCATCTAACCTGACATTTTGCGCAACATACGGAACATGGTAAGCCTGTATCACTCCCATTTGGGAAAGCTGTCTGTGAAGAAAGCCGATAGTGATGCAGGTAACGGAGGCTGGAGAAAGCAAATGCTGCGTTGTAATGATGCAGATACAGATTGATATCTGGCACGCAAGTGAGCCCACTTCCAGCTGGTCTCCCGTTGCAAGAGAATTTGAGGAATTTTATTGATGGAGAAACGCAAATGATGGCTTCATCTGAAGCTAGTGCCTCTCCTTACGATGCACAATGGCAATCCATTAACTGGAAGGCGATTAAACAGCATGTATTAAAACTTCAAAT
>NZ_JAFEUN010000289.1 GCF_016900895.1 Parashewanella hymeniacidonis
GTTTTGTAGTGAAATTGATGCAAAATCTAAGAAATCTTGCTTTTGGGGTACGGCTCTGAATTTTGCGTAAATCAGATGCCGTACATTTAAACTCTTGAAATGGATTTTTTCAGAACCGACTATCTAGAAGTAATTAAATCACTCGCTGTCTACGAAGATAATCTTGAAAAATCCATAAACGATTACTCGGATTGCAAAAAATTACTGAAAATTGAAGGCGTAGGTCCCATAAATGCCATTAATTTGTACATTGCATTAGGTTGTGCTGAATTAGGGACATTTAGCAAAGGGAAAGATGCTTCAGCTTGTATAGGGTTAACTCCGCTACAGCATTCTAGTGGTGGCAAGACGAAAATAGGCTCTATAGGTAAGCATGTCAAAAACAGTATGATGCGTAGCCAACTGATTACTGGTGCAATGTCTTGCATAACCCAAGTTGTAAAAAGAGAAGCCCGAACTACAAAAGAAAAATGGATACAAGGGCTCGTTGAACGATGCGGGAAGAAATGTGCGGCGGTGGCGTTAGCCAATAAAACAGTAAGAACAGCCTTTGCTATGTTAACCCAGGGAACAGAATATAAGGCTGAGTTAATCCCAGCCAAGTAATGAGTCTAAACAACAAAATGCTTAATCGAAGATGAAAATCAGCCAATAAAAACAGTTACTGACATTGAGCTTTGAGCTCGCTAGGTAGAATTGTTTATTGGTTCGCGTAAATATCAGAGAGCCTGAGTTCGCTACTCAATTGAGAGCTCGTACATAAGTACGCATTTATTCATCGATTAATAACAGTTTGTTGTTGACAAGTGGGGAGTCCACATAAGTCAGTATGATGAACATATGTGAATCCATTTAAGGTGCGTTAACGTGAAGCAGCGAAAGTGGTTGAATTTACGCTGTGGCTAAAATAGCAATGAGAGTAGGTAAAGAAGTTGTCCAGTATTCTTTCGTGATCACCAATACTCTCCGCACTATTGTGGGCATCTAACCTGACATTTTGCGCAACATACGGAACATGGTAAGCCTGTATCGCTCCCTTTGGGAAAGCTGTCTGTGAAGAGAGCCGATAGTGATGCAGGTAACGGAAGCTGGAGAAAGCAAATGCTGCGTTGTAATGATGCAGATACAGATAACTATCTGGCACGCAAGTGAGCCCACTTCCAGCTGGTCTCCCGTTGCAAGAGAATTTGA
>NZ_JAFEUN010000029.1 GCF_016900895.1 Parashewanella hymeniacidonis
TCCTTCTGGAAACGCTCACTAAAAACAAATTTGCTTTTGATATTTATCACCAGAGTTGGACTTCCTGCTCTGGCGAGCTCGCTTGTATTTGTGACTTTAGATCATATAGATCTGATCAGTCCCGATTATATCGAAACCACGACAACCCGTATTGGTAAATCTACAATGAGATCGATAGATGCAACGATTTCAGGACCCATTATGGAAATGGATGCTGGCGATGTTTTGTTAGCTTTCGGTGCTGAATATCGTAAAGAGTCGATTTCTGACAATCCAGATGATCAGTACTTACGTGGAGAGGTGTTTGGTACTGAGGCGACTCAAGCTAATGGTAGTCGAGACAATAAATCCATTTACGCCGAATTAGCCATACCTTTACATGATACGTTCGAACTTCAATTCGCATTAAGACACGAACGCTACAGTGACTTCGGTAATACGACGGATCCTAAAGTTAGTTTCTTATGGAATCCGATGGAAGATCTTTCCTTCCGGGGGTCATATGGTACGGCATTTAGAGCTCCATCACTGCATCAGCTTGGTCTAGGAAAAACTGATGAATCTCCAACTCTGGTGGATAAAGCGCGTTGTGCTCTAGTTGGGCTTGGATGTGAACCTTTTGAGTTCACTGCAGAGTTTGAAGGTAACCCTGACTTACAACCTGAAGAATCAAAAAGTTATAACTTAGGTGTCATTTTTAATATTACTGAGGATTTGGACTTTTCTGTAGATTATTACAATTACAAAATTGAAAATATCATCGATTCTGATACTCAATTTGTATTGAGTAACTTTGGAACAGACCCTTCAGTGGTTGAGCGTATTCCTACTGGCGTAGCTGGAGATCCTGGTGAAGTAGTTCGCATTTTTGATACTTTCCAAAATATTGGTAACCTTGATACTTCAGGTATCGATCTTGATGTAAATTATCAATTAGAGACCGGTGCTGGTGACTTTAATTTTTCATATGCACTTAATTACATCATCTCATATGAAGACAAGCGTAATGATGGTAATGGCGGTTATCGAATAGATACTGTCGAAGGTGATTTTGAGCAGCCGGAATTCCGTTGGAGAGCCGGAGCAGATTGGAAAACTGATGATTTTGTTTCTAATTTATCATTGAATTATATCGGTGAATTTAAGCAAGATGAGTCTGTGCGAATTCAAAAAGACGGTACAGTATTGAGAGATGTAGATTCGATGATAACTGTAGATGCGCGAGTGAGTTATTATGGCGTTGAGAATACGGTATTAACTCTAGGTGCAACGAACTTACTTGATGAAGAACCACCATTTATTTATAACGAGTTTATGGGATTCTCTACAAATGTTCACAGTGGCCAAGGCCGTTATTGGTATGTGAACGCATCGTATAAGTTTTAAAGTATAAAATTTTAAAGCAAATAAAGGCTTGCCAAAGGGCAAGCCTTTATTATTAATGAATTAGAAGCTCCTGAGCATTTGCCAATGAGCTTTGCGTGATGGTATCCCCAGCCAATAACCGAGCTAGCTCTTCGATTCTTTGCTCTTTATTTAACGGAGTCATAGAAGTTTCAGTTTGTCCTTTAGCTGACTTCTTGTTAACAAACATATGCTGATGACCATTACCTGCGACTTGTGGCAAGTGAGTAACACAAAATACTTGAGTCGATTCGCCAAGGCTTCTTAGCATTCTGCCAACTACTGCTGCAGTAGGGCCTGAAATACCAACATCAACTTCGTCAAATATTAGCGTAGGTGTAGATACTTTCTGAGCGGTAATCACTTGAATGCCTAACCCTATTCTTGAAAGTTCGCCGCCAGAAGCAACCTTAGAAATAGGCTGCAGAGGTTGCCCTGGATTGGTTGTTACTAAAAATTCGATACTGTCTCCACCGATGTTTGAAATGTTTTCCTCACTATGGTTCACTTCAATCTCAAACTTCCCTTTAGGCATATTAAGTTGATGGATAGACTGAGTAACCAGTTTATCGAGCTCTTTAGCGTATCGCTTTCGGCTTTGGCTAAGCCTTTTTGCTGCTCGCTGATACTTGTCTATGGCAGAATCAAGAATGAGGTGCATATCATCAAGCTTGCCTTCATCTAAAGAGATTTGTTCAAGTTCGGTTTTAACTGACTGATGATGAGAGAAGAGTTCGTTTGGCGCGACGATGTGCTTTCGAGCAAGTTGCATTGTTTTTGAGAGTCTTTGTTCAATGTACTCAAAATGCTCTGGGTCTTGTTCTAAGTTGCTTAAATAATGCTGAATTTCACCACTACTTTCCTGAATTTGAATCAACGCATTATTCAGCATTTCTCCGACGGTTTTAAGATCTGGGTCAAATGATTCGAGATCAGCAGCAAGCGAACTCGCTTGGTTAAGCATTGACTCAATATTTTCATCAGAGTCACAGAGTAAGCTTAAGCTCTGCTGGCAATGGCTTATTAGGTCTGTGCTGTTGGCAAGCTTTTTATGCTCTTGTTCAATTTGTTCAAACTCATTTTCTTTCAAATCAAACTCATCAAATTCTTGCACTTGGTATTCTAATAATTGCTGGCGAGCTTTACGTTCCTCTTGGGAAGCAAATAGCTGTTTTAGCTCAGACTCAATACGCTTAACATTTTTATATTGTTTCTCAACATCATTAAGTAACCCCTGATGATTAGCGTAACTATCAAGAAGATCTAATTGGTGTTCATTTTTTAGCATCGCATGGTGAGCATGCTGACCATGAACGGCAATAAGTAGCTGTCCAATTGACTTGAGCTGTGAAAGTGGAACAGGGTTGCTATTAATGTATGCGCGAGAGCGACCTTCAGAAGTAATGGTTCTTCTTAAAATGCATTCTTCATCACTATGAAGATCTTGATCTTCGAGCCATCTTTTTGCCAGAGGGAGTTTATCAATATTGAACGTCGCTGATATTTCTGTTTTATTGGCACCGGGGCGCACAGCATGTGTATCTGCACGGTTTCCAAGGCAGAGTCCTAGCGCATCAATAGCGATAGATTTACCTGCGCCAGTCTCGCCAGTAATACTCGTCATCCCTTTACTGAAATCGAGCTCTAAAAAACGAACGATAGCGAAATTGTTGATACTCAGTTGGCAAAGCATAATGTTGTCCCTGTTAGCATCCATTACTATTCAATATGTTGAGAAAGGTAATTGATCAGTCATTATCAAAACTACTGTACTGATAAACAGTATATACTGATTTTATATACAGTAAATAGCTTTTGCTAAAAATTCGATAAAAGACAGAGACAAAAAAGCCAGCATAAGCGCTGGCTTTCTGTGTATTGCTTGGTTGTTAGCCTACGCTAATACCAATATTTGAAATGCCACTATCGACAATTTCTTTACGAAGTTCTTTTACAAAGGCTGATGATATCTTGTTTTCTTCAATGACATCTAACAGCATTGATTGCAGCTCACGTTCTTCATTCATAGCTGGATGTTCAAAAACATAATCATCCAGTGCCGCTTCGCTTAATTCTTGTTCACAAGTAGCTTCGATGTAATTAGCCACTGTACTAGAAGAAAGCTTACTGATGTTGGTGATATCATCTTCTACTTTACTTTGTATTGCACTGAGTAGAGCAATTAATGCAGAAACTGCATCTAAAGCAGGGAAAACACCATAAGAATCAAAATCTACTGGTTCAGGCGCAACTTCGTCTAAACGCTCTAAGTAAATATCGATATTCAGTTTAAGTTTATTATCATACTGCTTTTGCCATAAAAGGTTTAAAGTCGTATCTAAAACTTGTGGGTTACCAAATTCACAGACTTCAGAAAAAAGCTGATAATTTGGATACATTCTTTGACAAAGTGCGATGGCAAAGAGTTGTTTTTGAGGAAGACTAAGCGCTTTAAGGCGCTTAAAAAAGCCTGTTTTTTTAGTCATTAACTAATTTCCGACGACAGCTGCGAAATCACTTGTTTAATTGCAGATTCTACCTTAGTTAACTCATCAAGTAACTCAAGAATTTCAGGTTCTAGCATTTCCGCTGTATGCCCTTGCTTCAAGGAAGACTCAATTTGCTGACAAAGCTTCTGGGTAGTTGGCACTCCGCAGTAGCAACAAGCACCGTGTAACTTATGAATAATGGCAAGCATAGCTTCATTGTTTCTAGATTCTAACGCTTCATCAATAAGTTGAGTTGTTTCAGGCATCGTATCGAGCAACATTTTTAGCATTTCAATTGCAAGCTCTTGTTTTTGGCTTGCTTGAGTTAAGCATAATTCCCAATTTAATGTGTGAACATCAAAGTGGGTAAACTTAGGGCGCACAACCCATTTATCAATCACATTACTGAGTGCTTTGTCATCGATAGGTTTTGGTAGGTGCCCCTCAATGCCACTGCTAAGAATTTTTTGTTTTTCTTCGTCTATAGCGTGTGCTGTAACCGCAATTACAGGCGTATTGCGATTGACCGACTTTTCCCTAATTAATTGAGTAGCCGCAATACCGTCAATATCAGGCATTTGAATATCCATCAGGATTAAATCAAAGCGTTGACTTTGAGATATTTTTACCGCATCAGCACCACTGGCTGCAGTAACGACATTGGTAACCAGTTCCTCAAGTAAGGTTTTAATCAGCATTAAGTTAGCCGGGTTATCATCAACAGCTAAAACAGTAAGGCTCTTTCTATCATTAACGATAGGCTGCTTTATATCGATTGGCTCAGCTGGCTGTTCAGTATTTTGTGAATAGAGAAGCTGTCTAGCGAGTGCTAGGTCAGTAAACGGTGTTGAAATGATGCCATCGACAGAGCCTCTTAGTTTCTCGATGTCTTGTTCATTCTGGTGGCAGTCATGCAGCAAAAATACGCGTCCGACTTTAGGTTGAGCGATGTCGAGAATGGCAGATACTTCTTTTTCATGGCATAAACCATTACAACTTAAAATGAGGTAGTCAAAACTTAATGAAGAAGCGAGCTTCGCTTTTAAATCATCTAATGATGTTGCCATACGATAATGAATGTTCCACAAGCGCATCTTCTTTGCGAGCATATTGGATGATAGGGTACGCGTCTCATAAATGAGTATTGATTTGTTACTTAATGATTTAATGGGTATTGAATCACCAAGCTTAAATTGACAAAGTTCAAGTGGCATTGTGAACCAAAACTTTGAACCAAAACCTTCTTTGGATGAGAATGAAATCTCTCCATTTAATGAACTCACTAAACGTTGAGTGATGATTAATCCTAAACCTGTGCCACCAAACCTTCTTGATATGGATGACTCGGCTTGAGTAAAAGCTTGGAATAGGTTTTTTTGATGTTCTTTCCTAATTCCAATGCCTGTATCTTGAACTTCAAAACGTAAAATAACTTTATTCAGGTGACTAGATTCCAGTGAAACTTTAACGCTAATGCTTCCTGCGTCGGTAAACTTAATGGCATTGCCGACTAGGTTTGTAATAATTTGATTAAGGTGCATGGAATCGCCGTTCACGTTATCCGGAACATCCGCTTCAACGTCAACAACGATTTCTAGGCCTTTTTCATGAGCCGATGTAGATATAATCGCAAGCGTTTCATCTAGACAATCCCTCAATCCAAATGGAATGTTTTCGATGACCATCTTTCCGGCTTCAAGCTTTGAGAAATCGAGAATGTCATTAATGATACTGAGTAAATTGTTCGCACTTCTTTCAATGGTTTGGATGTATTCTAATTGACTCGAATGAAGGGGCGTCTTGGCTAATTGCTTAGAGAAACCAATAACGCCATTAAGTGGCGTTCTCAACTCATGAGACATATTAGCCAAAAATTCAGATTTTGTTCTACTGGCTTCCTGAGCTCGCTTCTTAGCCATATCTAATTCAACGTTTTGAATCTCAATTTGCTCAAGAGTTTTCAACAAATCCCCAGTAGCTTGCTGAACACTTTCATCGGTTTCTGTTCGGTAATGCTGCACTGAGTGGGCGAGGTAATTGATTCCTTCTTTCATTGTATCAAGTTCAGAAATATACGACTTATCAATAAGTGACACATTAGTGCCATAGCGAACGTGAGTAATTAAACTGGTTATTTCTGATATTGGCCCAGTGAAATAACGAACTAAACGAATCGTAAACAGTAAGTTTATTTGAACACCACAAAGCACGACAATAAACGCAAGAATGATAGATGTATGGTGTCCTTCTGTGGCCTTTTCATTGTCGAAAATAATAGAAATATAGCCGAGCATAGGTCCCGGTTTGAATTTTGAGTGCGGTTGATCCAGTTTCGAGCGTTCATCATCAGATAATTTAAAAATAGGGGCTCTAACAAGAATGTCATTTCCTATGTATTGTAATTCTTGTTTTGTCAGAGTAATTAAAGAGTTTTCATAACGCATTCCATCTACTTCACCTTGAAAGTGGGAGGTGACGAAGAGTTGATTTTGGTCATCAAAAACAGAGATTGAGCGAACAAAGCCACGTTCATTTAACTGCAAGTTGGTTAATAGTCTTTTCGCTTCATCTCGTTGATTGTTACTGATAGAGATTGCCAGTGATAGTGCAACAGGATCTGTAATTCGTTTGATTCTATCTTTCACTTGCGAATCTTCATCGTATGTTTTGTTTACGGTGAAGATCGTGGCGAGTACAATACCCATTACCAAAGTGGGGATGAGAGCTAAAAGTAACACCCATACCCGCAAATTACTTTTTGAAGCGTCGGAATCAATTTTAGTTTTTGAAGTTTGAAATCCGTTATTAAAATCTTGCAAAGAATACTCTTTATTATTGTTGTTTTAGCTTCCCGTTTTCCGCAATCTAGCTCTGAGAAGTTCTGATGAACCTCAGATGCTAATACTTTATCCATTTTGAGGCAAATATGGCGCAGTTTTTTAAAAATAAACCCCGAAATTCAAAGAAAACATCACCAAAAATGACAATGGAAATCCGTCAGCTCGATCATTTAGGTGCAGGGGTTGCGCATCATCAAGGTAAAGTTGTGTTTGTTCCGGGGGCATTAACATCAGAAAAGGTCGAATTACAACTCGTAGAGCAGAAGAAAAAGTTCGCAAAAGGTAAGTTACTTAATGTCATTGAAGAGAGTGATGAACGCATTAAGCCCGAGTGCCCACATTTTAATCATTGTGGCGGCTGCGATTTACAGCACCTAAAAATTGAAAACCAAAGAAAACATAAAGTTGAATCGCTCAAGCAAATTTTTAGTAAATTGACGGGTATTGAACCTGAGATTGTATCTATCATCGAGGGCGAAGATAAGCATTATCGACGTCGAGCAAAACTTGCTACCTACTTTGATACAAACAAAAAACAGTTAATCGTGGGTTTTCGTCAACTTGCGAGTCATGAAATTGAATCGATTAAAACTTGTATGGTGATTGCGCCGAAACTATCGATATTGATTGAGCCCTTGTCATTAGTTCTGAATCAACTGAAAGGCGTTAGAACGATTGGACATGTTGAATTAATTGCTGGAGAGAATGCAATTTTTGTGGTCATACGCACTCCTAAAGCAATTGGGGAATCGGATAAGAGCTTGCTTAAGAACTTTGCAGCTAGCCATAACGTTATTTTGCAGCTTCAACATGATAACGAGATAGAACAACTTTTTGGTGAAAAAAAACAACCTATCTATAAAGTGAATGATACTGCATTAGCGTTTAACCCAGGAAACTTTGTACAGGTTAACGGTGATATTAATCAGAAGATGGTTGCACAAGCCATTGATTGGCTTAAACCAAACAGCAGTGACCGAGTATTAGACCTGTTCTGTGGAATGGGTAATTTTAGTCTGCCATTAGCTAAGCTATGCGACAAAGTTGTGGGTATTGAAGGTGTTGATGCGGCTGTAGAGCAAGCTAAGCAAAATGCGCGAACAAATCATATTGAAAATGCAGAGTTTTATGAGTGTGATTTAACATCGGATATCACTGAAAAAGCGTGGTATGGCAAAGTGGACAAGTTGCTATTAGATCCTGCACGGGCAGGCGCTTATGAAGCCCTGCAAAAAGTAAGAAAGATGAACCCTGAACGTATTGTTTATGTGTCTTGTGATCCCGCAAGTTTATCAAGAGACTCAAAGTTATTGATTGATGATGGATATGAATTGCAGAAATTGTCTATGATTGATATGTTTCCTCAGACTCATCATATTGAAGCTATGGCGCTTTTTACAAGAGAGTCTTAATTCTAATAGTTTTGTGGTTAATACCAAAAGGAAGTTATAAATGGTAACGGTTCGAGAAACACATTTAGAAAATCAGAATTTTAATCTTAAAGATTGGATTGGTCGTTATCTTCACTCGGATGATGACGCAAAATCGCTGCTGACTTTTCTCGAAACCTTAACTGAAGCTCAAAAAGATGGAAGTATTTTACTTGAAGGTGAAACCTTTACCTATGCCAGAGAAATGGTAGAGATTTTAGCGCCTTTGCATATGGATCTTGAGACACTTCAAGCTGCAGTACTATACGTCTTATTACAAGAAGGTAAGCTTGACCACGAAAAAATACTAGTTTTTTTTGGTAAAGATCTCGCAACTTTAGTGCATAGCGCTGGGACAATGAGTGCAATTAGTGCCTTAAAAACTTCTCCAAACAACAAGGCTTCAGAATCCCAAATTGATAAAATCCGCAAGATGTTACTGGCGATGGTTGAGGATGTACGAGCCGTGGTCATTAAACTAGCAGAGCGTGTTTGTTTACTTCGTAAAGTTAAAAATGACGATGAAGAAACAAGAGTGTTACTAGCCCGAGAAATAACAGATATCTACGCACCTTTAGCGAACCGTTTAGGCATTGGTCAGCTTAAATGGGAACTTGAAGATATGTCTTTTAGATATCTTCACCCACAAACTTACATTGAAATTGCAAAAAAGTTAGACGGCAAGCGTCTCGATCGCGAATCTTTTATCGAATCTTTCGTTTCAAATCTACAAGCGGAATTAGATAAAGAAGATATCCGAGCCAAAGTGTATGGTCGCCCTAAGCATATCTATAGCATCTGGAAAAAGATGCAGGGTAAAGATTTAAAATTTGATGAGTTGTTTGATGTACGAGCCGTTCGTATCGTTACGGACCGTTTGCAAGATTGCTATAGCGCATTAGGTGTTGTTCATACGCTTTTTCATCATATACCAAAAGAATTTGATGACTACGTAGCTAACCCAAAACCAAATGGTTATCAGTCAATTCATACGATCGTTGTAGGGCCTGAAGGTAAGACGGTTGAAATTCAAATTCGTACAGAAGCAATGCATGAAGATGCTGAGTTAGGTGTTGCAGCTCACTGGAAATACAAAGAAGGTAGCAGTTCTGGCAAGCAAAGTGGCTATGAAGAAAAAATTAACTGGTTGCGTAAAATTCTTCAGTGGCAAGAAGATGTTTCTGAAAGTGGCAGTTTAGTGGATGAAGTTCGAAGCCAAGTCTTTGAAGATCGTGTCTATGTATTTACACCTAAAGGGGAAGTTGTCGATTTGCCTGCGGGCTGTACGGTACTTGATTTTGCTTATTATGTTCACTCTCAAGTGGGCCATCGTTGTATTGGTGCGAAGGTTGATGGTCGTATTGTACCATTTACTTATCAAGTTCAGACGGGTGAGCGAGTTGACATCATCACCGCCAAAAAACCTAGTCCGAAACGTGACTGGCTCAATCCAAGCCTAGGATACATTCGTTCCTCTCGTTCTCGCTCTAAAATTCAACATTGGTTTAAGCAACAAGATAAAGATAAAAATGCCATTGCTGGCAAAGAAATGCTTGAAGCAGAACTTTCTCGTTTAGGCCTAACGGTCAAAGATGCCGAAAGTGCAGTTGAACGCTTTAACATGCTGAGCCTTGAAGACTTGCTTGCGGGCATCGGTGGCGGTGATGTTCGGCTTAATCAGGTCGTAAACCATGTACAAAGTCGCCAAGTAAACAAGGATAAGCATGATGCTTCAGCAGCCGTTGAAGATTTACTGAAGAAAGGTCAAGCACGCAGTTCTGGTCAAAGCAAAGGCCAAATAGAAGTTAATGGTGTGGGTAACTTAATGACGCACCTTGCTCGCTGCTGTCAGCCAGTAGCGGGTGATGAAATCGTTGGTTTTATCACTAAAGGTCGTGGTATTTCGGTTCACCGTCATGAATGTGAACAATTAAAAGAATTAATGCGTCAAAACCCTGAACGTGTTGTAGATGTGGTTTGGGGCGAAAATTACTCTGGTGGCTTCAAAGTTAAAATGCGTGTCATCGCCAGTGATAGAACGGGCTTACTTCGTGATGTCACAACGGTTCTAGCTTCAGAGAAAGCTAATGTGCTTAATATGAGTTCAGCGTCTGACGTTAAAAAGCAGACTGCTACTGTTGAAGTGCATTTAGAGCTTTATAACGTCGATACTCTCAGTAAATTAATTGCCAAACTTCAACAAGTTGAAGGTGTGTTTGAGGCGGAGCGTTTTTAAGGATATCCGGCATTGTTGCAAGATTTTAGTTGCTGTAATAAAGCCACTTATGTAGAAAATTGTCTACGTTTTCTGGGATTTCCTTTTTCATGCATGCAAAGTCATTGAGAGTGAGTGCGTCTTCCATTTTAGCTTTTATCTCGCTGCTTACTTCTTGTTCTGTTGTAATATCAAATTTCCTAAAATCACCAACTGCTGAATGAAAATGCCAATGTGCAGTGATGCATACGGAGACAGGCTTCCCATTAATTGACCATAAGGCATCAAAATTATTGGGTAATCTAACCTTACCATATTGGTCTGCTTCATTGACGCATCTTGTATCTGGAGTTATGGCATTATCATAAAACTTGATGTTGCCATTATCAAAAGATGCCAAAAAAGGAGCGCCCATAAGTAGTTAATCCTTATAGAGAGAGTTGAGCTACCTATTATAAAACAAGCATTTTAAATTTAATGTGGACATAATATTAACATTACATCATATTTTTAAATAAAACCTATGACAAAAAAAGTTTCAGATCTTTTATCTATTATGGAGAGGCTGAGGGATCCTGGATTCGGATGCTCGTGGGACATCAAACAAACCTATGCTTCTATCGTGCCTTTTACTTTAGAAGAAGCTTATGAAGTCGCAGACACGATTGAGCGAGAATCTTGGGATGAACTGCCAGATGAATTGGGTGACTTGTTGTTTCAAGTGGTGTTCTATTGCCAAATTGCCAAGGAAGAAGGGCGCTTTGAGTTTGATGATGTAGTGCAGCGCATTCATGACAAGTTGATTCGTCGCCATCCTCATGTGTTTGAAGATGCAAAGTTACAAGGCTCAGAGCAAGCTAATTGGGAAAAATTGAAATTTACAGAGCGTAAAAAGAAGTCACAAGACTCTGTGCTTGACGATATTCCAATAGCGTTACCAGCATTATCGAGAGCGCATAAAATTCAAAAACGAGCTGCTTCGATAGGCTTTGACTGGGATAACATCAATGATGTGTCGGCTAAAGTCACCGAGGAGTTGCAAGAGGTGATGGAAGAAGTCGAGCAACCTTCAGTCGATAAAGAAAGGTTGAAAGATGAATTAGGTGACTTGTTTTTTTCTGTGGTCAATCTCGCTCGCCATCTTGAGGTTGAACCTGAGGAAGCTATTAGACAAGCTAACCACAAGTTTGAAACTCGCTTTCGTCAAGTTGAAGTGGCTGTTATACAAGATAACAAAGTGATGTCCGAACTTAATCTCGAACAACTGGATTCATATTGGAATTCAGTTAAGAATTCTGAAAAATAATCTAAAACGTAATTGTTAAGGGGGTGCAGTTTTGGTAAACTGCTTTCCCGTCCTAGTGCTCACAAATCTTCCACTTTTTCACACTCAAAAAATATGTGAATAGGATTGATCTAAGCACCTTATTTTCAATTTCATTTTCTCAGGTTCAGCATGACTACAAGGTATATCTTCGTAACTGGTGGTGTGGTTTCATCACTAGGTAAAGGCATTGCAGCAGCATCATTAGCAGCGATTCTAGAAGCCAGAGGGCTTAACGTCACTATAATGAAATTGGATCCATATATTAATGTTGATCCAGGCACCATGAGCCCAACACAGCATGGTGAAGTATTCGTTACTGAGGATGGGGCGGAAACGGATTTAGACCTTGGCCATTATGAGCGCTTTATTCGCACCAAGATGAATCGTCTAAATAACTTCACTACGGGTCGTATTTATGAAGAAGTACTTCGTAAAGAACGTCGTGGTGATTACTTAGGTGCAACCATTCAGGTTATTCCACACATCACGAATGCGATCAAAGATAAAGTGCTTGCTGGTGGTGAAGGCCATGACGTAGCCATCGTTGAAATTGGCGGTACAGTCGGTGATATTGAGTCACTTCCTTTCTTAGAGTCAATTCGTCAATTAGGTGTTGAATTAGGTCGTGCGCGCACGTTATTCATGCACTTGACGTTAGTTCCTTTCTTAGGTGCTGCGGGCGAAGTAAAAACGAAGCCGACTCAGCACTCGGTTAAAGAGCTACGTTCTATCGGTATTGCGCCAGACGTATTGGTTTGTCGTGGTGATCGTGCCATCCCAAGCAATGAAAAAGCGAAAATATCGCTGTTTTGTAACGTTGAAGAACGCGCCGTCATTTCATTAAAAGACGTAGACAGCATTTACAAAATCCCAGCGTTACTTAAGTCTCAAGGTTTAGATGAGCTTGTGACTTCTCGTTTTGGTTTAACGTGTAAAGAAGCTGATCTTTCAGAGTGGGAAAACGTAATTTACCAAGAAGCTAACCCAACTGAAGAAGTTGTGATTGGCATGGTGGGTAAATACATTGAACTGCCAGATGCATATAAGTCGGTTAACGAAGCACTTAAACATGCGGGGTTGAAAAATCGTGTATCGGTAACGATCAAGTATGTTGATTCACAAACTGTTGAAGCTAAAGGCGATGAAGTGCTTGAAGGCTTAGACGGCATCCTTATTCCTGGTGGATTTGGTGAGCGTGGTGTTGAAGGTAAAATTCTTGCTGCCAAATATGCGCGTGAAAATAACGTTCCATATTTTGGTATTTGTTTGGGTATGCAAGTAGCGCTGATTGAGTTCGCTCGTAACGTTGCTGGTATGAAAGATGCGCACTCAACCGAGTTTAACAAGGAGTCACCTTTCCCAGTTGTGGGCTTGATCACGGAATGGATTGGTAAAGAAGGTAAGATCGAGCAGCGTGATGAAGCATCTGATTTAGGTGGCACAATGCGTTTAGGTGCACAGCTTTGTCATCTTAAGAAAGGTTCGAAAGCGGCACAAGCTTATGGTTCAGAAACGTGTATAGAACGTCATCGCCATCGCTTTGAAGTGAACAACAATTTTGTTGAGCAGCTAGAAAAAGCAGGGTTAACATTCAGTGGTCTTTCTTCTGATAAGAAATTAGTAGAAATGATCGAATTACCAGAGCACCCATGGTTTGTTGCTGGTCAATTCCATCCTGAGTTTACTTCTACACCAAGAGATGGACATCCATTATTTGAAGGTTTTATTGCTGCATCAGCTGAGTTTCAAAAGAAACAATAACCTTTAAAAATTGAATTATGGAGCCGGAGCTTATTTCTCCGGCTTATTTCCTTGTAAAGGTCGATTCTTATAACAGTTTTTATTTTGTAGCTGTTACAAGAATGAACTTTTCATTTTTTAATGAATTTAAAAATTTCAAATTTAAGTCAAAAATCGAGGATTAAAATGGCTAAGATTATCAAAGTAATTGGTCGCGAGATCATGGATTCACGTGGTAACCCAACTGTTGAAGCTGAAGTTCACTTAGAAGGTGGATTTGTTGGTATGGCAGCAGCGCCATCAGGTGCATCAACGGGCAGCCGTGAAGCGTTAGAATTACGTGATGGTGACAAAGCTCGTTACTTAGGTAAAGGCGTGTTAAAAGCGGTTGAAAACGTAAATGACTTAATCGCTGAAGCGCTAGTTGGAAAAGATGCAACGGCTCAAGCAGACGTTGACCAAGTAATGCTTGACCTTGATGGTACTGAAAACAAAGATAAGTTAGGTGCGAACGCTATCCTAGCGGTATCTTTAGCAAACGCAAAAGCGGCTGCAGCATTCAAAGGTATGCCACTATACGCTCACATCGCTGAGCTAAATGGTACAGCCGGCCAGTACTCTATGCCAGTGCCTATGATGAACATCCTAAACGGTGGTGAGCACGCTGACAACAACGTTGATATTCAAGAATTCATGGTTCAACCTGTTGGTGCTAAAAGTTTCCGTGAAGCTTTGCGCATGGGTGCTGAAATCTTCCACGCACTGAAGAAAGTATTAAAAGACAAAGGTCTTAATACTGCAGTAGGTGATGAAGGTGGCTTCGCACCTAACCTAGCATCAAACGCTGATGCTTTAGCTGTTATTAAAGAAGCGGTTTCAGCTGCTGGTTACGATTTAGGTAAAGATGTAACGCTAGCACTTGATTGCGCAGCATCTGAGTTCTACAAAGATGGTAAATACGATCTTTCTGGTGAAGGTAAAGTATTTGATGCAAATGGTTTCTCTGACTTCCTTAAGTCGCTCGCTGACGAATATCCGATTGTATCTATCGAAGATGGACTAGACGAGTCAGATTGGGATGGTTGGGCATACCAAACTCAAATCATGGGTGACAAAGTTCAATTAGTTGGTGACGATTTATTCGTAACAAACACTAAGATTTTAGCTCGTGGTATTGAGAATAAGATTGGTAACTCAATCCTAATTAAATTCAACCAAATTGGTTCCCTAACTGAAACGTTAGCGGCAATTCGTATGGCGAAAGAAGCGGGTTTCACAGCAGTTATTTCTCATCGTAGTGGTGAAACTGAAGATGCAACTATTGCAGATTTAGCTGTGGGTACCGCTGCAGGTCAAATCAAGACTGGCTCACTATGCCGTTCTGACCGTGTTGCTAAGTACAACCAACTGCTTCGTATCGAAGAGCAATTAGGTGAAAAAGCCGCTTACCGTGGTTTAGCAGAAATTAACTGCAAGCACTAATTGTTTGGCTTGCTAACATGAAGCGAGTCGCTCATAATTGATATATCTTAAGGCCACCCATTTAGGTGGCCTTAATTTTTGGGTATAGTTTAACTATTTTGGGCTGAAGTGCCTAGAACTACACAAAATCTCTGCATTGTAGAATAGGTTTTAATGTTTAGCTTTACAATGAATACATTATTGATTTTATAATCTCAAGTTCAGGTTAGTTTACTTTCAATTTAGTTGGTATTATTTGATTTTATGAGATTTTTATACGCAAGTTTATTTGTTTTATTAGCAATGTTGCAGTATCGCCTATGGCAGGGTGAGAATAGCTTGCGGGAGTATTTTAGCTTACAAAAACAAATCGAAGTCCAGAGCCAGAGCAATGATAAATTAAAAGCCAGGAATCAAGTCTTAAAAGAAGAAATTGCCGATCTTAAAGGTGGTACAGAAGCCATTGAAGAGCGAGCAAGAAATGAACTTGGATTGGTTAAAGAAGGTGAAACTTTTTATCGAGTAGTCTCTGGCAAGAAAAAACATCATTTCATCGACTCAGAATGAGTATTATGAGCCAAGCACAACAGATTATCGCCATAATTCCTGCCGCAGGTGTAGGGAAACGTATGGGTGTCAATATTCCTAAGCAATACCTATCCATTAACAACAAACCGATACTAAGTCATACTCTGGGTGCTTTTTTAAAGCACCCAAAAATTGATAAAGTGATCGTTGCTATTAGCAAGGAAGATGAATACTTTGCCGACTTGAAAGAGATTGGTCACCCAAAATTGATTCAAACCATCGGTGGGGCTGAAAGAGCAGATACTGTACTAGCAGCTATAGAATATGCTCAAAGTGAAGGTTACAACGACGCTTGGGCATTAGTGCATGATGCAGCCCGTCCTTGTATTACTCATGTTGATATTGACTTGATGCTTGAGTCAAGACAACAGTTCCCACAAGGCGCAATACTAGCCATGCCGGTAAGGGATACGATGAAGCGAGCGGGAGGCAGAAATCAAATTGTAGAAACTGTTTGTCGTGAACAATTATGGCATGCGATGACACCGCAAATGTTTCCTATTAATGCTTTGAAGGGGAACCTTATAAACGCATTGCAAGCAGGTGCGATTATTACTGATGAAGCTTCAGCAATGGAGTGGGCTGGAGAGTCTCCTGGTTTGGTTGCAGGAAGACCAGATAATATTAAAGTGACACATGCAGAAGATCTTCAATTAGCACGCCTTTATATCGAACAACATGAGAGAAACGTAGAATGACGATAAGAATTGGCCACGGCTTTGACGTACATAAATTTGGTGGCGATCAACCATTAATGTTAGGTGGTGTTCTGGTTCCTTATGATGTTGGGTTAATTGCTCACTCTGATGGTGATGTCGTTCTACATGCGATTTCTGATGCTATTTTTGGTGCAATGGCGTTAGGCGATATCGGCAAGCATTTTCCTGATACAGATCCTGAGTTCTCTGGTGCAGACAGTCGAATTCTGCTAAAGCATTGCTATAAACTGGCATTAGAAAAAGGCTTTAAACTTGGAAACCTTGATGTCACGGTGATTGCTCAAGTACCTAAAATGGCACCACACATTGAAGCTATACGTAACATTTTAGCTTTAGACTTAGATTCTAATATCGACTCAATAAACGTAAAAGCGACAACCACAGAAAAACTTGGATTTACAGGACGTAAAGAAGGGATTGCCGTTGAAGCAGTCGTATTAATGCAGGCTCTTTAAAATGACGAAAGATTTATTCTACCTTTATGAAAAACCTTCAGCAGAAGGGAATTTACGTACTCATAACTCTGATTTTATTGTCAAAGAAATTCTTCCAATTCAGCCAACAGGTGAAGGTGAACATCACTTTGTTCATATTCGTAAAGAAGGTTTAAATACTAACTTTGTTGCTGAAAAATTAGCTGAATTCGCAGGGGTTCACCCCCGTGATGTGACTTCTGCGGGACAAAAAGATCGTCACGCTATTACAGAGCAGTGGTTTGGTATTCGAATTCCAGGAAAAGAAACGCCAGACTGGAAAAATCTTGATCTTGAAGGTGTTACAGTACTTGAAGCTCATCGGCACAATAAGAAGTTACGCACAGGTGCTCTATCAGGAAACCGTTTTAAGCTTACGATTAGAAATGTAACTAATACTAAAGATGTACAATCTCGAATAGAAAAAATACAGCAAACAGGTGTACCGAATTATTTCGGTGATCAACGTTTTGGCCATAACGGTAAAAATATCGAAATGGCGAGACAAATGTTTTCAGGTAAAAAGATTAAAGACCGTAACAAACGAAGTATTTATTTATCAGCGGTACGTTCCAACTTGTTTAATCAGGTTGTCAGTAAAAGACTTCATTTACATGGTACTGATTCTTTAGAAGGTGATTGCGTTCAGTTAACTGGAAGCCGCAGTTTCTTTGCAGAAGAAAAGTGGGATGACACACTGACACAGCGTTTGGTTGATAATGATATTCAGCTTTCTGCACCTTTATGGGGTAGAGGGGAGTTACCTGCTTTAGGGGCTGCAGCAGATCTAGAAAACGCTGCATTAAATGATTTTTCTGCCGATAAAGAAGGTCTAGAAAAAGCTGGCTTGGAGCAAGAACGCCGTCCACTTTTACTAAAACCTGAAAACTTACAATACGAATTCGACAACGATATGTTAGTGCTAGAGTTTGCATTGCCAGCTGGAAGCTTCGCAACTTCAGTTCTACGTGAAATTGTAAATGTTACTGATGTCCGACAACGTCAAGCACAAGCAGCATTTCAAGAACAACAAAAGGCAGCACAATGAACCATATTTTGGTGAGTAACGATGACGGTGTAAACGCTATTGGTATTGATGTCTTAACTAAGGCCTTGAGTGAGCTAGCTGAAGTGCAAACCGTTGGACCTGATAGAAATTGCTCTGGTGCCAGTAACTCATTGACCTTGACTAACCCATTACGAATTAATAAGTTAGATAATGGTTATATATCCGTTAATGGTACACCTACAGATTGTGTACATATTGCAATACGTGAATTGTGTGAGCAGGAGCCAGATATTGTAGTTTCTGGGATTAATGCTGGCGCTAATATGGGTGATGATGTGCTTTATTCAGGCACAGTGGCAGCAGCAATGGAAGGGCGCTTTCTTGGGCTTCCAGCCATTGCAATTTCACTCGTAGGTAAAGAACTTAAACATTATCAGTCAGCGGCAACTTGGGCAGTGAAACTCGTAAAAGGTTTACTTGATAACCCAGTCGCAAGTGATCAGATTCTTAATGTAAATGTACCTGATTTACCACTTGAACGAATCAAAGGTGTTAGGGTTACTCGCTGTGGTGCAAGGCACAAAGCAGAAGGAATGGTTAGAACTCAAGACCCAGCTGGAAAAGAGATTTTTTGGCTTGGTCCAGTTGGTGAAACTCAGGATGCTGGAGATGGGACTGATTTTCATGCAGTTGCTAATGGGTACGTATCAATTACGCCGCTTACTGTAGATTTAACCGCTTATAAGCAAATGAAAGATTTGGAAAATTGGATCGAGAATATATGAGTCAAGCAGTAATTACTGCAGCAGCTAACTTAGCAAGGAAGCTGGCAGAACTTGGAATAAATAATAATAAAGTATTGGATGTTGTTTCTAAAACACCTCGCCAACACTTCATCGATATGGCGTTAGCGCATAAAGCATTTGAGAATACGGCGTTGCCAATAGGCAGTGGTCAAACGCTTTCACAACCCTATATCGTTGCAAAGATGACAGAGTTAGTACTCGCTAATTCGCCAAAGAATGTGTTGGAAATAGGTACAGGATCAGGCTATCAAACGGCTATTCTTGCACAATTGGTTGATCAAGTTTGCACTGTTGAACGTATAAAGAGTTTACAGGTTCAAGCAAGACAAAAATTGAAATGGCTAGATTTACACAACATTTCTTTCAAGTATGGAGATGGTTGGAAAGGCTGGAGCAATCGCAGTCCATTTGATGCAATTCTTGTTACAGCAGCGGCCAGATCAGTGCCTGAAAGTCTTGTTCATCAATTAGCTGATGGTGGCCAGATGATCATTCCTGTAGGAGAGGATATTCAGCAATTGATGAGAATTACCCGCAGAGGTGATCAAATCAGTTCTGAGATAATTGAGCCAGTAAAGTTTGTGCCACTTGTTGATGGTGATTTAGAGTAAACATTTGGATGGATGCATTCATTAATTAGTAACAGTTAGCGTGAACACATAGAAATATTAGGGATGAATTATGGATAAGAGACACTGGAAATACGAGGCATGGTATTAATGTATTTCCGTTGTATTTTTGTGTTTCTTACCATTTTTCTGATTCAAGGGTGTAGCTTTTCTTCTCATCAAGCAGCCCCAGTTGAATCGATAAAACCTTACAATCCGAAACATAAAAAAGGATCAATCAAAACCTCTATTTATAAAGTAAAAAAAGGGGAAACGCTTTACTCTATAGCATGGGGTGCAGGTAAGGACTTTAAAAAAATAGCTCAGCTTAATCGATTAAAAAAGCCTTATACCATCTACGCTGGTCAGTGGTTAAGAATTAAACCTAGAGTGGTAAAAAAACCTAAAGCGGCAAACAAAAAAAGTACTCAAATTGCAAAAAATATTAAAGCAAAAACACGCAAGACCGATAAGAATAATCAAGTGGCTAAAAATAGTTCAAAGAAAATACTTGATAAAAAGAAACAGTCTGCATATTCTGTAACAGTATCGCAACAAGAAAACAACAAAGCTAAAGCTGCAAGTAGTAAAATTTCCCACAATAAAGTTGCTCGATGGGTATGGCCTTCAAAAGGCAAAATCATCAGCAAGTTTTCAAATAAAACCCAGGGAAATAAAGGGATTAAGTTTTCTGGCCGTCGCGGAGATGCGATTAAAGCGGCCGCTTCTGGGAAAGTCGTTTATGCCGGCAATGCGCTAAGAGGATACGGTAATTTAGTCATCATTAAACACAGTGATGACTACCTTAGTGCATATGCTCACACCGATAAAATAATAGTAAAAGAACAGCAACAAGTTCGAGCAGGACAAAAAGTTGCAACTATGGGTAGTTCTGGTGCTAACAAGGTAATGCTTCATTTTGAGATTCGTTACCATGGAAAGTCAGTAGACCCACTTCGATATTTACCTAGGTAGTCTGCCTAGGAGCCAATTTGGCGCAGGAGGAGAGCATCGAGTAAGCGATTAGAGTGTCCACGTGGGGGGATCCAATTATGGGAAGTAAAAATAACACTGCAGTTGTAGAAGAATTTGATGACACGGCAGTGATGGCTCAGGCTAAAACTGAACAAACCGCTAAGGAAGCAGAAGAAGCTTCTCAAGATGATGCACCCCGAAATTTGGATGCAACTCAGCTCTACTTAGGTGAAATTGGCTTTTCACCATTACTTTCCGCTGAAGAAGAGGTTTATTTTTCACGCAAAGCACTACTCGGGTGTGAAAAATCTCGTAATCGAATGATTGAAAGTAACTTGCGACTTGTTGTTAAGATCGCTCGACGTTATAACAATCGTGGCTTAGCCCTCCTAGATCTTATCGAAGAAGGGAATTTAGGTTTAATCAGAGCTGTTGAAAAATTTGACCCTGAAAGAGGGTTCCGTTTTTCTACTTATGCAACATGGTGGATTCGTCAAACAATTGAACGAGCCATTATGAATCAAACCCGCACCATTCGACTCCCTATCCATGTTGTTAAAGAGCTTAACGTCTACCTGAGAACAGCAAGAGAGCTAGCACACAAGCTTGATCATGAACCTACGGCAGAAGAAATTGCTGAAGAACTAAATGTTCCTAGTCAAGATGTGAGTAAGTTACTTAAGCTTAATGAACGTATTACCTCTGTTGATACACCAATCGGTGGGGAAAATGATAAAGCCTTGCTTGATGTTCTTCCTGCTGAAGAAATGGTAGGGCCGGATCATAAAGTTCAAACCAAAGATATCTCAAACTCAGTGGTAAAATGGTTAAATGAACTTAACAGTAAGCAACGTGAAGTCCTTGCTAGAAGGTTTGGTTTACTTGGTTATGAACCATCAACATTAGAAGATGTTGGTGCTGAAATTGGGCTTACACGTGAGCGAGTAAGACAAATCCAAGTCGAAGCCTTAAAGCGATTAAGAGATTTATTAAGTGCTCAAGGACTTTCAGTAGAAGCTTTATTTCAGCAACAGCAGCATTAATAGTCCTTAGTGAAGCTCTCAATACAAAAAAGCCTTTGCATTTGCAAAGGCTTTTTATCTTAGCATTTAAGCGAATTAGATATTAACGAGTCCATACCCAGTTTTCGATACTTTCAGGGTCAACACCGTTTGCTTTAATGTAGTTGCGATGATCAACAAGTCTCTGAAGCATATCAGTAGTGATTGCAACGTGCTGAGTTTCGTCAATTACGCCTTGTTGGAATAACTTGTAAGCCATATCAATCACTAGGTGGTAACGAGAAGTACCATTACGTACACCCATATCAAATGGAGTTGTAGTAGAACCTTCTTCTTCGTACCCTTTGATGCGGAAACGTTTGCTACCTTTGTAATCAAACACAAGTTTCTTAATTGTGTTTGGATAACCGTGATAGTTGAATACAACGCCTTTGTCTTCAGTGAATACATCGTTCATTTTCCAAGGTTTAGCTTGGAATTCAAGGCTACCTAAGCCAGAACTTGTTAGCTCTGTAACACTTACGAAACGAATACGTACTTTTGGTAATAGTTCACGAATAAGTACAAGAGAAGCCATTGCTTCTTGAGTTACGTAATCACCACAAGCAGCAAGAACAACATCTGGGTTATCATCTGATGCAAAATCCCAAACCATAACACCATCTTTTGCTTGCTTACGAGCTTCTTCAAGGTTCAACCATTGTGGAAGTTCTTTTTTACCAGCAGCGATGATGTTCAGTTTGTCGCGGCCTGCATAAGCTTTTTCTGTGTATACCAATGTGCTGTTAGCATCAGCTGGTAAATATGCAGAAATGATCTTAGGATGCTTCTCAAGCATCGCACCTAAGAAAGAAGGGTTTTGATGTGAGTAACCGTTATGATCTTGACGTTCTAATAATGAAGATAGAACAACATTACAAGCTGGCAAAGGCTTACGGAAATGTACACCTTGGCTAGCGTATACGTATTTACAGTATTGGTCAGCCATAGATGAAATAACTTGTGAGAATGACTCATAAGTTGGGAACATACCGTGGCGGCCTGTTACCGTATATCCGTGCAACATACCAAATAGTAAGTTTTCTGAAAGTAGTTCAAGTACACGGCCATCACGAGCCATATCATTGTCCCACTCTTCAATTGGCCACTGCCATGCACGATCTGTTTCTTCAAATACCGCTTGAAGTTGATTCGAGTATGTTTCATCAGGGCTGAAGATACGTAAGTTACGTTGATCACGGTTTAATTTGAACGCTTCGCGCATCCATTCACCCATTTTGTTCATCGATAAGCCACGTTGGCCTCGAGGAACTTCAGCGCCATAAGCTAGCTGATTTAGATCTGGGTTGTTTAGTGCGCGAACTACTTCACCACCGTAGCTTAGGTGTTGACGACCACAGCATAATTCTTTAGGAGGAAGAAGTGTTTGAATATCTTTGTCGAATACAATTTGATCGTTTTCGATAGTATAAAGTTCGTCAAACTTGTAGCTTGCTAACCAGCCATCTAGCGCTTCTAAATGCTCTTTGTTCGTCGCACATTTGTTAACGATAACTTGATGAGATTCGCAGTTACCTTCAAGCTTTTTGCCATTATCTTCAGCAACACCAGTCCAACCTTTTGCTGTGCGCATAAGGATTACAGGCCAGCGTGGTTTTTCAATATCTTCACCGTTACGAGCACGAGTTTGAATATCGTTGATGATTTCGTAAGACTTGTCCATGGCTTCAGCCATAGTCACGTAAACATCACCGTCTGCTTGATCGTCAACAATAATTGGGTGATAGCCTAAACCACGGAATTCAAGGTCTAGTTCTTCATGGCTCATACGACCCATACGAGTAGGGCCTGAAATTTTGTAACCGTTGATATGAACGATTGGAAGAACTGCACCGTCAGTAGCAGGGTTAACTAGACGGTTTGCATACCAAGATGCTGCTAGTGGGCCAGTTTCAGCTTCACCATCACCAACTAATACAGTAGCAATAAGGCTAGGGTTATCTAGAACTGCACCGAAGCCTACAGATAGAGAGTAACCTAACTCGCCACCTTCTAAGATTTGACCAGGAGCTTCAGGGTTTGCATGAGAAGGGTAACCGTATGCTGCTGAAAATTTATTACAGATATCGATTAAACCATCTTCATTATAAGGAATGACTTCAGGATAAAAATGGCTTAGAGAGCCTTCTACAAATAAGTTTGCTTGAACAGCTGGGAAACCGTGACCTGGACCTACTAAGTATATGAACTCGCGGTTATTTTTTGTAATTAGGCGGTTGACGTGTGCGTATACAAAGTTAATACCTGGGCATGTTCCCCAGTGACCTAAAAGACGTGGTTTAATGTCATCGTGTTGTAAAGGTTTCTTATGCAACACGTTCTTTTTAAGATAAATTTGAGATGTTGCAAGGAAGTTGGTTGCTCTTACTAATTTTTTAAGAGCGGTAATTTCAGTTGCTTGGGTCATGTTAGCCTCACTGGAGCAAACGGAATTAATAGAATGATTACCTGGTGATACTATAGCTGTAATTAACTTACAAAAGTGTGTGCTATATCCAATTTTTGGCTATTTGACAGAAATCTGTCAAAAGGAGTGAACAAATCCGTGTAATGGCATCAGACAATAACGTATCCTTTTGTCACTTTCGAGATATCTTTCGACTATAAAATGACAAGTGTGATCTTGATCACGGCTTGGTTTTGGCATACTGTTCGTTAAACAAATCAGGGTTGATTCTTTATAATCAATTACCTGAGCTTATTCATTGAAATCACTATTTAGGTGTTATGATCTAGTCGTTTGGTTTATAAAATGGCTAGATGCAGTGTTTTTGCTTCTTGATCATTTTAGAGTTTTTCGTACAAGCGCCGCAATAAGAACTTGTCTAGTCAAAATAAATAAAAAGCGAGTATAAAATATGCTAGAAACAATCATTAACTTTCTGAATGCATTGCTTTGGGGGAAAATCCTTGTCTATGGCTTGGTAGGTGCTGGTATCTTTCTGACAATCAGGTTGGCATTTATTCAAGTAACTGGTTTTAAACACTCAATTAAACTTATGACTATCAGCCGTGAGAAATCGGGCGACGGTTTGTCTTCTTTTCAAGTTTTTTGTACGTCTATGGCTGCACGTGTGGGGGCAGGTAATATGGCTGGGGTGGCAGTTGCTATTAGTGCAGGTGGACCAGGAGCTGTATTCTGGATGTGGTTAATTGCTGTACTCGGTATGGCTACAGCTATGACTGAAGCAACATTGGCCCAAGTATATAAAGTAAAAGATCCAGAAGGCGTATATCGTGGTGGCCCTGCTTATTATATGGAAAAAGGTCTAGGCCAACGTTGGATGGGAATATTATTTTCTATTCTGCTGATTATCTCGTTTGGTTTTATCTTCAGTGCAATACAAGCCAATACCATCACCAGTGCCATCACAAGTTTATATGACATAGATGCAAGCTGGATAGGTTATGGCATTGTTGTGGCGACGGCGTTTGTAATCATCGGTGGATTAAAGAAAGTTGCATATGTGTCAGAGCTTTTAGTTCCCTTTATGGCATTAGCGTATATTCTCGTTGCTTTTGTTATTGTGCTGATGAATATTTCTGAATTGCCAGGTATTTTGATGTTGGTAATAAAAAGTGCATTCGGTCTTCAAGAGGTTGCAGCTGGCGGTGTCGCTTATGCCGTATCTCAAGCTATGCAGTCTGGTATCGCACGAGGCTTATTCTCGAATGAAGCTGGTATGGGTAGTGCTGCTAACATTGCTGCTAGTGCTACACCTAATCCGAATCACCCTGCTTCGCAAGGCTATGTGCAAATGGTAGGGGTTTTCATTGATACGATTGTAATTTGTACCGCTACCGCTGCGTTGATAATGATTGCAGGCGATACTGGTGGCACTCATGATGGTATCGCTATTACTGTACATGCGCTTAAAAATGAAATTGGTGAATGGGGCGGAATATTTTTCTCCTTCGCAATTTTGCTGTTTTGTTTTACCTCAATTATTGCTAATTATTCATATGCTGAAACAAATATAATCTTCCTGGCTAAAAAGGGTAAATTACTCATCAATCTTTTACGAGTTGGTGTGCTAGGAATGGTCATGTTTGGTGCAATAGCTAAAATTGATTTAGTATGGAGTCTTGCTGATGTCTCGATGGGGTTAATGGCTACAGTAAACATTGTTGCTTTGATGTTGTTATCAGGAGTTGCGGTAAAAGTAGTTCGAGACTATAAGCAACAAGTTGCAAATGGTGATGAACCCGAGTTTGATATCAAAAAATTTCCTGAAATTTCAAATCAACTAAAAGACAGTATTTGGGATAAAAAAGATTAACCTATTATCATGCCCTTATTAATATAGGGGCGTGATAACAAATAAGGAAAAAGAATGCACATACTTGTTTCTCCAGCTAAAACCTTGGACTTTGAAACCCCAACTCCCTCTTCTGTATTTACGTTGCCAGAATTGCTTGGGCACAGTGAAGAAATAATGAAGGTTTGTCGCAACTTATCGGCTGTAGATATTGCTCGATTAATGAAAGTTAGTGACAAAATAGCAGGACTTAATGTTGCTCGATTCACTGAGTGGCATCCAGATTTTAACCTTGAAAATGCAAAACAAGCGGTGTTTGCTTTCAAAGGTGATGTATATACAGGGTTAGATTCTGAGACATTATCCAAACAAGATATGAAAAGTGCGCAACAGAAATTGAGGATTCTTTCTGGGCTTTATGGTTTACTAAAACCGCTAGATTTAATGATGCCTTATCGATTAGAGATGGGAACGTCACTTGAAAATAGTAGAGGCAAGAACTTATATCAATTTTGGGGTAGTACCATTACAGATAAACTCAATAGTGAATTAGATGATGACTCTTTAGTGGTCAATCTTGCTTCTAATGAATACTTTAAGGCGGTTAAGAAAAAAGACCTTAAAGGACAGTTGATTACTCCTGTATTTAAGGATTGCAAAGCTGGCCAATATAAAGTGATAAGTTTTTACGCAAAGAAAGCTCGCGGGATGATGGCTCGCTTTATTATTCAAAATAACATTGAGTCACGTGAACAGTTAGAAGCTTTTGATGTTGCTGGCTATTATTACAGTTCAGCAGATTCAACCGTTGATGCTCCCGTTTTCTTACGTGAAGAGCAAGTTAAGTAAGGGCTTTTGTACTTTGAGTTTTTCTTATCCATTTCGGCATACGAATCTGTAATAAATTAATGTTAGGCTGAGGTGAAGTTGACTTTATATGGCTTTTGCATTGATTTTTGACTAATTGTCTGATTAGTAAAAACAATTGCCAAAACTAAATACTTTTCTTATATATAGAAATACCACATAAAAGCCATCACTCCGGTCGCAGGAAGACGTTCCTTCAAATTTAGCTGTTTTAGGGCGTTACGTACTTTCAGAAAAATCTGAAGGTTTTTTTCTAAAACACCAATTGCTGCAGGAGATGAAATTCAGCTTACTGATGCTATGGGTATGCTTGTTTGGCAAGAAGTCGTCGAAGCATTTCATATGCTAGGAAGGCCACTAATTTTGGTGTGGTAAAGATTTTAGAGCGGAAGTTAAATTTCTTATCAATGACGCTAATGATAAAGACTGAGTATAAAGGAAGCACCTGAGATTCCTTTATACCCATGATACCTGAAGATGCTCGATTTCAGCGAGAATGCACAGCTTGTTAATCAAGGCGACAGTGTGCGGCAATAGTGAGCTATTGTTAGCGCTGGCAACACAGAGTATCACGCTGTGCAACTCGCACTTCGTGGACTTTCTCAGCGACAATTCTTCTTTGTTACATTAGCTCGAAAGAATCCCGATATTCCTTCGCTAATGCGCCTCAAAGAATTGGCGCTGAGAAAGCCCTGAAACATGCATCTTCAGGTATCATGGGTATATACTCTCATATTAAGATTTAGTTCGGCCTTTCATAAAACTGCGGCATAACTCTTACAGTTTTCACCATATTATCACCCACATCAATTACTTCGACGGGATAACCAGCTAAGCGCAAGCTGGTGTATTGGGCTGGAATTTCTTCTAAATATTCCAAAATCAAACCGTTCAATGTTTTTGGGCCATCAATAGGTAATTCCCAATCCATTTCTTTGTTTAATTCACGAATGTTGATGCCGGCATCAATTAAGTAGCTGCCATCTTGTTGCGGGAAGATCTCTTCACTTGGTGCAGGTACCATGGTGGTGGTGAAGTCACCAACAATCTCTTCAAGAATATCATCAACCGTTACCAAGCCTTGAATGTCACCGTATTCATCAACAACGATGCCCACACGTTCCTTATTTCGCTGGAAGTTGGCTAATTGTACGTTAAGCGGCGTTCCTTCTGGTATGAAGTACAGCTCTTTTACTGCACGCAGTAACGATGATTTGCTGAATTGTTGTTTCGATTGTAAGCGTAGGGCATCACGTAAATGGATAAAACCAACAGCATCATCAATATTATCTCGGTAAACCAATACACGAGTGTGTGGGCTTTGTGTTACTTGTTTATTGATCAGCTTAAAATCATCGTTAACGTTAATAGCGTAGATTTCAGAACGTGGCACCATCGCATCTTCAACGGTGATTTTTTCTAAATCTAAAATAGATAACAGCATGTCTTGGTGACGTTGTGGAATCAAAGCGCCAGCTTCGTTCACTACGGTCCGCAATTCTTCTTGGCTGAGTGCATTGGCTGATGTTTCTTTATCAGCGCCCATCAAACGAAGAAATAATGTCGTGATCAGGTTTAATCCCGAAACAAAAGGGCGCATTACAACTGCAAGGACTGTTAAAAAATAACTTGATGGAAATGCGACTTTCTCAGGGTGCAATGCCGCCATGGTTTTTGGGGTGACTTCGGCAAAAATCAAAATCACAATAGTGAGAATACCTGTTGCAACTGCAACCCCGAGATCACCTGACATACGTCGCCCGATTTCTGCAGCAAGTACAGGTGCTAAGATATTAACAAAGTTATTGCAGATTAAGATCAAGCCAATTAATTTATCTGGCTTTTCAAGTAGCTTAGCTGCCTTTTTTGCGCCTTTGTTCCCACTATCAGCAAGATGTCTTAAACGATAACGGTTCAAGGTCATTAAAGCGGTTTCTGAGCCAGAGAAGTAGGCTGAGCATAAGATTAGAATAACGAGGATAACCAGAAGGGTTCCCGTTGAGATAGCGTCCAAAAAGGGCTCCGTTTGAGTTGTTTGACATACTATTGCTAACCAAAGTCCAATGGCGAGCAAGTGAGGCGTAATTAATTTATCACACCCCAAATGTTACAGTTTACGTAAGTATCAGCTCTTTGACAATTCTTGCACCGAAGTATCCTAGAGATAATAAGGTCGCACCACTTAATGTATAGATAACGGCAGTACGAACTTTACAACCTACCCAGTATTGTTGCCATAGCATTACGATGTAGACAAACCATGCAATGATCGACAATACCGCTTTATGTCCTTTACTTTCAGCAAACATGTCATCTAAGAAGATAAATCCAGTAGCGAGGGATAAGCTGAGTAAAATTACGCCAATGACCACAAGGTGGTAAAGCTGCTTCTCAACGGTCATTAATGGGGGAATAGCTGGACTTAATATTAGCTGTTTACTCTTGAGTTTATGTTGTATAACAGCAAGTTGTATTGCGTATAAGGCTGCAATCATTAGTGTGCTATAGGCCATTAATGAAAGTATGACATGTCCCAAAACTTCTGGATAAAGCTCAAAGTGATAAATGTACTTTGGCGGAACGAGCCACAGGAGTGCGACGGACAATACTGAGCAAGCGTAGATAACTGGCACAACAACAATGACCTTCATCCGCATTAATACAACGGTGAATGTAAGTGCAATAATCCAGTTAACGATAGAAATAACATTGGTCAGACTAAAGTTTTGCCCATCAGGCGTAAATATCGCCTGCGAAAGTGCAGCGGCGTGTAATGCCACGGCAATAGCAGCCATAATAACAACGGCCTTGCGGTTTGGTCCTTGTGTATGAAATAAACGACTGATAACAAGGATTAATGCACAACAATAAAAAAACATTGCAGACGCAGAAAAAATAACCATTGAAGACAAAATCTATTCCTTTAGGAGAACTCTCGATTTATCAACATATATTGTGTAATCGGGAAACCCTAGTCGCAAGGAACTATCCAAAGAGAGTTCCTAGTTAAATTAATACCGTAAAATTTAACTGTTTTTTTGAATAAGCGCGAGTTTAATTTCACCTAAATGCTGTTCAAGTTAATAAATTAGGTATAATACACTCAATTTTATGAACGGATAAGGGATCGTCCTTGGGGCGAACTCTAGGGGTAAAGCTCAGGATATGTTTGAGAATCTTAGTGACAGACTGTCGCGTACCTTAAAAAATATCAGTGGCCGCGGTCGCCTAACTGAAGACAATATCAAAGAAACATTGCGTGAAGTACGAATGGCGTTGTTAGAGGCTGACGTTGCTTTACCTGTAGTACGCGAGTTCGTTAAAAACGTTAAAGAGCGAGCAGTTGGTCAGGAAGTCTCTAAGAGCCTTACACCAGGGCAAGTTTTTGTAAAAATCGTTCAGACAGAGCTTGAGAAAGCCATGGGCGAATCTAACGAAACGCTCGACTTATCTGCACAGCCGCCAGCCGTTATCATGATGGCTGGTTTACAAGGTGCAGGTAAAACTACCAGTGTTGCTAAGCTTTCTAAGTTGCTACGTGAGAGACATAAGAAAACTGTTCTTGTAGTAAGTGCTGACGTCTACCGCCCTGCAGCGATCAAACAGCTTGAAACACTTGCAAGTGAAGTTGAAGTTGAGTTTTTCCCATCGGACGTAAGTCAAAAGCCTGTTGAAATTGCTAATGCGGCTATAGCTCATGCAAAATTAAAATTCATTGATGTAGTTATCGTCGATACTGCAGGTCGTTTGCATGTTGATGATGCAATGATGGATGAAATTAAAGAGCTTCATGCTTCAATCACTCCGGTTGAGACTTTATTTACTGTCGATGCAATGACAGGTCAAGATGCAGCAAATACAGCTAAAGCTTTTAACGAAGCATTACCTCTGACTGGTATCATTCTTACCAAAGTTGATGGTGATGCGCGTGGTGGTGCAGCACTATCGATTCGTCATCTTACTGGCAAACCAATTAAATTTTTAGGTGTTGGTGAAAAAACAGATGCCTTAGAGCCGTTTCATCCAGATCGTATTGCTTCTCGTATTCTTGGTATGGGCGATGTTCTTTCTCTGATTGAAGAAGTCGAACGTGGCGTAGACAAAGACAAAGCCATGAAAATGGCCAAGAAGCTAAAAACTGGCGGAGGTTTCGATTTAGAAGACTTCCGTGAGCAGCTTTCGCAAATGAAAAATATGGGCGGCATGATGAACATGCTTGAAAAGCTGCCTGGAGTTGGGCAATTACCCCCTGAGGCATTAGCTCAAGTGCAAGATGGTAAAATGACTAATCAGATGGAAGCCATCATCAACTCTATGACGAAAAAAGAGCGTGCACGCCCAGATCTCATTAAAGGTTCTCGCAAGCGTCGTATTGCCAAAGGCTCTGGAACTCAAATTCAAGATGTGAATCGCCTTTTAAAGCAATTTACCCAGATGCAAAAAATGATGAAAAAAATGTCCTCAAAAGGTGGCATGACTAAGATGATGCGAGGCATGCAGGGGATGCTGCCACCAGGTATGAAGATGCCCGGGCGTTAATATGATATCCGCAACCATTCAAGATGCAAAAATTTGTCTCTTGAATGGTCATGGGTATAAACAAACTGAATAAACTCCGCAAAAAATAGCCAATTTGGTTGCAATTATTAGTAACTCAGGTAAAATTTTGCGGCTTTCTTTCTGGAACTCTATGCGAACACAGGGTTCCAGTTTTATTTTTTGCCTATATAAAGGCAAAGCATTAGAGGAATAAAAACGCATGGTTACCATTCGTTTAGCTCGTGGTGGCGCAAAAAAGCGTCCTTTCTACAATATCGTTGTTACTGATAGCCGTAACGCTCGTGATGGTCGTTTCATCGAACGTCTAGGTTTCTTCAACCCTTTAGCTAAAGGTCAAGAAGAAACTTTACGTGTTGATTTAGATCGTGTTGATCACTGGGTTGATACTGGTGCTCAAGTTTCAGATCGCGTAGCGAAGCTAGTTAAAGACGCTCGTAAAGCGGCTTAATAGCAGTAAGGTATAAATTGATGAACGACAACCAGCAGCCGTTAATTCTCGGCAAAATCGGTGCCAGTCATGGTGTCAAAGGTTGGATAAAAGTCACGGCTTATACCGACTCTGTTAAAGGTATTTTTGATTATTCACCGTGGTTGTTAAAAGAAAACGGCCAATGGCGAGAAGTAAAGGTAATTAACTGGCGTCAACAAGGTAAAGTCGTTATTGCTGAACTTGAAGGCGTTGAATCCAGAGAACAAGCTCAACTACTCACACATTGTGAAATTGGCGTGTTACCTGAAAATATGCAGCAGTTGCCGGAAGGTGAGTTCTATTGGAAAGATCTAATAGGCTGTGAAGTTACCAATACAAAAGGTTATAACATGGGGCAAGTTGAACAGTTGTTAGAGACTGGCTCAAATGATGTACTTCAAGTTAAAGCTAATATCAAAGATGCATTTGGCAAAAAGGAACGTTTGATTCCTTTTGTCCCGGAACAATTCATTATTGATGTGAATGTTGCGGAGAAAAAGATTTTAGTGGAATGGGATCCGGACTTTTAGAATGTGGCTAGGAATAGTTACACTTTTTCCAGAGATGTTTCGAGCAGTTACAGACTTTGGGGTTACGGGTCGAGCCGTTAAAAACGGTCTACTAGAGTTGCATACGTGGAATCCTAGAGATTTCACCCATGATAAACATAAAACTGTGGATGATCGCCCATTTGGCGGTGGCCCAGGAATGTTAATGATGGTGCAGCCGTTAAGAGATGCAATCCATGCTGCGAAAAAAGCAGCAGGTGATGGTGTAAAAGTGGTTTATTTGTCTCCTCAAGGTCGAAAGCTGACTCAGCAAGGCGTTGAAGAGTTATCAGAAAACCAGAAGTTGATTTTGGTGTGTGGTCGCTATGAAGGTATCGACGAACGCATCATTCAGACTGAAGTGGACGAAGAGTGGTCAATTGGTGATTACGTGCTTTCGGGCGGTGAACTACCAGCGATGACTCTTGTTGATTCTGTTTCGAGATTGGTGCCTGGTGTACTAGGTAAGCAAGCTTCGGCAGAGCAAGACTCATTTTCGGATGGCTTGTTAGATTGTCCACACTTTACACGACCAGAATCGTTGGATGGCCTTAACGTGCCAAAGATGTTGCTCAGTGGCAACCACAAAAACATAAAACGCTGGCGTCATCAGCAAAGTTTGATACGAACATTGCAGAGACGGCCAGAATTATTTGAAAATCTAGCTCTGACTGACCAACAAATGTCACTACTGGCCGAGGCGTTAGCCGAGACAGAAAAAGAGTAGCTATTACTTAACGTAATATGGTTCAGTTAATTCTAGAACGGAGTAATAAATGAACAACATCATTAAAATGCTCAATGATGAGCAGTTAAAAACAGACGTACCAGAGTTCAGTGCAGGTGATACTGTAGTTGTTTCTGTACGTGTAAAAGAAGGTAACAAAGAGCGTCTTCAGGCTTTCGAAGGTGTAGTTATCGCTAAACGTAACCGTGGCCTGCATTCAGCATTCACAGTACGTAAAATCTCTAATGGTGAAGGCGTTGAGCGTGCATTCCAAACGCACAGCCCAGCAGTAGCTAAGATTGAAGTTAAGCGTCGTGGTCGCGTTCGTCGCGCTAAGCTTTACTATCTACGTGAACGTTCAGGTAAATCTGCACGTATCCGTGAGAAGCTTGCTAAGTAATCATTACTTAGAAAATAGATTTAGACGCAGTGTTCGCACGAAAAACCGCCTTTTAGGGCGGTTTTTTGTTTTTGCTACTTTATTCTCTTGATATACAGACTCACCTATTGCTACATTTCATTACTCTATTTTATTTGCTGATAGGTGACAGATTAAAATGTCAGAAAAAACCACTGATGCACTTGAACTCTTACGAAACGACATTGATAAGGTCGATCAGCAATTACTCGATTTGCTGAAGCAACGACTCAATTTGGTCGCTAAAGTAGGTGAAGTAAAACACAGTGCAGGTTTACCTATTTATGCACCGAATCGAGAAGCTTCAATGTTGGCCAAACGGCGAGGTGAAGCCGAGGAATTGGGTGTTTCTCCACAACTCATTGAAGACGTTTTACGGCGGTTAATGCGTGAGTCATATCAGAATGAGAAGAACGTTGGCTTTAAGCAAGTTAATCCCGAGCTTGATCATGTTGTAATTGTTGGTGGCAATGGCAGTCTTGGTGATTTATTTAAGCAAATGCTTTCACTGTCAGGTTATCAAGTTCATGTGCTTGATAAAGACGATTGGCACTTAGCGGATATTTTATTTGATGGAGTAGGTTTAGTGATTGTCTCTGTGCCAATCTCAAAAACCTGTGAAGTGATAAAACAAAAATTAGCTAACTTACCTGATGATTGTATTTTGGCTGATTTAACTTCAGTAAAATCTGAACCTATCAATACAATGCTTGAAACGCATTCTGGCCCTGTGATTGGTTTGCACCCTATGTTTGGGCCTGATGTAACTAGCTTTGCTAAGCAAGTTATGGTGATTTGTCACGGTCGCCAAGTTGAAAAATATCAATGGTTACTTGAGCAAATTAAGATTTGGGGCGCACATCTTGTTGAGGCTAATGCTGATGAACATGATGAAGCCATGCAAGTAGTTCAGGCTCTAAGGCACTTTTCTACCTTTGCTTACGGTTTGAACTTGTTTAAATCGGGTGTTGAAATTAAGCAGTTATTGAAATTCAGCTCTCCAATCTATCGACTCGAACTCGCTATGGTAGGGCGCTTATTTGCTCAAAATGCTGAGCTTTATGCGGACATTATTTTTGCTCAAAAACAAAATGTAAACCGAGTAGAGCATTACGCTGATAATTATCTTGAATGTGTTGATATGCTCAAGAATATGGATAGGGAGTTATTTGTTGATAACTTTAATCAAGTATCCAAATGGTTAGGTGATTTTGCTGAGCAATTCCAGCAAGAGAGTCGTGTTATGCTGCAGTCTGCGGCTGATTTGAAAAGTCGATAAATATAGCATCTACCAAAAGGAGTAAAGTTTCCTTTTGTTTTCTGCTTCATTAAACCTTATTAATAGAGCCGTTATTTATCGCAGATTCAGTGTTCGATCCCTTATAATTATAAATAAGAATAATATGTTTATCAGGTCATATGACTCAGGTTAGCAATGCACGTCATACTATTAATCCTAATGAAAGCTTTGGAGATTTAAAATCTCCTGACCAAAATAGTGAAATTGCTCAAAGAGATCGTAAGGTTAGTTTTAAAGCAAAAGCCACGTACTTTGTTAAAACTTATACTGTGGGTGTTAGTCAAGATGGTAGACTTTATATCTTTCATCGAGGTGGTAATGTTTATCTTGATCAAGCTTCAAGTAAGCATCTCACATCACAAAAACTTCTTCCTCAAATACTATGCCACGATTCTACGCCCACCATTATTAAGGTTAAAACTTTAGCAGTATCTCAGTCTGAAACAAGAAAAGAAATATTGAGCACGTTTACAACAAATGCACTATGTGATTTCTGTCGGGTAGCAATAGTATCTGATCAAATACAACAATTTTCTGGTGCTCTAAAGCAGATCTATACTAGTAGCAGAAGTGATTTTTTAGATTTACTCAAAGCACTTACTGAAGAAGAACGATTGGAGCTAATGTCCCTTCCCGAGATTGTAGTTGAAGCTGAATCAATAAATCTTTCTTTGCCCAATTCTAAACAAATCAACCTTACAGAAAAAGTGGGGCATCAAGAAAAGCAGGAGGCTTTAACGCAAGCCTTGGTAAATAGTGGAGATTTTGTTGTAAAGAAAAGTTTTGAAAGTGAAGCTTCTTGGTCTTACTTAGACGTTACAATGCTTTCACCCTCAAGTTCAACAAATGATGAGGGGGTAAATTGCAATCAGGTCAGCCCTGATTCACAGACACTTATATTAAGTCGTTTTCCAGAATTACTCTTACCAACAGGTAGCAGTGGCCTGAGCTGCAATTTTGGTTCAGCACATCAAAATGCTGTCATTAGCGTGTATTTATCACTTCCAGATTCTGAAAGGAAGGCATTTCTAAGTAGCCTTTCTGATGAAACTTTAAAGGCTCAATTGGAATATTTATTTCGTTCTTTAAATAGCACACTTGAAGTGAAAATAGATGATGGAACGTTAAATGCCAAAGTAAGTACCCAAGAATGGAAAGCACAATTACTAGAAACATTTAAGCAATTACCTCAACAACGCCAAATTGTACTATTTAAATGTCTAGATCGTGAACTGCAAGTTCAGCTATTGAATGGTTTAAGTTCAGTGGAGATTGATGCGTGCTTTATTAAACAACTTGCAGTTGAACTTTCTTCTGATGAGATCGCTCAATTAATATCACCAGAAAGCCATAACGAAGTCTTTGGAGGGAATTTATCAGTCCTCCCTTTAAGCGAGAAGGTAATTGAGAGTTTAATACGATCATTGTCGGTACCAAAAGCAACTTATCTATATTGCATTTCTCCAGATTATATTGAGAGTAAAATCATTGAAAAAAATGAAGAAGTCATAGGCAGAGGCTTTGAATGTATATTTGATGAGGTTATATGCTTTTTAATGTTTCTCTCTGAGATAAGAGAAACTAATGACAAGAGAAAGCAGGTATATTCATTCGAAAAAGTTATGAAGTTTGTTGAAACAGGTGAATTTAAGGCGTATTCACAATCTTCATATGACTCACCTGACAAGCTTAAATTTGTATTCAATAAACTTGAACAAGTTAATAAACATGCTTCGCATTCAATATTACAAGTTTGGTTTAAATCAGACTTAGACCATTTTTGCCAAATCTATCAATGTATTGATAGTGAATTTTTGACTGAATCAAAGAGGAATTATCTAGAGTTAAACTCATTAATGATTAATTTTTCGATTAATGGGTGTTTATGCGCATGTCGTTTATTACCTTTAAATTATGCTCAAGCTCTATATTCTAAATTGTTGGGTTCAAGTGAAACTGGTTTAAATGAGGAATTAATTCAAGCAACTGAAAGTTTAAGCAAATACCCAAAATTTTTACCGCATAATATAGAGCTTCTTTCAAGATTAGCTAAAGGCTTGAAAGGAGGTGCGAAACTAAATTCATTACTTTATCTACTGTTCCAAGCACAACCCGACTTTCAAAATGCTGTAAAAGTGCTTTCTAAGGAGCAGTGGGAAGACCCAGTCGTTGTAGGTTATTGTATAGATGAGCTATCTGATAGCGCTATACAAAAGCTACTTGTTGACATTGAAAGTTCTGAAATTTGTACTGTATTCATCTCAACTGTTCAGCCTAAAACTAGGCAAAATAAAATATATAGGTACATAGCTCAGCATAAACCGAAATTTTTCCTTGACTTGTTTTCAGAGGGAGAAACTGTAAGTCGTAAAGAATTGATCAATGCAATCTCTCCCAGCCATCAGCAGGCTGTATTTACCGATGGAGTAAAACAGTCCTCCGACCTAAAAGGCGCCCTGATGTTCCTTTTAATCAGTGATTTAAATGAAGAACAAATGTGTGCAGCATTTAAAGCAATTGAAATTGAATTTAGCGATAATTTAATTAAGCAGATTTCGCAGCTCGAACTGTCTGAAACAGAAGTAGATGTTTTGATGTTATTCATTTCTAAGTTACACGAGGAAGGCCTTAATAACGCTTTACCTATTGATGTCTGTCATTACTTATTGTCTATTCGACCAAAGCAAGCTGCAACACTGATATTTGATAAGTTGGCAATGAATGTAACAGAATTGATGAGAGGATATAAAGGTGGAAACTATGAAACGATCTTTAAGACGATATTTGAATCGTTTGGAAGTTATGATGAGCTCAAGCGTACTAATTTGCTGGGAACATTTCTTTCACAGGTTTGTGAATTAGAAAGTACTCCCGATTCCGTAATAGTTTTGGTGTTTGAGGGAATGCAGCATAAAGAACGATTAGAAATAATTATTAAACACCCTAAAATAATAAAACGGTTGGATAGACCTCAGTTACATAAGTCACTATCTGCTCTAGTCATTGCTGGCGAAGATATAACAGAAGCAGAAGATGCCTCTAGAGAGCAAAAAGAATTCTTTAATTTTTCTCTCGATGCAAAACAATTTTTTGTGAATTTACTGCTCCATGCAGATCCTAAGGTCATCCAGTATGTAGAAAAAGATGTTGATCAAATAGAATTGATGGATCAGTTGTTAAAGATAAAATTTGACAGAAATAGTGGTAAAAGTATATCTGACTTTAGTTATGGTTTTCTGAATGACTTATTGAACAGAGCACTAGAAAAAGAAAACCTTGAATTCATAGCGTTAGTATTTTCTGAAAAACATAAACGTTCTGTGAGCTCTTCCCGAATTTATCGTCAAGCGGAGATAAGACTTTTACAGTATACAATTCTTCCTGAATTTATGCGGTTGAATCCTAATCAATCTTTAACTTTATTTGTCTTGCTTTCTAAAGAACTTCAATTAGCACTGCTCAATTTTAAAGAAAATAGAATGATAGTTGCAAAAATTCAGTCTTTAGTAGAAGAGGCTGAATTAAGCCCTCAACCTATTAACCTTGAAAGCGAAGTACCAGATTTAAGAGGAACGTTAAGATCAAGAACAGGATCAATGGCCCAAGGTTATATTGCTTGGACGATAAATCGCAAAGGGGTTCGCAAAACTGATCGCTCAGAACAGGAGCACACACCAGATACTAAGATGGTAATAAATGCGCTAGAAAAATTAGATTTAGAAATATCAACTAAATTTTTATCAATTGTGACGCCTTCAGTTTGCAAAAAAATCCTTTCTGCAATGAGCCAAGAATGTGCGATTAAAATAGTTTCTTCTTTACCTGAAGAGTCCGATGAAATAAGAGTACCTTATTGTTTTGCCGTTGAAGGAAATAAACATGTAGTAAAAGAAGTAGTAAAATGGGCAAATGCAATTCGAACAAATATCAGTGATGTGACTGGAGACTATGATGCAGAATCAGATGACTTAAAAGGTTATGAGGCTATAACTGAATATTCTTGTCTGCTAGCAGAAGTCGTCCCTGGTTTAAGTGACGAAGTGCTTTTCGGTATTATCAACCAGTATCCAGAGCTTGCTTGGATTTTATTCCCGATAAAATTTGAATCTTTTAATATTCTTCAGCTGCAAAAACATCTCGAATTTTCACTAATTGAAAAAGTTGTTAGTAATACGCCAGAAAGCTTGCAAACGGCAATACTCGATGCTGATCATCAGGGTACTTATATAGAAGTCATACCGAAACTATCAGGAAATGTTCTAGCTTTATTGACGTGCGTCTACAGAGATAACGAAGAGGTATTTAATAAACTATGTAATGCTTGTCCGCCAGATAAAAGAGCTGAATTAGTAGCTTCTGGAGAACCATCACTTTTACTACAGTACAATGCTTTCTTTTCAGAAGATGTTGTGATGGAGTTTTTATTAGCAGAAGTTAAAAAAGAAGAGGTTGAAAGGTTTTTACTACATATAATTAGGGCAAAAATAGGTTTAGCAGCATTGGCTAAGAGGCTGGATGATCAATCATTTGATTTGCAAAATGTGTTTGCACTCTTCTCAAAACTCAAGAAAAACGATACTTCAAGACTCTTTAAATTGATCACAAATGACGAAAGAAAAGAACAGTTGAGGAAAACTCTTAAGAAATAGTAATAGCCGAACGACCATCCGATTTGGTTTACTAAAACCGATTTGAGAGTAATATTTCACTTCTCAGCAGAGGCGATCGTTCAGCTTATTTAATGAATTGATACGTAATCTCCTATTTAAGTGAGTGACAGCTTTCATTGTTACTAATCTTACAGTTGTTAGTGATTGTTCTCATCTAACTAAAAAAACTGCCACCATGTTTGCCGATGTTGCTTACGCTGCATATTCTTCGTCAAACTCCTCCTCATAATTTTCAGAGTCTACTTCTTCAACATGTTCAAGTTTTTGGTTACGTTGAGCTGTCGGTTTATCTTGGGTTCGATTTAATTGCTTTTCAAGTTTCTGTCCCATCGCTTTAATTGCTGCATATAGGTTTTCACTTTTAGCATGAGCAAACAGTTCTCCATTAGGAATGCCCACAGAGGCTTCAATTTTAAAGATTTGTTTTTCTTGTGTAATAATGACGTGTGGGTTAATCAGTTGCACATCATGTCGAGCCAGCTTTTCAAATTTAGCTTCAACTTTTTCTTTAATGCTTGGAGTAACTTCAAGGTGTTTGCTAGTGATTTTTATCATACGTCGAACCTTTTTTTATTTTTTTCGTGGGTTCAGATTACTCAAGCTGGTAAAAATAAAATGTGATGTAGATCACGTTTTGGCTTGGCTTATAATCACTTGTAGAGTAATTCATCGACTGGATCAAAAATTTGTGATAACAGCTCAAATTTACTTGCTTTTGGCATAAAAACAACGCATATTTGATTAGATTGGCATATAAGTTTTGCTTCGATTTCCCTTAAACATATAAGTTTTGCTTCGATTTCCCTTAAAATAGCCAAAACTCTCATAAAGTTATTGTTCACTTCTTATCTTTATTTTGTACTTCTCTTCTTTGTGGTATTTTCTGTTTAAAAGTATTAGCGGTAGATTTGTATGTCCGATAACAAAGTAAAAATTAAAGTTTGGGATGTTTCAACCCGGTTTTTTCATTGGAGCATGATCGTTTTGCTAGCTGCACTATGGTGGACTGCAGAAGAGGGGGAAATGGAGTGGCATCAAATGTGCGCTTACACATTAGGGGCAATAATATTATTTAGATGGTTTTGGGGTTTTTTTGGGAGTGAGTCTGCCCGATTTTCAAGTTTCCTAAAAACGCCGATTCAAGTATTAAAATATGCTAGAGAACAAAAAACGCAAAAACCGTTAAAAACTCATATTGGACATAATCCACTAGGTGGGTATATGGTACTTTTTTTGCTGCTGTTAATGAGTATGCAATTTGTTTCTGGTCTGTTTGCCACTGATGATGTTTTCACCGAAGGCCCTTTATATGCAAGTGTGAGTAATGAAGTCGCTGAAATATTCACTTGGATACACAGGAATTTATTTTATCTAGTTTTAGGCGTTGCATTTATCCATGTTGCGGCTGTGATTACTCATACAATCAAAGGAGATAAACTTATCCCTGCGATGTTTACAGGTAAAAAGGAAGTCAATGTTGAAGATGAGAAAGCTCTAAAGTTCCAGCCTGCCATTATAAGTTTAGTATTATGGTGTGTGGTATTAGCTATAGCAGGTTACTATTTTGTGTGGCCTATTTGGATGTCAATGTAGGTGATGTGTTCAGAGTGAGTACGGGCTTCTGGTAACAAGAGTGAAGCTAGAGGGTGTTTCCAATTCGTCATTTAGATTTAAAATTGGGAGCGCCCTCTAAGCGCTTTAGTCTTTCTTATAAGCTTTGTGACAGCTTTTGCATGTTTTTGCTGTTTGGCCAAAAGCTGTTTTAATCGCTTTTTTATCACCAGATTTGGCGACCATAGCTAATTTGGCAGAAGCTACTTTCAATGCTTCCATTTTATCAACAAAATCTGATTTATTTTGTTCAATTTTAGCTAATGCTTCGGTGTCACCTGAATAAGAGCCATCAATAAAGCCTTCTAGCGGCAAATGCGACAATGCGGCGATATTTGTTGCACGCTGCTCGAATTCTTCAGCATTCATCTCTTTTTTACCTTTCAACATGGCAGACATATTACCGAAGTTGTGAGCGATTAAACTGAATGCAGATTTACGGTAGTCAACTGCATCATCAGTTGGAACCCATCAAACATGGGTAACAAATTAAGAAGAAAAATCTGAGGAGAAAAGCTTTATTTTTGAGATAATAAGTCAACCACGACAACTATCAAAATAAAATGGCGATTCTGAACAAAACA
>NZ_JAFEUN010000290.1 GCF_016900895.1 Parashewanella hymeniacidonis
AGTAACTCCGCCAGCACCTTCATAAACGCAGCCACCGTATCATGCTGACCCTCTTGCAGCGCCATCCATAGTCCAGGTATTTCGTCACCATCTTTCGCTGCTGCCAGCGCTATGAACTTATCTTCTGATAACTTCCCTGCCTTCAGTAACTCCACCAGCACCTTCATAAACGCAGTCACCGTATCATGATGACCATTTTGCAGCGCCAAATATAGTCCAGGCGTTCCGTCACCATATTTCCCCGCTGCCAGCTCTATGAACTTATCTTCTGATAACTTCCCTGCCTTCAGTAACTCCGCCAGTACCTTCATAAACGCAGCCACCGTATCATGATGACCATTTTGCAGCGCCAAATATAGTCCAGGCGTTCCGTCACCATCTTTCCCCGCTGCCAGCTCTATGAACTTATCTTCTGATAACTTCCCTGCCTTCAGTAACTCCGCCAGTACCTTCATAAACGCAGCCACCGTCTCATGCTGACCTTTTTGCTGCGCTAGACATAGTCCAGATGTTTCGTCACGTCTTTTTCCCGCTGCCAGCGCTATGAACTTATCTTCTGATAACTTCCCTTCCTTCAGTAACTCCGCCAGCACCTTCATAAACGCAGCCACCGTATCATGATGACCCTCTTGCAGCGCCAAATATAGTCCAGGCGTTCCGTCACCATCTTTCGCTGCTGCCAGCGCTATGAACTTATCTTCTGATAACTTCCCTTCCTTCAGTAACTCCGCCAGCACCTTCATAAACGCAGTCACCGTCTCATGCTGACCCTCTTGCAGCGCCAAATATAGTCCAGGTGTTTCGTCACGTCTTTTTCCCGCTGCCAGCGCTATGAACTTATCTGCTGATAACTTCCCTGCCTTCAGTAACTCCACCAGCACCTTCATAAACGCAGTCACCGTATCATGATGACCATTTTGCAGCGCCAGAAATAGTCCAGGTGTTTCGTCACGTCTTTTTCCCGCTGCCAGCGCTATGAACTTATCTTCTGATAACTTCCCTGCCTTCAGTAACTCCACCAGCACCTTCATAAACGCAGTCACCGTATCATGATGACCGTTTTTCTGCGCTAGATGCACACACCTTTTTTTTTGAGAATCTGATAACTTTAAAAAATTATTATCGGTCAGACGTAATTCACGAAAGCATGCGGAGAAATCTGAAATAGTACGACCTTTTCCGAAGACAA
>NZ_JAFEUN010000291.1 GCF_016900895.1 Parashewanella hymeniacidonis
ACAGAGTATTAGTGGTAATAAGCATCATAGAGCGCCACTAAGGCTGAGTCATATCTAAACAAAAGTGAGCTGATAAATAGCTCACTCACATCACAAAATCATTTCTGAGATATTTGCATATATAAGTAGCGTCGGGCTGGTTCAACAACCAGATAAGGCGCAGGCTGCGCTACGCCTATCCTTATTTATTAGAGCTGCACCCTTAAGACTACAGATGCAATAATTAAAATTAAGCCAAGAATATTTATGTAATTTACGATTGTTGAGCTTACAACCGATTTGACAGCATCACTGTTAATTAAAGCTTGTTTGATATCGGTGAAGAACAACGCTGGGCGCAAACCGAAAGAAAGCACAAAACAAGCAACAGCATAGAAATTTAAAATTTCATTTAATTCATACTTGCCAGTAAATATTCCTTTTGTAGCGACCATAACAAAATAACCAGTGATGAAACAACAAACCAAGCTGACAATTTTTTCCTTTGATAACATATAAGTCCTTCACTTACTTAAGCAGCTATAACGCCAAAATAACAGGCAAATAGTGCTTGGCTATAATTTTGGAACGAAGTGACAAAAGCCAAGCAGTATTTGTCCTTGTTGATTTTTCTTGTTAGTTTTGTTGCTTCGAGTTATAAAAATATAAATAGATTAAACCGACAGGAGCGATAAATATTGCCATTGTCCAACAAATCGACATAGTAAAGCACTTAACCATTAACATTAAAATAGCATTTACAAAGAATACATTTTCACCAAGGATAAATCCTACCACTTTTTCATAAACAAATCGTGAATATGGATATAGCAAAGTGTTCAGTGTGAACAATGCGATTATTGCGTAAGGTGTTTTCATTTCTTCAGGTGAAGACGTTGCGATAAAATAAAAGAGAGCTGGAAACAACAGGCCAAAGAAAAACTGTCTAAAGTAATATTCCTTGGATAAACCACCAAATGTTTTTAATAGTATTTGATTCATATGAACATCCTTATTCATTGGTAAATTAAAAAACTAACGCTACATTAAGCGGCTGCGCTGTTTGCAGTCCGTCTTGAATGTCTTGTGTACGCCCAGCATGGGCGTGAACTAATGAGGTGAAAGTCCTCTGTAGGAAGATCACCGTTTATTAACATGATGTTATTAAACGATAACTACTAGCGAATGGCAAGGGCTTATCCGTGA
>NZ_JAFEUN010000292.1 GCF_016900895.1 Parashewanella hymeniacidonis
CGTAACCTGTTGTCTATTTGCTAGTCGAGTAAGCCAGCAAAGACTGATGTCAGTCTCTATTTACCATAACTAACGTTGTGCGCATCTGATGTAAGCCCTAAGTTGTTTTTTAGGGCTAGTCGTGGCTTTCAGAAATTTGATGTTCATAATTCGATTTCAGAGGTACTTTTTCTAATGCAATTTATTGATTACGAACTGAAACCGAAAGACGTTTTTGTCCAGAAACGGTCTGCTTACCGTAAGTGAATTAATTAAAACCTGATAGTTTTATCTCTTTTGAACTTCAGCAATTCACCCAAGTTGTTTTTTCATCGCTTTAGCGTTAAAATGCGCAGCCCTCAAGCTGAGTTAGTGATCGGCCTGAGATAAACCTTAAAAAGCAGTTGGACGCCTTTGGTTGATAGCTGCTTGATAAACCGAGAAAAAGCAGAATTTTAAGCTCACCGTAAGGTGTATGCTTGACGTTCATAAACTGGCTAAAATTGCCGCTAGCTGCGTTATGAATTTTTCAAGTAGAAATACTACTTGATGCAATTCAAGCCTTGCTAACAACAATTTTTTCTGCGTTTAAGAACGCCACCAACTGCTCTTTTAAGGTTATGACTTAAATATTTGGAGATATACATGTCACTAAGTCCTGAAGCGAAAGCAAAAATCGTAGCTGAATACAGCCGCGGTGAAAACGATACTGGTTCTGTAGAAGTTCAAGTTGCATTGTTGACTGCACAAATCAACCACCTGCAATCTCACTTCAAAGAGCACATCCATGATCATCACTCTCGTCGTGGTCTTCTACGTATGGTTAGCTCACGTCGTAAGCTTACTGCATACCTTAAGAAGAAAGACGCAGAGCGTTACACTGCTCTTATCCAGAAACTAGGTCTACGTCGTTAATTTCGCAACGTATCCCAGTTTTGAAAAAGAGGCTTTTTAGCCTCTTTTTTCGTTTCTATTATCTCTTCCATACATAAAAGTGTAATCGTCATACAAACCGTTACAAACCTCAGTGTTATTTCTTTGTATTATTTAAATCAGTGATTGATTTAAGGCTCATATCGGGTTCAAGACTGCTAGGTAACCAATAGTTGAATGAGTGGCTCAAGCAGCCCTTTACCTCGTAGGCCAGCATTGTGTACAAACTCAAAAAAACCAAGATAAAGAGGGAGT
>NZ_JAFEUN010000293.1 GCF_016900895.1 Parashewanella hymeniacidonis
ATACTTGATGAAAATCATTTTTGACAAGTTAGATATCGACCCGAGTAACGAAAAAGTATCTCAAGTCATCAGTGAACTTGAAGAGTTCGGGGTTATTGCAGCATAAAACTGTCCGCAGTATTGTTTCTATAAAAGCTACGCAAAAGTCAGTTGGTGAATTTGTAGGTAATTTCGTCATGATAAGCACCTTTAATTCCTGTATTTTCGTACTAAGATATCGCTAAGTAAAACGAATTACCGTGTCTCAATATTTTTATTTATTGGCCTTCAGACACGCACACCTTTTGTCATTGGGTTGGACATAACCTAGTTAGGAGGCACATTCAAACCAAACTATTTTTCTTCAGTTTTTGAATCTAATACTTGATTGATATGGCTTGCAATATCCCATCGAGGAAGCTCATCTGCGTTACTGAAAATAATTATCCCCCGTTTGATATCTGGATAAGCAATGAGCAAAGCTTTCACGCCTTGAAATGAGCCTGCGTGCTGAATAACTCTTCCATTTTTATTGCTGTATACCTGCCAGCCCAAACCCATTTTTGTCTTACCCCAATCTGTACTTTTTCTAGGTATTAACATTTCTTGAAAAGTTTGAGTCTGTAACAGACTATTATTTTGAGACAAAGTAGAGTTTAGCCAAACAAGTAACTCCTTAACATTCGTAACAAGCCCCTCACTTGGTGCATAAGAGGGATCAAAAGGTCTTTTTGAAGCTTTACGTAAAAACAAACCATTTATATGAGGTTCAACATCAGGTTTAAATGAGCTACCCAATTGAAAAAAGCCTGTATTAGTCAGCTTTAAGGGTCTTATAATACGTTCACTAATATGACTTGGATAAGACTTGCCACTCACTTTCGCTATAACGGCACCAAGAACGTTAAAGTTTAAGTCGGCGTATTTAAATGATTTATCTAGCTCGCCATGCCTATCAATTGATTCTTGTAAATATTGATTGATAGAGCGTTGTTTGCTCACATTCTCTGGTTTTACTTTATCTTTTGGCTCATATCGGGTTCAAGACTGCTAGGTAACCAATAGTTGAATGAGTGGTTCAAGCAGCCCTTTACCTCGTAGGCCAGCATTGTGTACAAACTCAAAAAAACCAAGATAAAGAGGGAGTTTTTCTTGTGATATCCCTCGATGTGGTCTCAACCA
>NZ_JAFEUN010000294.1 GCF_016900895.1 Parashewanella hymeniacidonis
CAATAAAAATGACCAGTAAGCGTAAAAAAGAGCCTAAAGTTTACGAAACCCCATGGGGAGCTGTGAAAATTCCTCGTTTCGTTTATCAGAGTTCACAAGGGGGGTCTACATTTAGTCCTTTAGATCAAAATGCCAGAATTATTGTCAATTCGACTCCAGCATTTGCTCGAATGATAAGCTGGAAATATGCTCAAATGGCCGCTCCTCAAGTAGAAAAAGATCTTAAGCAAAATCATGCTAGATACAGTAGTAGAGCGACACTGAGAGACTTGGCCGATGTGATAGGTAATATTGCTCAGCTTAAAGAAGAGCATTGGACGTACGACATACCTGAGCTTCCACGGCCAGTAGCGACGATATCTTTAGGACTGGATGGCGTTAACCTGCTTTATCATGAAGGGTATCGAATAGCGATGTGCGGAACGATTACCTTGTATGATGATGAAGGAGAACGGCTTTTTACATCATATTGTGCCGAAGCTCCTGAATATGGAAAAGCGACGTTTACCAAGCGGTTTACATCAGAAATTCAAAAAGTGAAGAAACGTTACCCAAATGCCGTGTATGTCGGAGTCGCCGATGGTGCTCCAGATAATTGGACGTTTCTAGACCCTTTTGTGGATGTTAGTATACTGGACTACTTCCATGTTTCGGAATACGTAGCAGATGCAGCAGAAGCATTATTTGCCGGTAAAACAAAGAAAAATCAACGGCAAATATGGTTTCAAGAAACACTTCACCAACTGAAACATAATTTTGGAGAGGCAAAGCGACTTAATGAAGAATTACAAAAAGCAGTCCCCTCAAACAAATATCCCGCAACTTTAGAAAAACTGAATAAAGTAAGAACCTATTTTAAAAACCATTGGCAGCAAATGAGCTATGCACAAGCATTAGAAAACAAATTTCCGATAGGCTCAGGTGTAACCGAAGCAGCCTGTAAGACACTGGTAAAACAAAGAATGTGTCATTCAGGGATGAGATGGAAAGAGGAAGGTGCATCCATGTTACTGACATTAAGAGCGTTAGTTTGTTCATCCGGATATTGGGAAGAATTTTGGTCAAAGTTAGATCGATACGGTTTTCCTGTTACACATAATTTGTAACGAGTTTACCAACAAGCCTGAAACAAATAATTTAGACATTAATTAG
>NZ_JAFEUN010000295.1 GCF_016900895.1 Parashewanella hymeniacidonis
GAAAAGGTCGTACTATTTCAGATTTCTCCGCATGCTTTCGTGAATTACGTCTGACTGATAATAATTTTTTAAAGTTATCAGATTCTCAAAAAAAAAGGTGTGTGCATCTAGCGCTGTATGAAGGTCATCATGATACGGTGGCTGCGTTTATGAAGGTGCTGGCGGAGTTACTGATGGCAGGGAAGTTGTCAGAAGATAAGTTCATAGCGCTGGCAGCGGGGAAAGATGGTGACGGAACGCCTGGACTATATTTGGCGCTGCAAAATGGTCATCATGATACGGTGACTGCGTCTATGAAGGTGCTGGTGGAGTTACTGAAGGAAGGGAAGTTATCAGAAGATAAGTTCATAGCGCTGGCAGCGGGGAAAGATGGCGATGAAACACCTGGACTATGGATGGCGCTGCAAAATGGTCAGCATGAGACGGTGGCTGCGTTTATGAAGGTGCTGGTGGAGTTACTGAAGGAAGGGACGTTATCAGAAGATAAGTTCATAGAGCTGGCAGCAGCGAAAGATGATGACGAAATACCTGGACTATTTCTGGCGCTGCAAGAGGGTCATCATGATACGGTGACTGCGTTTATGAAGGTGCTGGCGGAGTTACTGAAGGCAGGGAAGTTATCAGCAGATAAGTTCATAGCGCTGGCAGCGGGAAAAAGACGTGACGAAATACCAGGGCTATGGATGGCGCTGCAAGAGGGTCAGCATGAGACGGTGGCTGCGTTTATGAAAGTGCTGGTGGAGTTACTGAGGGCAGGGAAGTTATCAGCAGATAAGTTCATGGCGCTGGCAGCAGCGAAAGATGGTGACGAAACACCTGGATTATTTCTGGCGCTGCAAAAAGGTCAGCATGAGGCGGTGGCTGCGTTTATGAAGGTGCTGGTGGAGCTACTGAAGGCAGGGAAGTTATCAGAAGATAAGTTCATAGAGCTGGCAGCAGCGAAAGGTGGTGACGAAACACCTGGACTATTTCTGGCGCTGCAAAATGGTCAGCATGATACGGTGGCTGCGTTTATGAAGGTGCTGGCGAAGTTACTGAAGGCAGGGAAGTTATCAGCAGATAAGTTCATAGCGCTGGCAGCGGGGAAAGATGGTGACGAAATACCTGGGCTATGGATGGCGCTGCAAGAGGGTCAGCATGATACGGTGGCTG
>NZ_JAFEUN010000296.1 GCF_016900895.1 Parashewanella hymeniacidonis
TAAATCAGGAATCTTTAGCTTCAAAACCAAGTGGAATGATTAAATTTGGTGAAAGTATGAAGCTTTAGAATAAGCAGTCAAATTGATCGCAAGATCGTTACAAAATCTTACAGTTTGGTGACTTACCACAACTTATTGAGTAGTTACCTGGATGCGAAGTAACGACAGTCTTGTATGTCGGTAATCTAGTGCCTTTTGATGCTAGGCGTCATCTTTTGTTAAAGCCATATGAAGCAAAACTTCTTTGAAGTTTATAAGATCGTGATGTTGCACACCACACCGCCGAAAGGGGAAGCCTCCAGCTGCTTCCCCTTTAGAATCCCCTGAGCCGCCCAAACGAAGCTGAAAACTCCTTATTCCTTTTGGATAAATATCTAGCGCTTTCGATGCTACATCCTTGTAGCCCGAAAACTGCCGCAGCGTCCATGCTGCGGCTACGATATTTATTCCAATGTCATTCGGCAGCTTCAATGGGAACTGTTGTAGCCTGAGTAGTTGTCGATAAATTCTATTAAAGCGGTAGCGTCATAACCTTGAAAACTGGTATCCAGCGTCTTGCTTTATTGATGTGAAACATCACTAACTCTGTTACCTAATGAAATTCTTGCAGAATTTAGAAGGAAGCTGATAATGTGATTTGTGCATTGAACGCCAGCTTTGTATGAAGGCGGAGTTTATAAAGTCTGACTAAAGCATTAGGTATGACGGTAACCCTATGAATAAACGCTCCAAACAACCTTGCAGTCTACGAAGAGTCCCATTGAAGTTGTGGAAGGTATTATTGAATATAAAATGACGTGAATCCGACATGGATGTCGGATTAGACTCTGGGGTACATGGATGTACCATCAGAGGCGTTAGTCATTTATTCAATAATATCTGTAACGCTTAGCTTCGTTTGGGCGGCAAGGGATGATGCAAGAAGGGATTTGCTGGAGAATCTCTTTTTGCTCGGGTGTGGGTGGAAAACCCACGACGTTTTAAAGTGCGAAGCACTTTTCTAACCAACTATTGCCCCATTCCTTGCCAGCAACAAACACTCACAGCAATACAATTTCTAATGTTTACTCGCTAAAAATCATATTATTTATGACAGACTATTTTATAACAAAACAGACCTAATGATTACATTTA
>NZ_JAFEUN010000297.1 GCF_016900895.1 Parashewanella hymeniacidonis
ACTGCGAAAAACAAGGCACGCAAAGCAACATAAAACAAGCGCCAGTACCAAGCTGCCCAATCCCTAAAGGGTATGCGACACCAAGCTTGCTTAGTCAAATCATCACCAGTAAATATCAATATGGACTGCCACTGTATCGACAAGAAACCATGTTCAAGCAACATGGTATCGAAATCAGTCGTCGAACCATGTCGGACTGGATGATGAAATGCGAAGCCTTATTCAAACCACTGTATATACGCCTGCACGAAATATTATTATCACAACCCATGTTGCAAGCCGATGAAACCACATTAAAAGTCATCAATGATGAGCGTTATAAATCGTATATTTGGGTGTATTGCTCAGGTATAGATGCGCCTGTTGAGCCTAAAAGTGATGGCGACACATTATTAAGAAACATCGTGCTGTTTGATTATCAAAATGGTAGTCGCTCAGGCCGTTGTGCCAGTCGCTTTTTGCAAGGATTTAACGGTTATCTACAAACCGATGGTTACTCAGCTTACCAACAAGTTAATGCTAAGCACGTTGGCTGTTGGGCGCACGCGAGAAGAAAATTTGTCGATGCGCAGACAGCACAAGGCAAAGCTAAGTCTGGAAAAGTGAACGTTGCTTTGAGCTACATCCAAAAACTGTATGGAATAGAAAAATCGATAGCTGCGTTGCCAGTGAATGAAAAGCAGCAACTAAGGCAGCTGAAAGCTAAGCCAATACTGGCAGAGTTTAAAGCCTGGCTAGATAAGTCAGCACTGCAAGTATCAAAAAAAGGCAAGCTTGGTGTAGCCACCACTTACAACTCTAACCAATGGGATAAATTGCTTGGATACCTTGATGACGGTTTACTGAATATCGATAACAATCGTGCTGAGCGAGCAGTAAAACCCTTCGTCATTGGCCGCAAAAACTGGCTGTTTAATGTTAATCATAATGGTGCTGAAACCAGCGCCATGCTTTACAGCATAATAGAAACGGCAAAAGCTAATGGACTTGTACCATTTGATTACATCAACCACTGCTTAGAGCAGTTAGCAAAATCACCACAAGACCTCGACTCACTGTTGCCTTGGAATGTAGACCTTAAAAAAAAGCTAGATGTACTTCGGTACACGCTTACCTTACATCAGA
>NZ_JAFEUN010000298.1 GCF_016900895.1 Parashewanella hymeniacidonis
GCTGATAAATAGCTCACTCACATCACAAAATTATTTCTGAGATATTTGCATATATAAGTAGCGTCGGGCTGGTTCAACAACCAGATAAGGCGCAGGCTGCGCTACGCCTATCCTTATTTATTAAATTGCTGCTTACTACTTGAAACACTCTTTATTTTTTACATAGTAAACAGTATTAAAAAACCAAAAGATTGGATTGCACGTAAAGACTGTTGCAGCAAACCAACCAACTTTACTTTTAGTTAGGACTGCAAATGACAATGCAAACATCATTACACCAACAATTGCATAAGAAAGAACTTCAATACTGTAACCAGCTGAGAAATACTCATAACCACCGCAGAATAGTGTGACTAAACCTTGTAACCTCATGAAAAAACCGAACCATGTAAACCAAAGAAAAGAATTTTTATTATGACCATCTCTCTCTTCGGTTTTATCAAGTTCATTACACGCTTGAAAATAGGCATACATTAGTGCTGCCACGCTCAATATTGCTAACATCGTTTGCTTCTCCTTTTGCAATTTAACGCCAAAATAACAGGCAAATAGTGCTTGGCTATAATTTTGGAACGAAGTGACAAAAGCCAAGCAGTATTTGTCCTTGTTGATTTTTCTTGTTAGCTTTTGATCTTGATGGCTACATTGTTATTCTTAAAATACCACAGAATTACTGGGATTTCGATTGCGCCATAAGTTGCCAACGTGTACCAGAACCAATTTACCTTAAACACTAAAAGATTAAACTCGTAACCTGTATTCCAGAATTGAAAGCCGACAATAGTTAAAGCTAAGCCAGATGCAAATATGTCATAGAATGAAATTTTGTTAAAATTATTACCAGCAACTCTTGGGTAAACTGATAAATATGCAACAAGTACGATTATCAAATTTAAAGTGATGATTGCAAATTCAGGACTTTCCATATTCGATTGATTACTCCATTAAAAAAGCTAACGCCCAATTCAGCTGCGCCGTAGGCGTCTGCTGGAATTTCTTGTTGAACCAAGCCGCTTTGCGGCAGAAACTGCTGATAAACAACAATTAATCATATCAATCAACGATATCGTTCATACTTCTTTGGCAGCAATATCGCTGTCAACGTTTAGGAGTATGGCT
>NZ_JAFEUN010000299.1 GCF_016900895.1 Parashewanella hymeniacidonis
GACTCTCCTCGTTAAGTTTTGTCGCTTTTTCCTCAACATATCATGGCGCATTGTGACGCCGAAGAGAAGTGGGGAGAGTCCATACCATTATGATACCTGAAGATGCTCGATTTCAGCGAGAATGCACAACTTGTTAATCAAGGCGACAATGTGCGACAATGTGCGGCAATAGTGAGCTATTGTTAGCACTGGCAACACAGAGTAACTCGCTGTGCAACTCGCACTGCGTGGACTTCTCAGCGCCAATTCTTCTTTGTTACATCAGCTCGAAAGAATCCCGATATTCCTTCGCTAATGCGCCTCAAAGAATTGGCGCTGAGAAAGTCCTGAACCATGCATCTTCAGGTATCATGGGTATAGATACTGTCCATCTTTATTAAGTTGCTGATTAACTGTTTTTACAGCCAGTTCGCAGCTTTCCAAGCTCGAAAATTCTTGTGAGATACCCTTGTTGAAGCATGGTTAGCTAGACAATTGTTATAATAATCAATGTCTTGACGTAATATCTTCTCATAATCTAATAGAACATAAGAATTATCTTCAGCAAATGCAAAACGTTGAATACCAACAGAGATGCAAAAGACAGTTATAAAAATTCTGACCACTTAAAGACATATTAAAACCCCAAAATTACGCTTTAAGAACTTCAAAAGTTGAGTTACTTAACCGTCTAGTTCTCAACTGGTTTTAGGTATGCAGTAAGCAATTTCAGATTTATCTGTTAAATGACGATTATAATATTAAAATAAAATGTATGATGAATCATCCTTTGCAAAGGGTGTACTTGTAAACAAAAAGCACAAAGTGAAAAGTATTATCTGAGAATTTCTCATCAGTTATAGCTCCAAATATAATATGTAGCTGAGTTCTTTTACTATTTTTGGAGTAGACATAAGCTGAACGATTGTAAAAATATTTATTCAAGTTATGAAGTTTCAAGTCTGGATGTAATAGGAAACTTGAAAATAATGGAGAATTAAAGTCATGTAACCCATATTCCGCATGGGTAATCAGGTTAAATTTATATTTCAAATTTAACCTGATTTTTAACACGAAAATAATAATACATCGTCTGGTATCCTAAATTTTATGCATGACAAGCGGCTTCA
>NZ_JAFEUN010000003.1 GCF_016900895.1 Parashewanella hymeniacidonis
TTCTTGTGCTTGCTCTTGCGTCATCAAAGCACCTGTCTTTAGGTTAATACAAGCAAAGCTTCGACGAACATAACGTATGGCTTTGGCTGCATTGTCGTATTGCACTATCCGTTTTTGGCACTTATATTGGCAGGTGCGTAATTCGTCTTCGGCTTGTTTAAGCGCTTCTTGGTCAGTCCTATCTACACGCTCCAGCTGTTTTTGCATCTGAACCTCTTTCTCAATGTAACGATAGGCAAGACGCTCTAATTTTTGCACCGCTTTGCCTGCAATATACAGGGCATGAAACGCATCGTCTCTTTGCTCTGTTTGGGGAAAAACATCATTGACACCTTTTGCCATTCCTTTCGCTCCATCTTTTACTACATGCATTGGAGACAACCCTTGTTGTTGCGATTGTGTGAGTACCTTAGCCCAAACCTCCCCATCTCGTTTGTTTTCATGTGAGAGTGAGAATAAATAACCATTATCAAGGTCGATTCCAGCTAAAACAGGCGAGCCCTGACTAAACATTTCATCAAGAGCAATACTTTTTATCTTGGAGAGAGGCACTTGCTCGTTAAATTTCTTGGCTTGCTCCTGAGCTTCAACGATGACGCCTTGTATGTACCCGTAACTGACTTTACAACCAGGGAAAAGAACAGGTATTTGCTCTTGTATCGCACGAATAGAGTTAGGGGCGGTTATTGAGAGAGCGACAATCGCACGGCGAAGGTGTGCGACATCAACATAAGCGGTGGTAATAACATCGGGGATATTATCAGAGTTAACAACTTGTTGGATGGCTTTGTTCGCACAAGCTTTAGCGGTGTAAACCGCTTTACGAGAGACATTAAACTCTTCAGCTAATAAAGAAATGTCACCATGGGCTTGGCATGAAAGCGTTTTTAAGAGAAGATCATGCTTGTCTGAGGAGTTGAGAGGTGTTTTGTTCAGAATCGCCATTTTATTTTGATAGTTGTCGTGGTTGACTTATTATCTCAAAAATAAAGCTTTTCTCCTCAGATTTTTCTTCTTAATTTGTTACCCATGTTTGATGGGTTCCGCAGATAAGTTGTGCATTAAATATATCTGTCGATGCTAAACACTATGGCATCACACTGTTACTGCTCGAAAGCGGAATCGAGCCTAATACAACTAATGGGAATGGAAATACGCCCGTTCATTTGGCCGTCATTACTCATCAAATGGCTTTACTTCCTGTTCTTTGCAAAAAAGGGGCAAATATTAACGCCACCAACAAAAAGGGAGAAACCGCATTATTTATAGCGGTTGGAGAACAAAAACTCGCTACAGTACAGGTGCTTTTAGAGTTAAATGCAGACACATCAATAGCTAATAAAGAGGGCCTTACTCCCTTGATGCTCGCAGCTAAAAATAGGAATTTTTTGCTTTGCAAACTTTTGCTCTCAAAAGACGCTGACGTGAATGCTGTAGATAACAAAGGAAATTCAGCACTTCATCACTCGATCATTAAGGGATGCTTAGAGAATTTAGAAGCGATTCTGGAAGCTAACCCCAGATTGACATTAAACCAAGCCGGAGAGTCTCCCCTCAGTTTATTAATCAAAAATCAAAGAGTGATGCGCACAATTTCATATATAAACCATTTAATCACAACAAATCAACTAAGTGCATTAACTGGCATCTGCTTAAGCGGGAAAACAGCTACTGAACTTTATAAGTCCACTTCAAATCTAACAGGATGCCAGCAGCAAGTTCTCTATATCATTCAGTATTGTATAAGAAACAAAGAGCAAATATTCACAAAACGAATTCTATTACAAGATATCCCCAGCATACAGGTACAACTCGCCCACATTCAGGGAATCAGTAAAAAAGTGATAGAATGGGCTATTAAAGGAATTGCCAATGAAAGTATCAGACAACAACCATTTACTCAATTCAACAAACTTCTCGTAGGCATTACTGCAGACGGCTCTGACAGTGAGCGTGAATCATTTCGCTTCATGTTAAATAATGGTGGAGATATCAATGCCTTCAACCCAAATGGCTTATCTATAATTCAAGTTGCAGTACTTTATAACCGCCCAAAACAATTAAAACTCATATTAGACCAAAAGCCCCAAGTAGATACTGTTACTGCAGCATACCGAAAAGCTAAGAATAAAATAACATATTCTGAGAATTCACCAGCGCTCATCATCTGCGCCAAAAAGGGAACGCTTGAGTGTGCAAAACTAATCATAGATTACTATCCGAAAGGAATAGACATCAAAGATAAAAATGGTTGGACTGCATTACAACATGCCGCTAAGCATGGTCATAATGAAATAGCCATATTACTCGTCAACTCAGGAGCGTGCCTTGAAGTCCCTGATGATGTATTGACAAGTCCTGTATTGTTGTCAGCTAAAAGAATTAACCCGCCTTTAACACATTTTTTGCTTCAAAATACCGAGCTAACTGAAGAGTTAGCAGATCAACTGACGAAACAATTTATTCAAAATAACGACCTTTCTACCTTATGTTATTGCTTTACTAAAATGCCTTATCTTTTCTTTGTAAATGCAGATTTAATTGCAATGGCAATAGCGACAAATAATAGTGCTATCGTTCAAATACTCGTAAATAAGGCCATTTCAGACTCGAGTGGCTCGTCCAAACACAAACTTAACTCTGCTGAGGTGGCACATTTAAGCGCAATATCTGCAGGCTTGAAATCTGGAGAAGTGAGGCAATTGATTCAAAATTTAGTGGCTATACTCTCAGTCAAATCTGACGAGTATTCAGTTCAAGAGCTTACCGCTCATAAAATGCCTGACGCTACGACCAACAGAGAACCAGTGAGTCCTGAACAAATCGAACTAAATGTATTTGAGAGGACTGATGAGCCAGAGCATACACAATAACCTAAAAAACATTCTTAGCTTAAAAATTTTATACTATGTTAGAGACAAGTTTGCTATAACATGGATTATCTTAAATGGAGTTTAACAGTAACAACAAACCTACGGGCTTAAGGCGCATTTGGCTTGCTCTACCAAATTCCGTAAAAGGATTTAAATGGCTCATTAATAATGAATCAGCGTTCAAACAAGAAATCATAATGGTCTTAGTAACCATTGTTATTTTAAGTTTCTGGAACATTACTCTTTACGAAAAGTTCGCCATCTTTTGTGCTGCTCTTTTAGTTCTTTTTGCCGAAATCATCAATACAGCAATTGAAGTCACTGTCGACCGAATTAGTTACGAAATGAACCCGCTATCAGGTCTAGCTAAAGACCTAGGCTCTGCAGCTGTCTTCATCAGCCTGTTGATATTTGTGCTCGTTTGGTTAACTGTTATCTATCAAAACCTGCTATAATCCGCCGCCGTTCTGGTTTTTGGGTTATTTTAAGGTTATTGCTATGAACTTTGAGTCATTTAGTTTTCCATCTGAACTGTTACGAGCAGTAGCCGATTGCGGCTATAAAACGCTAACACCAGTTCAACAAAAAGCGATCCCTGCCATTCGCCGTGGCAATGACGTCATCGCCAGTGCACAAACTGGAACGGGTAAAACTGCCGCTTTCTCATTACCGATTCTGCATAAGCTTGTAGAAAACCCAAAGTCAATATCAAAAGCCAATGCTAGAGCCTTGGTACTTGCACCTACTCGTGAGCTTGCCGCTCAAGTAGCTAAAAATATCGAGGCATATAGCAAATATCTACCGATTACTTTAGCCACCGTTTATGGTGGAGTAAAAGCGACCCCACAAGCAGAAAAACTACGTCAAGGTGTGGACATTATTGTGGCAACGCCTGGTCGTCTGCTAGAGCACTTAATGGCTGGAAACATCAGCTTAGCGAACATCGAATTTTTAGTATTGGATGAAGCTGACCGTATGCTGGATATGGGCTTTAGTGCTGATATCCACAAAATTCTGCAGGCCACCAGCAAAGAAAAGCAAAGCATGCTGTTCTCAGCAACATTTTCCGGTGCAGTAAAGCGTCTCGCCAATGACTTGATGAACAAGCCTCAAGTTATCAGTGTTGATAAACAAAACACTACTGCCGAAACCGTAAGCCAGGTGGTTTACCCTGTTGAGCAACGCCGTAAGCGTGAATTACTTTCTGAGCTCATCGGTAAAAAGAACTGGAGCAAAATTCTTGTTTTCAGTGCGACTCGTGAAGATGCGGATCGTTTGAATAAAGAGCTGAATTTAGATGGTATTCCATCTAAAGTGATTCACGGCGAGAAAAACCAAGGTAGTCGTCGTCGTGCTTTGCGTGAATTTGAAGAAGGCAAGCTAAAAGTATTGGTTTCGACCGAAGTTGCTGCTCGTGGTCTCGATATCCAAGAACTTGAATACGTCGTTAACTTCGATATGCCATTTTTAGCGGAAGATTACGTTCATCGTATAGGGCGTACAGGTCGTGCAGGTAAATCAGGTGTAGCGATTTCATTTGTTAGCCGTGAAGAAGAACGTATTTTAAAAGATATTGAAAAGCTTATCGGTCAAAAAATTCGTCGTATCATGGTACCAGGCTATGAAGTAAGTAATCGTGATTTGCTACTGAAACAGCTACAAAAGCGTCGTAGTTTTAGTAAAAAACGTGAACGTACGGATAATGTTCGTGAGCAAGTCGTTGCTGAGAAAAACCTTTCAGGGCGTCGCGTAAAACTCAACGCGACTAAAAAAGCGAAATAATTGAAATAAATGCTCTATTGGGCAGGTCTTTGTTGACGATTTCGACATCAACAACAAAAAAAAGGATCTGCCCCATGCTACGACCAATTGTTGCAGCTTTTGCACTCACAATGAGCTTTAGCCTCGCTGCAAAACCTGTTGCCCATTCTGATAACGACGTTGCACCATTACTTAATGGTCATGATATTCCAGATGTTACTCTTCAAGGCTTAGATGGCAAACCCGTCAACCTTCAAAATCTTGCTCAACAAAAACCAACCATATTCTTTTTCTATCGTGGCGGTTGGTGTCCATTTTGTAATATGCAAATGGGACAGTTACAAGGCATTCAACCTAAACTTATCGAAATGGGTTTTCAGTTAGTTGGCATCTCCCCTGATTCGCCAGAAAAGCTGCGTAAATCGATGACCAAGAATAAGCTTGATTATATGTTGCTTTCTGATTCTGATAATAAAGCGGCACAAGCATTTGGGGTTGCGTTTTACACCAGTAAGAAGGTCACAGCTCGCTATGCTAGAGTTCCTGACTTGAAAGAAAAGCTCGTTGATATTGGCAATGGCGACATGCGCATTATCCTGCCAGTTCCTGCTATTTTCTTGAGTGATAAATCAGGCCTCATTCACTTTCAATATGTGAACCCTAACTTCAGAGTTCGTGCAGAACCTGAATTGCTATTAACAGCTGCAAAACTTGTTGCAGACAAGCAAAAGTAATCGCTTTATCTTGTCATTTGAAAGATAATTGGCGTATTTTCTGAAACTTATCATTAATATGAAAATACGCCCAGCTACGATAAATGATCTCGCTACACTCGCTCAATTAGAAAAAACTCACCTTAACGCCGAGCTGTCATCAGCTTCAGAACAAATGCTTGGACAAGGGTTTAGCTTGAATGATCTCAAATCGTTTCTAAATCATGGCTGGATAGTCGTTGCTGAAGTTGACTCAAATATCGTCGGGTATGTCATCGCTGCAGATTGGAAGGCATTTACACATTGGCCTATCTATAAAAGCATCCTCAAACACGTTTCACTTGAGCATCCTCAGTTTTCAGACAAAAACAGCTGCCAATATGGTCCTATATGGATACATCAAAATCATCGTGGCCACTCTATTTTTGAACAACTCGTTACTGAGATAAAACGATTGAGCTCTAGTCAATATCAGCACATGATGACCTTCATTGCTGAAGAGAATCAACACTCTTACTTCGCTCATACTAAAAAAGGAAAAATGCAGGTATTGGACTTTTTTGAATTTGAAGATCGTGGTTATTATCTGTTATCTCTATGAAAGTAATTGTTTTAAAAATCATGTTCACTCATAAAGATTAAGCCCTTTTAATTTTACTCTAAACATCGATTACCCCATACTAATCAGTACCATGATGACGTCTAAGTCTTTTCTAAATAGAGTATTAACATGTCTCTAACTTCAGATTATGTAGCGAGATACATCAATCAAAACCCAAATAGCTTGCGCCCAAGAGGCACTGGAGACGGCGCCTATGTTCTATACCCATGATACCTGAAGATGCTCGATTTCAGCGAGAATGCACAACTTGTTAATCAAGGCGACGGTGTGCGGCAATAGTGAACTATTGTTAGCACTGGCAACGAAGAGTAACACGCTGTGCAACTCGCACTGCGTGGACTTCTCAGCGCCAATTCTTCTTTGTTACATTAGCTCGAAAGAATCCCGATATTCCTTCGCTAATGCGCCTCAAAGAATTGGCGCTTAAAAAGTCCTGAAACATGCATCTTCAAGTATCATGGGTATATACATTAATGATCAATATAAATTCAATATCCTCTGCAGTAATAAAGAACGTGATCGAATGAACTCAGATTGGTTTGAGTATAAGCCCGTCTTCGTCGAGCAAGCCATAGGCCCAAAACAAGACTGGTTGGACACTCTATCCAGTTGCTACCCCAAGCCAGAACAGTAACGTCGTGAAAAAAGCATTAGTAACATTTTATCCAATGACTTTGGAGCAAACGGATATTTCTTACCTTCATTCACATATAAGTAAAACTGATGAAATTGAGGAAACCGAATTATGAACTCTAACTTTGTAATGATTTAAGTGCTTATTAATATTGAAATCAATAAAGTACCTCAACATTCAACCATCACCCAGTCAATCTATTAAGCTTGTCCTACTACTATTAAACGGTCACTATTCGCACGATTTAGAATGAATTTAATTTCAAATTGTCAAAGCCATCCATTCTGTTAATATATGTATAAATTCACAGTACTTGGATGCGAATATCTTGCAGCGATTGGATCAAACCCCAATAACCGAGCTCAAAGGAGTTGCAAAAAAGGTTGCCGAAAAACTCGACAAGCTAAGTATTCGCACGGTTCAAGATCTGTTGTTTCACTTACCTTTACGCTATGAAGATCGCACTCGAATCTATCAAATTGCAGATTTAATGCCAGGAATGCACGGTACAGTTCTCGCTGAAATTCAGTCTTCAAAAATCATTTATGGGCGCAAACGTATGCTGACCTGTGATGTGAGAGATGAGACAGGAAATTTAACGCTACGCTTTTTTAATTTTTCAGCAGCTCAGCACAACTCCATGCTTAAAGGCCGCATGATTAAAGCCTATGGTGAGTTAAAAGCAGGGAAATATCAGGCCGAAATCATTCACCCTGATTATCGAATTCAAAGCGCTGAACAACCCATTGATTTGGCAGAGACCTTAACACCAATTTACCCTTCCACTGAGGGGTTAAAACAAGCAAGTTGGATAAAACTCACCGATCAAGCACTCGATATGCTTAACGACGGTGGTCTTACTGAATTGTTACCTCCAGAGTTAAGGCCTAATCAAGTATCCTTAGCCGATGCGATTCGAACTCTGCACCGACCAACTTGTGATGTGTCGTTATTTGATCTAGAAAACGGCACACACCCAGCGCAACAACGTCTCGTACAAGAAGAGTTGTTAGCGCATAACCTCAGTATGCTGAAATTGAGGCACAAAAGTAATCAAGATGCAGCGAAACCTGTTACCGCTTCAGGTCAGTTACTTAATCCGTTTTTAAAAGAGTTGCCATTCAAACCGACGAATGCCCAACAACGAGTCGTTGCCGAAATATGCCAAGACTTAGAACAAACATCACCTATGATGCGTTTAGTCCAAGGCGATGTAGGCTCTGGAAAGACATTAGTTGCCGCTCTCGCAGCATTACAAGTCATCGAAAATGGTTATCAAGTTGCGCTGATGGCACCAACAGAACTGCTCGCAGAGCAGCATGCCAATAATTTTAAAGAATGGTTTGAACCTCTCGGACTCAGTGTCGGCTGGCTAGCAGGTAAAATCAAAGGAAAGGCAAGAGAGCAATCACTAGAAAGTATTAAGAGCGGCAGTGCTCATATCGTTATTGGCACTCACGCTATTTTTCAAGAGTCGGTTGAATACAAAAACCTCGCCCTAACTATTATTGATGAACAACATCGCTTTGGTGTTCATCAGCGATTGGGCTTGAGAGAAAAAGGGGTTCATCAAGGCTTTTATCCGCATCAGCTGATCATGACGGCGACACCAATCCCAAGAACTTTGGCCATGACAGCTTACGCCGACCTTGATACTTCCGTTATCGATGAGTTACCACCAGGACGTACACCAGTGACAACTGTTGCCATTGCCGACAGTCGACGCCAAGATGTGATTGAACGAGTGAGGCTTGCAGTAACTCAGGATAAACGCCAAGCATACTGGGTTTGTACTCTGATTGACGAATCTGAAGTACTTGAATGTCAAGCAGCTGAAGACACCGCTGAGGAACTAAAACAGCAATTACCGGAACTAAAGATAGGACTGGTTCACGGACGCCTTAAAAGTAGCGAAAAACAAGCGATCATGGATCAATTCAATACAGGTGAAATTGATTTACTCGTTGCGACGACCGTTATTGAGGTTGGTGTAAACGTACCTAACGCAAGTTTGATGATTATTGAAAATCCAGAACGCTTGGGGTTAGCACAGTTACATCAATTAAGAGGTCGTGTTGGTCGTGGTGCCATCGAAAGTCATTGTGTAATGCTTTATAAATCACCATTGACTCTAACGGCTAAGCAGCGTTTAGGCGTACTGAGACAAAGTAATGATGGTTTTGTTATCGCACAAAAAGATCTTGAAATACGAGGCCCTGGCGAAGTTCTTGGTACAAAACAAACAGGTTTAGCAGATATGAAAGTCGCTGATTTAACTCGAGATCAAGCGCTAATTCCACAAGTGCAAAAATTGGCTGGCCACGTTTTGAGTCAAGCACCAGAAAACGTCGATGCACTTATCCAACGTTGGCTTGGTGATAGAGATAAATACGTACAAGCGTAATCAAATGAAACAAATGGCGGATTGACATTCACATTCAATTCAGCATGATTGAGAGCATGACGCTCAGGAAGTAGGAAGAGATATGCAAGCAAATCAAGATGACAGAATTACCCAGTCAGAGACGACCAAGGGCGGCAAAGGTGTTGTTATTGCCGTTGCTGCCTTACTAGCGATTGCTGCTGTTGGTGGGTATTACTACTTAAATCAACCTGAAGAGCCAACTCAGACTCAAACACCAGAAGACACGACGGTTCAAGTGCCTGATGTGCTTCCTGAAAAGCCAATTCCTACAGAGACGATTCCTGAACCAGAGCCTGAACCTGAAGTCAAAGCACCGGAACCTCAGCCAGAACCAATAAAAGAAGAGCCAAAACCGGCGAAACCTGAATTACCAAAGTTAAATCAGAGTGACGCCTTTGTTCGCGAACAAACTCTCGAGGCCTTTAAAGGGCTTTCGATTAACAATGTGCTGTTGAATAAGAACCTAGCTCGCCAGTTTGTTGTTTTTGTTGATAACTTAGCCCATGGTGAGTTGGCTCGTAAAGCTAGCCCATTAGTTGGCCCTAATCAAAGTTTTGATGCATTAGATGTTACTGACAAAATTTACTTAGATCCAGACAGTTATCATCGATACGACATGTATGCTGACTTATTACAAACAATGAACACTCAGTCTATCGTCAGTTCGTATAAACTGTTATTGCCTATTTTAAACGACGCATTTGCGGAGTTAGGCTATGAAGACGTCACATTTAATCAACGCATTAAAGCGGCAATCAAAGAAATGCTCAATGCACCGATTATTGAGCAACCTATTGAACTGACTTCAATCAGCGTTAATTACAAATTTAAAAATGCAAATTTAGAAGCTCTACCAGATGCTCAAAAGTTGATGATCAGAATGGGACCAGAAAACACCCGAAAAGTGAAAGCAGCGCTTAGAGAAGTACTTAAAAAACTGCCTTAACCCGTTATATCAATTACAGCAAAAGATATTGTCCGAAAAGCAATGCTTCTTTCTCCATAGAAGCATTGCAATACCTTCTGTTATTAAATCTCATATCAATCCAGAGCACCCATTTTTAATGACTTTCTTTGTATAAAGACGTTAAAGGTGAACTAAACTCCTTAATAGTTGTCAGTTTATTCGGCATGTTTTTATATTATTAAGGTGTAAGGGCACTCTATGAAGTTACTTACTATGGGAAAATCTTTATCCTATTCTAGCCTCGCTTTCATTACCGCTCTTTACTACACGACAATTGTAAATATCCCCGTATATGCCGAACTAAGAACTATTTTTGACCATTCTCAAGCGGTAAAAATAGGTTTTATCATTTCTATACCTATTCTTTTCTTGGCTGTATTTAACTTAGTTTTTAATCTATTCAGTTGGCCTTATCTTACAAAACCTATCTTTGTATTATTATTAATTTCATCTTCAATGGTGAGTTATGCAAGTTTCAATTATGGCACGCTATTCGATAGAAGCATGATGGAAAATATTTTTGAAACAAATTCAGGGGAGGCTCTAAGTTATCTTAGCTGGAGTTCGATTGGCTGGATATTTTTGATGGGCGTTATTCCTGCTCTGATACTGATAAAAACTCCTATAAATAAAAAACAAACCTTCATAAAGCTTCTATTATCGAAATCTATTTCAATAATTATCTCAGTGCTTACGGTAGTTCTGATTGCGAGCTTATATTATCAAGATTATGCGTCTGTCGGCCGAAATCACAAGTTACTAAATCGGCTTATTATTCCAACTCAATACGTTTACAGCACAATAGAATATTTAACTAAGACCTATTTATTACCTCCTCTTACATACAAACAACTGGGCACAGATGCAGTCCAAGCTCCAACAGCTTTGATAACTGCAAGTAAAAAACCGACATTACTTGTTTTTCTGGTTGGTGAAACCGCAAGAGCTCAAAATTATCATTTAGATGGGTACAAGCGAAATACTAACCCTTATACCGAAAAGCAAAACGTAATTGCGTTTCAACATGTGACCTCATGTGGAACTGCCACAGCAATTTCGGTGCCCTGTATGTTTTCAGCACTCCCAAAAGCGGACTATAACGCTAGAAGAGCGGCGCAACAGGATAATCTCATTGACATCTTGAATAGAGCCAAAGTAAGTACTTTTTGGCTTGATAACGATGAGGGCGATAAGGACGTAGCCAAGCATACTCGAGAAAAAGAATTAGATACATCTCAAGGTAATCAAGAGTGCGATTGTCGCTCATGTCACGATATTGAATTACTGGATGGTTTTAAAAAATATGTTCAAACACTAACAGGAAATCGAGTCTTCTTTATGCACATGATGGGAAGCCACGGTCCAACCTATTTTCAACGTTATCCTAAAAACAGAGCAAAATTTCAACCAGACTGTCAGCGCTCAGATATTGAAAACTGTAGCATCGAACAAATCACCAATTCCTATGACAACACCATTTTATATACCGACTTTTTCATGTCTCAAGTCATCAATCAATTGAAGTCGATGCAAAACCAATTTAATACCGCTTTGTTTTATATCTCTGATCATGGAGAGTCTTTAGGAGAAGATGGGCTGTTTCTTCATGGTACACCTTACTCTTTAGCCCCAGACTATCAAACTCATGTTCCACTAATTTTTTGGGCATCGAAAGGTTTTGAACAAACCAAACATTTGAATCGAGAATGTTTACTCCAGCAAGCAAAAACACAACATTTATCTCAAGATTATGTCTTTCACTCTGTTTTAGGGATTATGGATATCAAAACTAGGGCCTACAATACCAAGCTGGATATTTTTGCAGCTTGTAGAAAATGAATACCTTAATACTTAGCTTAACGTTTCCCAATAAGCATCTGTGGATATAGGCACGCCGAATATTCATCTAAGCATTTGCATTAAGCAGGCTGAATTAGAGACATTAGCTCACCGGCGTACTCAAAAATATAATCGGGTTGCTCACTTTCAATTTCTTGTATCGATCCATAACCCCATAAAACCCCTGAGGTTTTCAATCCAGAATGTTTTGCGGCAGTGATATCGACTGCACGATCACCAATCATTATCGTATCTTCGTCAACGAGCCCTTGGTGTTTTAGATCTACAATTTGCTGCCACTTTTCGACACCAACCTCACCCCCACTAACAAACTCGAAGCAATCAAGTAAATCAAAATGTTCAAGTATTTTAACAGCGAATCGCTCTGGCTTTGATGTACAAACGGCTACAGAAATATTTCTCTTTTTTAATTCAAGAAGAATCGATTTAACGCCGTCATAAAGCTGGTTTTCTTTGTAACCTAATACAGCAAAACGTTCTCGATATTTAGTGACTAAGGCTAGGATGTGCGCCTTGTCATCAGTTTGGGTGATATCACTGAAGGTTTTATCCAACGGAGGACCAATATAGTTAGCCAGTTCAATTTGCGAAGATTGTGAGTAACCAAAAGCTTCTAAAGCGTAATTGATACTATTAGCGATCCCCTCTAAGGGATCACTAATCGTTCCATCCAAATCAAACAATAATTTAATCGCCATTAAGCCAACTCAGGCTGACGTAACTTAAGAATATTGACAAAACTGCGATACGTTAAACAGCGCCACAACCATTCCATCGGTCCATATTGAAAGTATTTCAGCCAAATACTGGCGATACCTAATTGTGTTAAGGCAATACACAGAGTGATGAATACAAGTTCAGTTCTGTCAACATGACCAAACCACGCTAAACCAACGCCCCAAAATAAAAACACGCCAATAACAGATTGCATCAAATACATAGTGAGTGCCATTCGCCCTACTTTTGAGACAGCTTGCGTCCAACGAGCAAGTTCTGAGCGGTTCAGTAAGAGTTGCACTAAAGCGATGTAACCTAACACCATAAATGGCGAGCTAATCACAATGAATGTATTTCCTAAACCAAAATATTGTTGAGGGTCACTGTAATCATGAGAATAGTTATAAATAAGCCCTAGACAACTTACAATGACTCCGATTGCGATACCTATCATGGCCGACATTTTATAGGACTTTTCAGACCACTTTTCGGTTAAAAAGCCATTTTTATAAAGTAGGAAACCAAGTGCAATCATAGCGCCAGCTCTGACTAAACCAGAAATGCTATCCATCATAAGTAACAGTAGCACCCCCATTCCCATATCTTTACCATCTAGGGTTAGTGACTCACCAAAATCAGTAATATCAGATATGGAGCCACGATAAATCTGAACAATTTGATTGATCTGCTCTACGGTTGGCTTAAAGAAAACCAACATCTGTGACAACTCAGTCTGAGAAAGATCCCCTGCATCAAAACTCGTGCCTAACGCACCTAATATGACGATTGAATACAATACGACAAATAAAATCGTGAGCCCTTTTTTTGAACTCCCAAGAAATGGAAATAACACCATCCCCCAAGCAGCATAGAACATTAAAATATCACCAGACCAAAGGTAATTCAGATGAAGGTATCCGAATATCAGCAACACAAAAAGCCTGATATAAATCGTTCCTGCGCCTCTCTGCTTTTCAACACAAGGTTCTGACTTAAATTTTTCATAAAGTAAAGCCAGACCAGCACCAAATAATACTGAAAAGATCCCCATGAATTTTTGATCTGCGAAAATATAAAACAGACTAAACCAAAAGTGGTTCAGCGTATTATCGCCATGAAAAGCTTGTGGGTTAATATAAGCTGAAAACGGCATAGAAAACGCCACTAAATTCATTAGAGGCAAGCCTAAAAGTGCGAATCCTCTCAATACATCAAGAGCGTCAATCCGTTGCATAGTATTATTTTGTTATAGATTTGTGACATCACCTTAAAGTTTTCTACTCTTAAAATCAAAAGCGAATAATCAAACCCCAGTTTACCTCACTGACTGAAACACTTCATTTCTTACAATTGCGTTTATACAAAGTACGTGTACTCATATCAATGAATCATTTAATGGTTGGGAGCGATATGAGCTTTATGACTCTCTTTTACTCGCCCTTTAAGCTGTATCAATCGGTAAGTATTTAGAGGTAATAATGCGCAATGAAGAATCCAAATCGGCGGTAAATGCCTGCTAACAGCATAAGAAATACATAATACGTTGCATGTGATTGCGAAAACTCGCAACTTTGTCATGTCTGTGTCAAAAAAAGAAAGAAAAAAAATGAAGCTGCGGCGCCAATTACTTCTCTCATATCCGCAGCAGAAAAATCAATGGAAAGTGTAAACATAATCAACTCTAATGCTCTAAAAATAAGACAACGAGACGGTAAAGTTTTATGCTTTAAATCGCAAATTAATGATTATTTATTACGAATTCACTTTCTAACACCGCTATTTGTTTGAAAAAGTTATAAGCATTAAAAAACAATTAACTACCACAGTATTGATGATTGCCTAGCCTGATGAGTAATTACAAAGTTGGGTCTGTTATACCTGTCTATAAAATTCTTATTATCAATAAGTTTGGGCTCGACTTCTCCTTGGTAAACCTAATTCACAGTACTCACAGCCTGATTAAATGATTTCTCCTTTATCAATACCATTGATAACCCAGCCATCACCGAAGCAACTGTAAAGAAAAATAAAAGCCCAAAAAGTACTTTAAAATGACTAACAGGGTTATAAGTCGAGGCCAATAACCAATAAGCTGCAGTCGCACTTCCTAAGGATAACGTGTATTTCAAAGCATAGAATAGAGAGCGCCACTTATCATGGGCATGCTTTCCAATGATAAAATCATTAATAGGAAGCTGAGCCATAATAAAAAACACACTAATGCCAAGTACAACGAGTGAAACTTGAAATACTGCCATAATGCCAAATGTAATTGCTTGTATTGCCACAATGGTGAATAGGAGTTTTTCAGCCTGAAAGCGATGCAATAATTCACCGACTACAAGCTGAGCTAACGAAGCCACGAATAAAACCGTCGTTGCGATACCTCCAATTTGTACGAGTGAATATGCTTTAAGCGTATCCTCAACACTGAGTATTTTGGGCAACCCCGTGGTTAAACTATTAAACGCTAAACCACCACAAGCCGCTATAACTAAGATACAAGAAAAAATAGCTTTCATATTTACAGGTTCAGGTTCAGGCATATTTTGCTTACCTAGACTGTTACTATTGGTATATGCCTTAAAGCCTTTTAAATAAAACAGCCCTATAATAAAACACACAACTCCTGGAATAATAAAAGCCCAACGCCAACCGAATTGTGTCGCAAAAAAACTGCTGCATACTGCTGCAATCGCCAACCCAAAGTTTCCATATACCCCGTTTATAGCAAGCAATCGTCCTGACTTTTTTGATAAGCCATAAATAATAGATAAACCCACAGGGTGATAAATTGCAGAAAACAAGCCAATAAATCCAGTAGAAACCATCAAGGAAAACGGTGATTGACTCACACCAGCCATCACACAGGCTAGTGCTGAACCAAAGAAAAAAATCGCCATCACTTTAGCCCGACCGAGTCTATCGGCAAGCCAACCAGAGGGTAAAACCCCGACCCCATACATTAACGCACCGAAGCTACCCAATTTCAGTAATTGTGGGTAACTCATCTGCCAAGGTTTCACTAAAAATAGAGCAACGGTTGGGAATATCAAAACTAAATAATGTGTCAGTAGGTGACCCATGTTCAGCAGTGAAAAGTGATGTCGGTGATCTCTTTCCATATCCATGGTTATGATCTCTTTCGATTCATGTTTAATGTAAATTTAGAAAGAAATTACGATCAACTCTAGCTACAATTAAGACAATAAATGGTAGTTATCGGACAAAATGAAAACGAGCAGCGAACGGTATCAATTTCAATTACTTGAACAGCACCATAATGTTCAAGCAACTGGTAATTTGTATCAAACAAAACAAAAAGTAATTTGGCATCAGCACAGTACAGCGCAGTTTTTATATGCTGCGAGTGGCGTGATTAGAGTTACAACACATCAAGGCTGTTGGGTTGCTCCTTCATTAAGAGCGATTTGGATTCCAGCAAATACTGAGCACCAGCTTGAAATAGTGAAAGCTGCTGCAGTAAAGAGTTTGCTTATAACAGAACAGTATCAACAAAGTCATTTACCGACACAATGCCAAGTTATTACCGTATCATCATTATTGAGAGAAATCGTTTTACATTGCCATTCACAAGAGTGGCCAGTGGATGCCCCACAAAACCAACGACTTATTGAGGTTTTCTTTGATCAAATTAAATTGATGTCAGTTGAACCTCTTTTATATCCTAAAAGCTCTCACCCCAAAATAAAGCTCATCATCAACCATTTCTTAGAACAGCCACATGTGACTACCTCAATCGAGCATTGGGCCAATAACTTTCATATGAGCGTAAGAAGTTTATCTCGGCTGTTCAGTAAAGAAATGAATATGGGATATCGTCAATGCCGCTTACAAATCCGCTTAATCAGAGCTATCGAATTACTCGCACAAAACAAATCGGTCACCGAAGTAAGCTACAGTCTTGGATTCAGTAACGAAAGTAACTTCATTCGGTTATTCAAATCTGCTTTTGGAGTCACACCGAAACAATACTTTAATGCGAATTGCTGATGCGACTCAATGACGCTAATCGATAGATAAAAATTGAGAAAACCATTGAAACTATCGTTACAGCAGCGAGAAGTTGATACATAAAAATAAAGTCGTTTGAATGCTGCAAGCTTAAAGCCACTAGCCAATATGCGACAGCCGCAACGCCAAGAAATACCGTATATTTGACAGCATAAACAGTGGATCGCCAACTGTCGTGAGAGCGTTGTCCAATAATGACATCATTGATGGTTATTTGAGCAAAGGTCAAAAAAAGTATTGCTGCAATTAACAGCATAGATTGCGGCAATACGTTAAGCATTGCCAATGCAAGTACTTGTAAAAAAACAACACTGAGCAGTAACTTTTCAGGCCGAACTCTATCTAATAACTCCCCGATGACTACTTGTGAAACAGATGCAAATAGTAAAAGTCCCGTAACAACCGAACCGATATGCGTCAACGAGTCTGTTTTGAATTCGTCAAACCGCGTTAGAATTTTTGGCAGTCCAGTAATAAACGCATTAGAACTCAACCCACCACAAATTGAAGTCACAACGATACAAGATAAAATTTTAATGACCGCTTTTGGAGTCTGTTCATGCTCAGAGTGTGATTCTACTGACGTTGCATGATATTTATTCTTACTCACAACAATGAAAATGAATCCCGCAAGTATCGCAATCACACCTGGTAAAATGAATGCAATACGCCAACTAAAGTAGTGCGCCAGAGCAGCAGTCCCAATCGCAGCCATGGATAAACCGATATTTCCAGCAATTCCATGTAATGCGAGTAATCGCCCGGGTTTATCCGATAACCGATAGACTAATGCAATTCCAACAGGATGATATATCGCACCGAAAACCCCAATAGCAATAAGCGCCATGCCTAACTGAGTCGGCGTTTGAGTAAAGCCCGCAGCCAAAGATGCTAACCCAATCCCAATGAAAAAAATATTCAGCATTTTATGACGGCCTATTTTGTCGGCCAGCCACCCCGCTGGAATAACGCTCACGCCGTACGCCATAGCGCCAAAACTTCCAAGCTTTAACAATTCTGGATAAGATATATTCCATAGTTTAGTCAAAAACAATGCAGCAGTAGGAAATATCAGAACGAGATAATGGTTTAGGGCATGCCCAAGATTAAGCAGTACAAATTGCTGAATCGCAGCTTTTGATTTCATAGGTGTACTAAATGATAAACAGTATTTATAACTGTATAGCAGAATATGTAGACCTAAGCTGAATGCTTAATCAATTATATTGATAAAAATAAGCAATAAACAGTACAGTTAAGAATGTCCATGACACAACAAACAACTACGATTTTTATTGATATACCCATTATGATACTTGAAGATGCATGTTTCAGGACTTTTTCAGCGCCAATTCTTTGATGCGCATTAGCGAAGGAATATCGGGATTCTTTCGAGCTAATGTAACAAAGAAGAATTGGCGCTGAGAAGTCCACGCAGTGCGAGTTGCACAGCTTGTTACTCTTCGTTGCCAGTGCTAACAATAGCTCACTATTGCCGCACACCGTCGCCTTGATTAACAAGTTGTGCATTCTCGCTGAAATCGAGCATCTTCAGGTATCATGGGTATATACATATCGAACATAACTTGTTTATATGGACCAGACTTTGCAAATTGATTCAGAAAACTATTAGGGTTTTTAAGGCATTGTTGACGACAAACTTATATCGCCAATGGTCAAAATTAGGGGCATTTGGCTTTTAAGTAAATACTTAACTGCTTTTTGTTTTTGTCCTATTCTTGCGTAGGTTTCTGCAAGTGTAAAATTAACACCAAGGACAGCAAAAGGCGCAACTTTAGGGTTAAATGTACAGCCAGGTACCGCTTTATTACAGCCATATCGGTCGTAAAATGCCATCAATGCGTTCTCAATTGCGACCAATGCCCAAGTGATGATAATTTTCGCTTTGAAGGTTTTAGTGATTGACCATAAAGTAAGTTTATCTAATGATTCCATTGAACTTCCCCTCGAGTTGAATGAGCGAGATTATTCAACAGAAGCATTAGAAAAACGTGTCCAAACCTGTGATATCAAATAAAAAGTTAAACTCGAGAACTCAGGTTAAGTTCCCACTTTTATAGGTGGTTAATAAAATCAATAATCGTCTGATTTAAAAATAAAAATCAAAACTCAAATAAGTCGCAGCAAAATCGCCTTCGAACACTTGACCATTTCTATCGACATACCCATTTTGATCTAAGTATTCGAGGTATATCCAACCGGGACCATAGTTATAAGTAATACCTGGAGCCCATGCCGTAACGGTATCTACAGTCGAACCTTCGGTGTCAGGTTTGGCTTGAGTCACATCAACATAAAAGTTCCACTCATCCCACTTATAACCCATTTCAATAGCTAATCTTTGATTTTTGATTTCTGAAACGGTTAAGTTTTGCTGCTGAACATAACTTTCAGGCAATGTTCTTTGAGCATCAATGTATTCGGCTTTAGTATAAAAATTACCGAACTGTCCGAGGTAATAAAGCGCCCACGCAGAATGTTTACCGTCTTCTTGATTTGAAATAAGATCTTCAAGTTTCCCAGATTGAAATGAGGCGCCTACTCTCTGATTTTCAGTAAGTGGGTATTGTACATCTGCGACTCCCGTTTTGATTTTACGGTAAGTGGTGCTGCTTCCCCAATGACGGTTATCATCTGTGGTATCTGTTGAGGTTTTTCCCCAATCATCAGCAAGAAAATAAGCTAAATTAACATCTACTCCTTTTACTGATGAGATTAATTTAACTCCTGTATCCATTTGGTCACCGTAACCCGCCTCTAGCATATCACCAGGCCAAAAGTTGATGGTTTTCCAGCCGAAAGGAACTTGGCTTTTACCAATAAGGATTTTATTATTTTCTGATAAATCAAAACCTATCCATGCTTTGTGAAGAGCGACATTATCGCCGGTACTATTATTATCTACATCAGTAAAACTACCGGGGCCTACTCTTAACTCAGCTGAATAGGACCAATTGCCTTTATCTTTATCAGCTTTACCGTCCGCATAAAGCACAAAAGCTTCGTTCCCTAAATTACCATTTGAGTCTTTGTCATGCTTTACATTTTCATAATTAAACCAAACTCCCCCGCTTATTTGGTTAGAACAAAACGCAACAGGCGCAACAAACAGTGCACTACAAATCATCAGTGTGCGAGTAAACAACTTCATATCTCAATTCATCATTTAGTTAGAGGGCGAACTATTCTAATGAAATTGCTTTTTGAGTTTGTGATTAGCCTCTCAGTTGTAAAAAACTTCACTTTCAAATAAACCATTATGTTACCAGCCACTAGTGACTTTCAGCATGCATTTATATACCATCGGTTCAAAATTCATACTCAAGTCAACTTAATTAGTGTTGTGACTAATTACTCTTCTTTCAAAGCGTGTTTTATTTTTTAAGTTAGACAAATTTTCACTTCTGCCTAATGATGTAATGACTTGTGCTCTTATCGAGATACGTAATGAGTAAAAAAATTGATCGGTACAGTATCGATAATACTGACTACACCATTGGCCAAGATAATGTGCAAAAATGGGGGTTCGATGTTCACAATCCTGTATTCGGATTCAGCATTGCCATTATTGCTCTGTTTCTAATTACCGCTGCGCTTGTTGAACCAACGACAGCAAAACAACTCTTAGACGGCGTAAAATGGGACATCATTAACAACTTCGACTGGCTCTTCATTTGGTCAGCCAACTTCTTTCTAGTCTTCATTATCGCCATTGCACTTTCCCCGTTTGGGAAAATACGCCTAGGCGGCAATAAAGCAACGCCTGAGCATTCAACGTGGACATGGTTAGCCATGCTGTTCGCCGCAGGCATGGGCATTGGTCTTGTTTTCTGGGGTGCTGCAGAGCCCGTCGCCTACTTCACAGGCTGGTTTCATACACCATTAAATGTAACCCCTAATACACCAGAAGCCGCTAAATTAGCTTTAGCAGCCACCATGTATCACTGGGGACTGAACCCTTGGGCCATCTATGGCATTGTTGCACTATCATTAGCTTTTTTTACTTATAACAAAGGCTTACCATTATCTATGCGCTCTGTTTTCTATCCAATTTTAGGCGATAGAGCTTGGGGCTGGATGGGTAACGTTATTGATATTCTCGCAGTGATTGCCACCTTATTTGGTTTAGCGACATCTTTAGGGCTGGGTGCCCAGCAAGCTGCGGGCGGTATCAACTATGTATTTGGCATTGAAAATGGCCTAGGCTTACAAGTCGGTATCATTACTTTCGTCACCTTAGTGGCAGTGTATTCTGTGTGGCGCGGTATTGATTCAGGCGTTAAGTTATTGAGCAATATCAATATGATTATCGCTTTTGCTCTGCTCGCTGTCGTAACCATCATTGGCTATCATGTTTCGTTTGCATCCATCTGGACAACCTTAACTGGCTATATCGAAAACATTCTTCCATTAAGCAATACCTTTGGTCGTGAAGATACCGGCTGGCTTCATGGGTGGACGGTCTTCTATTGGGCTTGGTGGATTTCTTGGTCACCATTTGTTGGTATGTTCATTGCCAGAGTCTCTAAAGGCAGAACGATCAGAGAATTTGTGGTTGCAGTTTTACTTATCCCAACGCTCGTAACGCTCATATGGATGTCAGTATTTGGTGGTTTGGCTATCGATCAAGTAATGCATAAAGTAGGAGAGTTAGGAACCAAAGGGCTCACGGATATCTCACTGGCTATGTTTCAAATGTTTGACCATTTAATTTGGGGTAAATTTTTATCCGTGATAGCTGTTGCACTGGTTCTGGTATTCTTTGTCACCTCATCTGACTCTGGTTCACTGGTGATTGATAGCATTACTGCTGGAGGCAAAATGGATGCGCCAGTTACCCAACGTGTGCTTTGGGCATTAATTGGTGGCTTAATTGCCGTTGCTTTGCTGTGGATTGGTGGCGCTAATGCATTACAAGCGATGCAAGCCGCAATTATCTCAACCGCACTCCCATTTACGCTTATCTTACTGTGTATGTGTTTAAGCTTATATCTCGGCTTAAAAACAGAAAAGTTTTAGAGTTTCCCTCTGTTGTTTTGGATTTAAAGTGCAACTTTAAATCCAAAACTCTTCAATAAACGCACTCTCTGAATAGTGTTTCGCAACTTGAGCTTGCAGCAACTCTGCGGTTGCAATAGCATCCGTTAATGCATGATGTGGCGTATAAGTGGGTAAACCGTAACGCTTTCTGCTTTGTTGCAACCGAATCGATGGTACTTTTTTTCCTCTCAAGCGGTTCAAAAATCCAGATGCTATTTGTTGCTGGATCTGATGTTCCAATTCCAATGTGTCAATAACTGGAAACTCGATACCTTCTTTCAACGCATGCAATAAGGCTTTATTAAGAAATTGCCGCTCGATAGGATGATAATGAACCACAATCACCTTACTTTTCATCGTTTCAAGCAGTTCTGGGATCACGTTAGAAAAATCAGGTGCATCAGCAATATCATTATGAGTGATCCCATGAATCACAATGGAGTCTGACGTCAGTTTTGTTCTTGGTTTCACTTCCCACTGCCGAGCTGCATTGAGGTAAATACGCTGTAAATTAAACGGCACTGTGCCCACGCTAATAATGGAATCTTTCTTTGAATTTAGACCTGTTGTTTCGAAGTCCATCGCTAAGAATTCGCACTCAGATAAAGGCGTATTTAGCTTAGGTAATATTGAATCAGAGTAATAATGTTTTAATAATGGATGAACAGAACCCACACTGGCTGATTCAAAGCGTGTCGTCCAATCGAGCTGTGGCTTTCTGTGCGTAAAACCAAACATATAAACCTACTAAATATCACTTCAAGTTCGCATTGTAGCGATACTTTAAAAAATTCTGCGCATTACTTAATATCTGAAATGCATCTTTTAAATTTCGCCGTTCAAAGTCAGATAAGTTCTCAGGCTCAATGTTATTGTCAGCTTCAATTTTATTTTCAATGTCTTTCGCTTGATGGCGTATTCTCACCATAGAAATGAACTCTAATGCGTCTCTAAGATCTTCTCCTTTCCCTTCTGGCAACACATTAGCCTCAATAACTTCATCAAGTCGCTCAAAAGAGTTATTGATTGTTGACCCAATTGCTAAGGCATGAACTCGGATAAGATCTGTTAGGGGCGCAGTCCCCCGTCGCTTAATATTAATTGAGTTGTTATGGCGACCATCTTTTTCCATCACAAAGTCTTTAAAGAACCCTAAAGGCGGGGTTCTGTTGATGGCATTTCTTGCTAAACAGGCCAAGAATCGATTGTTACTTTTAGCGCGACGCGAAATAAAATAACTCAGTTGATCTGCCCATTTGATTCGTCCATAAACACCGTCTATATCGAAAAAAATAGAAGCGTTAAGTAAAGCTTGAGGCTTGGGATCGTCAATCCAACTCGAAAATCGTTGTTTCCACTGTGATATTGTCATTCTCCAAAGCGGATTTGATGCCATAATTTGCCCTGAACAATGAGGGTAGCCACACTCATTGAGCGCATCACAAACGAAGGTCGAAAATGCTGCAAAGTACGCTCCATGTTCTGACTCTTGGTAATGCTCATCAAGTATAATGGCATTATCTTGATCTGTTACGATCGTTTGCTCATCCCTTCCCATCGAACCTAAAGCGATAAAGCAATATGGTATGGGTGGTTTTCCCAGTGACGCTTCTGCTAACTCGATAATACGCTGTTTTATACTGCGCCCTATTACTGACATCGCAGTACCAATCATGTGACTATTGGCATCTTCATTTACCAAGCGCACAAAACTTTCTTTTACTTGATAGGCAACATCTTTAAGCTCTTCAACACTTTGCTGTACGAAGATATTATTGACCAGTAATAAGGTATTTTGAGACTCGTAATGTACGATGTCTGCTGTCGTCACAATGCCTATCGGTTTTTTATTTTTGATTACAGGTAGATGATGTACTTGATTACGAAGCATTACCATCATTGCTTCGTAGACATAAGCATTGTGGTCAAGCGTCACAACATCAGTTGTCATTACAGAAGCAATTTCATTGTCAATACAAACACCTTTAGCTAAAACACGAGTACAAAGATCTCTGTCTGTAATAATACCAACCACACAATTTTGTTCTGTATCTTGAGCTTCAATACTCGGGTCGATAATCAATAGTGCAGACTCACTATCATCGGCCATTTTCTCTGCCGCCTCACGAATACTTTGATGCTTGTTGATGTATGCAGCTTCATGAGTCAGCAAGGTTTTCACTTTAGAGGTGGTTAAATCATTTTGCTCATTTGATTCAATGACTGCTTGTCGTAACCGGGTGTTATCTTCGACTTCAACAAAATCAGCAAAACTGTCAAACTCATCATAGAGCTCTTGAAAAAGCACCTCGGGAATACAATAAATGAGCGTGTCATCGATGGCTTTGGCAGGAAAGCGTACCTTATTATGGGTCAGTAAGCCCATCTGACCGAATATCGCCCCTTCATCTAAACGATTGTAAAGTTCACCACTGCGACGATAGACCTCCACTGCACCACTTCTCACCAAAAATAGATCATGGATGTGATCACCAAACTCGATAACTTTTTTACCTTCACTAAAGTATGCAATTTCAATTTGGCGAGCGACGTTAGTCACTGTGTCCTTAGGCAAGGCATCGAATGGTGGATACTCATTAAGAAAGTTAGAAATTTCTATTAATTCAGCTTCCATTAGCGTCTGAAATATTGGGTAAGATAACGTGAGTGTGAGCTTTTAAAGGTAAAAAGACAAGCTAAGGTGCTTGATAGTATGGAGAACTGAGATAGACAATACAGTTGATTTACTTTTAAGCGGATTCATCAATAACATTGATATTAAAGAATATTGTTATCAGATATAGAAGTTTGAGAGTTTAAGATTTTGAGATTGGAGCGACATATCAGGTTCGAACTGATGACCTATACCTAAGAAAGAAAAGGTATCGTTCACACCCAAATAGCGCAACTGAGCTAACTATCGATATAAATGCTTTAGGTTTAGTTTGAATTTTTAGATTGATATAGAGGTTGAGATTGGAGCGACATATCAGGTTCGAACTGATGACCTATACCTTGGCAAGGTATCGCTCTACCAACTGAGCTAATGTCGCATCTCGGTTTGAATTTGATTGGAGCGACATATCAGGTTCGAACTGATGACCTATACCTTGGCAAGGTATCGCTCTACCAACTGAGCTAATGTCGCAATCAAATTTGTTTAGAATTGGAGCGACATATCAGGTTCGAACTGATGACCTATACCTTGGCAAGGTATCGCTCTACCAACTGAGCTAATGTCGCATATTTTAATTCTAAACTCTATCGAAGTATTGGTGTATCCCCGAAAGATGAGGCCGCATTATAGGGCTATTTTAAAATGACGCAAGCCCTATTTTAATACTTTTTACTGTTTGGCTAAATTTTAAATACTTTGCTGCGATAATAAACTAATTCTGCGATGGATTCTTGAATATCCTTTAATGCTTGGTGTGTATTTTCTTTTTTAAAGCCTTTTTGGATTTCTGGCTGCCAACGATTCACTAACTCTTTAATCGTGCTGACATCGATATTGCGATAATGGAAGTAATCTTCGAGTTCACGCATGTATTTATTCAAAAAGCGGCGATCTTGCCCAACACTATTTCCACAAATAGGTGACTTGCCTGCGGGTACAAAAGCTCTCAGAAACTCTATCGTTTCCTTCATCGCTTGCTCTTCACTGTACTCACTGCCTTTTACACGCTCAATCAGCCCTGATTGACCATGGTGTTTTTGGTTCCAGTCGTCCATCGCATTCAAAACGTCATCACTTTGATGAATCGCAATCACTGGCCCTTCGCCAATGATGTTTAATTCTTTGTCCGTCACCAAGGTCGCAATTTCAATAATACGATCCGTCGCTGGCTCTAAGCCTGTCATTTCCAAATCAATCCAAATTAAATTGCTGTCATTTAGTGACATTGTTGCTACTCCAAGTCGGGAAATATCTTAAAAAAAAAGGTATCATACGCTTTTTTGAATAAACTAAAAATCACCTTAGGAATCTTGTGAGTAAAAAGAAGCCCCTAAGCAAAGGTCAATTACGACGTATGAAGGCGAATCACCAAAAGCGCCTGCAACGTAATAAAGAAGCCCCTGCTGCGGAGATTGAAAGCGAAAAGTTAGGTCCAGAACAACCCGGTCGAGTGGTTTCTCGTTTTGGTCAACACGTTGACATTGAAATTGTTGACGGCAATATCTACCGCTGCAATATTCGTCGAAACATTGCTAGCCTCGTAACTGGTGATGATGTCATCGTACGTATCGCTGATGAAACTCAGCATTCTCAGATTGCTGGTGTTGTAGAAGCGGTTCAGCCTCGACGCTCGAGCTTAAGCCGCCCAGATCTTTACGATGGCGTTAAGATTATTGCAGCCAATATTGATCAAATTTTGATTGTCAGCTCTGTAGTACCTGTATTCAGTAGCCAAATTATTGATCGCTATTTGGTGGCAGCAGAGGATACCGAAATTCAGCCTGTCATCGTACTCAATAAAATTGACCTATTAGAAGGTGAGTTAAAAGACATCTTAGATGAATCATTAGAAGTCTATAAAGATCTCGGATATCAGGTTTATCAAGTCAGCAGTCATACTGGTGAAGGTGTTGATGAATTAAAAGATTTACTTGCTGACAAAGTTAACGTGTTTGTCGGGCAATCAGGGGTTGGTAAGTCCTCACTTATTAATGCATTAATGCCTGAAGCTGAGTTGATCATAGGCGATGTTTCCGAAAACTCTGGGTTAGGTCAACATACTACGACTGCGGCAAAACTTTTGCCGTTAGCAGATAGCGGAGACTTAATTGATTCGCCCGGGGTACGTGAATTTGCATTATGGCACCTTCCTGCCGAAAGAGTTGCTTGGGGATTTGTTGAATTCCGCGAGTTTTTAGGCGGCTGTAAATTTCGTGATTGTAAACACCAAGATGATCCAGGCTGCGCTATCCGAGAAGCCTGTGAACAAGGTAAAATCGACGAAGAACGTCTTGAAAATTTCCATCGAATTATCGCCAGTTTAGATGAACAGCGTCATGCACGTCAGTTCAGAACTGGAAAAGAACTATAAAGGAAAGTACAACAGTGGATAAAGTTAAAATCGCACTTCAATATATTATGCCTAAGCATCTGGTTTCGCGCTTAGTCGGAAAGTTGGCTGCGGCTCAATTGGGTAAAGTCACGACATTTTTTATTTCATGGTTCATCAAGCAATATAAGATTGATATGAGTGAAGCTCGACAATCTGATCCAAAGGCTTATAAATCATTTAATCAATTTTTTACTCGCCCTCTTAAAGCGGGCATTCGTCCTCTTTGTGAAGATGAAAATATGCTGGCACACCCAGTAGATGGCGCCGTGAGCCAGTTGGGCCCGATTGAAGCGGGTGAGATTTTCCAAGCAAAAGGCCACTCATACTCCACACTCGCTCTACTCGGTGATCAACCTAAAGACGCCGAACGCTTTGAAGACGGTGATTTTGCAACCATTTATCTTGCGCCTAAAGACTATCACCGTTTACATATGCCGATTAAAGGTACGTTATCTAAAATGACCTACGTACCGGGTGATTTATTTTCAGTAAATCCATTAACGGCAGAAAATGTGCCGGGACTGTTCGCCCGTAACGAACGTGTGGTAGCGATTTTTGAGACTGAAGTTGGACCGATTGCGATGGTATTAGTTGGTGCAACGATTGTAGCCAGCATTGAAACCGTTTGGGCTGGCACGGTAACACCACCAGCGGGTAAGCAAGTATTCACATGGGAGTATCCAACGGAAGGTGAAGACGCAATTACCCTAGAAAAAGGCGCTGAGATGGGCCGATTTAAACTAGGTAGCACCATTGTGATGTGTTTCGAAAAAGGCGCTATTGAAAAATTCGCTGACGACGTTGAGCCACAATCAGTCACACGAATGGGCGCACCTTTTGCGCATATTACTAGATAAAGACACATTGCCACACCAGTAACAATTGGTGTGGCAAACACAAAAAAAGTTCTACTGAGTATGATTCAATGTCCCAACCTTTTGTTGCTATCGGCTTACAAAACCCTAAAACACCAATTAATGTTGATGGCATTATGCGGGCTTGCGGTTGCTATCAGGCTAATGCTGTTTTCTATACGGGTCGTCGCTATGAACTGGCGCTGAGATCAAGTCCTCAGTATCAGGTTGATACTAAAAAAGCTGCACAACATATTCCAATGAAGAAAGTAGAGTCGCTGTTAGAAGCCGATGTTCCTGAAAATTGCAACATTATCTGTGTTGATTTTGTCGAAGGCGCTACACCCCTACCTGAGTTTGAACACCCAGAAAATGCCTTTTATATTTTCGGCCCCGAAGATGGTACGGTGCGACAAGAGTTGGTCGATAGAGCCGATGCTGTGGTTTATGTGCCAACGATAGGTTGTATGAACTTGGCTGCTTCAGTTAACGTTTTGCTTTATGATCGCTTATCGAAAGCATCGAATACGAGTTCAGAGTCATTGAATCACAATCAACATATCCAACAAAACCGCGATACCAACAACAGAGTGAAAGTTCGTAATTAAATTTAATGAAATATACTTAAATTAGTCATACCAAATTCACGCTAAGTTATCTAATATTAAGGCAGTTTTTTTATTTGAATTAAATGCCGTAAATGAAACGTGTATATTGGTTGTGCACTCTACTTTCACTCTTTCTGATTTTTACTAATGCTACTGAAGCAAAAAATGCTTTGGGTATTAATAAACAACTGGGTATAACTTCCCAACAAAGTGACAAAACCGCTTCCTCTGACAACATGCAGCAGTCCATAGAGCAGAGCATTGCTCAACTTGAAGAACAAGCGAATCACTTTTCGCAAATACAAGCGAGCTTTGAGCAACAAAAGAGCGAGCTTGAAAAGCAAATTGTTGATGCTAATAAAGGGGTTTCGATTGAGCAGGATCAAGATCTTAACCAACAAGCCTCTCTGGCTAATTTCGACTTAACAGATTTAAAACAACAAGAGTCAGATTTATCACAGCAAATTACTGAGCTACTTGATAAGCGCAATGAATTGCCAAACGAAATCCTTAATGCTAAGAGTAACTTAAACCAGCATAAGAAAACCATTCTCGCCCCAATCGGCACACCTACAGGTCAACTGCAACAAAAGAGGCGTGAGTTATATCTGCAGAGTATTGATACGCTAGAAACTGACTTCGCCAGCTTACCTGTTCGTCTAAGGTTAACTCAGCTAGAGCTGCAGATAGTAAGAATCAAATTAACAAATCAAGAAAAGTTGATCGAAGCGCTTAATCAAAAATTAAGTCAACAAAGGCAACAGAAAACGGCCGAAACGATAGCGAAAGCCATCAATGTTAAGACAGACATTAACGACCCACTTGCCGAACAGCTTAACGCTCAGAATCAATCTTTCGCTTCGTCTTTAGTTATACTCACCGACAAAATAAATCAGACCGTCAAACAACAAGAAAAAGCTGAAAATTTATATCAATTGCAATCGAAGCAGTTGGCCAATATTAAAGAGCAACTCTCTTGGGTAACGTTAAATTCAACGTTTGGCGAGCATTTTTTAAAAACGCTAGAATCGCTTCCAAAACCGCCAAACATAACAAAATTACAAACTCGACTGTCGGATAACCGCTTAAAACGTTACACCTTAAGCCAGAAACAAGCTCAAAATAAAGATCGCTTAGCGGCCAGTTTAGCGCTTACGCTACCACAACGAGAGTTATTAGAAGCGCAAATCTCACTTACGACAAAACTCTTGCTTGAATATGATCAATATTTAAGTGAGCTCAATCGTCTCAAAGTAAGTTATAACCAATTGATTGCCCAGCATCAAGAACTTGCGAGTATATTAAACGAGCAACTTTTTTGGGTTCCTAATGCCAATACAATTGGCAAACAGTGGTTCATCGATATTGGTTTAAGTTTCCAATGGTTATTAACTCAAGCCCCTTGGAATGATCTAAAGTATTCTTGGGAAGAGCAACAAAGCTATTGGCTGTTGTGGATGCTCATTTTAACCCTTTGCACCGTCAGCCAAGATTTGAACCGAAGTCGTTTCCGTCGTGTTTTAAGAGCAAATATGGACCACGTAGGTAATGTAACTCAAGATACCTTCAGCGCTACATTTAAGACCTTATTAACGACGATAGGTTACAGCCTGTTAAAACCAACATCGGTTATTTTAGCTGGTGTACTTATGCTACATTCCGAGCGCAATATCGTTTACGCTACCGGCGGTGCACTATTTGGTATTGGGCTTTTTTATCTTCTGCAAAGGTTAGTTTATGTATTTACCTTGCCGGAGGGACTATTGGTTGGTCACTTCAAACGCCCACAAGAAATGGTCGCCCGTGGTTATCAATACATTAAGCGTTTTTATTACATCAATATCATACTCATCGGCACCCTTGCTTTCACTCAGTTGATCGATGAATCTCTACTGCGTAACAGCCTCGGCCGTGGTGCTTTTATCTTAATTTGTTTGCAACTCTTCTTTCTTGTTCGCCACTTGAACCGTTTAATGGAAGACTATAAGCAACAAAGTGATAAAACCAACGCCAGACTGTTGCAAAAAATGCTCTGGGGAGCACTGTCCGTCGCCCCTCTCGCCGCAACGATTTTATCCTTTATGGGCTATTATTTTTCTGCCTATCAAATGATGCAACAATTAGTACTTTCCGTGGTCATTGCGCTTGGCTTCCTAATGTTATACCAACTGATAAAACGCTGGATGTTGATTGAGCGTCGTAGAATCGCTTTTGATCGTGCAAAAAACAAACGTGCGGAAATACTGGCACAACGAGAAAAGGGTGAAACCGTTAACCAAACAGAAAATAGTGAATTTTATGAAGAACCTGAGGTCGACCTTGAAACCATTTCGAGCCAATCTTTAGGTCTGGTTCGTTCTCTGCTTTTACTTGGATTACTCGCCAGTTTAATTGGTCTTTGGACCCAGACTCATACCGCATTATTTTCATTTTTTGATGGGATAACATTGTGGAGTTCAACTGCGACGGTAAACGGAATCGAGCAACAGATCCCGATCACCATCAAATCCCTTCTCTATGGCATCATCATCTTTGGCTTTTCGATGATGATAGCGACAAACTTACCCGGCTTATTAGAATTAACGATTTTACAGCGACTAGAGCTTTCTTCTGGTACGGGTTATGCCATCACCACCGTAACTCGATATTTAGTTTTGTTTATTGGTAGTTTAATCGGCTTTAATACGCTAGGCGTTGAATGGTCAAAACTGCAATGGTTAATAGCCGCACTTTCAGTAGGGTTAGGTTTTGGCTTACAAGAAATCTTCGCCAACTTCATTTCAGGCCTGATTATCCTATTTGAAAAACCGGTGCGGATTGGGGATACAGTAACAATTCGAGAATTAACCGGCACTGTGAGTAAGATAAAAATCAGGGCAACAACGATCATCGATTGGGATAGAAAAGAAATCATTGTCCCTAATAAAGCGTTTATTACTGAACAGTTAGTGAATTGGTCTTTGTCTGACCCGATCACTCGTGTCACTATTCAAGTTGCAGTGGCAAGGGATTCCGATCCGGCCAAAGTGGAAGCGGCGTTATATCAAGCCGTTGAAGAATGCCAACATACGCTCAAAACACCTGAACCTGAGGTTTGGTTTGCAGGCTTTGGCAAGCACACTCAAGATTATGAGATCAGAGCTTACGCAACTGACATGACAACACGTTGGCCGTTACGTCACGAGCTTCATAAAAAGATCACCAAAAAACTCAAGGATAATCATTTGGAAATGGCATATCCTCAAATGGAAATTCACCTCAACACAGGCATTCCCAAAGAGACCGGTTTGGCTCAAGGGATGATTAAAAGCTGATGAAGATATATGCGCATCGTGGTGCGAGCGGTTATTATCCAGAAAACACGCTTTTGGCTTTTGAAAAAGCGGTTCAGATGGGCGTGTCTGCCATTGAGTTAGACATACATAATGTTGAGGGTGAATTGATCGTATTTCACGATAGACGTATTGATAAGCTCACTCAGCAGCAAGGCTTACTTTCTAGCTTAACCACAAAAGAAATTTTAAGTCTTAATATTGAAGACCAAACCATTCCAACACTGTGGCAAGTGCTAAATCTTGTTGCTGGACGATGTGAAGTCAACATTGAGTTAAAAGGTTTTAATACGGTAAAGCCACTCATTAACCTTTATCCTAAAGTGTTGTCCAAGCTAAATTTTCAAGCGAAAGATTTGTTATTCTCATCGTTTAAGCACTTTGAATTGCAACAGCTCAAACAAGCCATTCCGGAAGTCAATATTGCGCCACTGATTGACGGGGTGCCTTTGGATCTCGCACAAGCTGCAACGACGCTTAATGCCACAGCTGTCAACTTATCACTCAACTTTGTCCATCAAACAATGGTTGACGATGCACATCAACGTGGGAAGCTCGTCAACGTATTTACCGTGAACCATAAAGAAGATATGCAAATGCTTGCAGATATGGGCGTAGATGGTATTTTTACCGATTACCCAGATAAAGCTTTAGCTTTCTTTAAGTAAGTATTTTCTAAAATAGGATCGTTCAATGTCCAATAAATTGTTATTGCTCACTCAAAGTAACGAAAAGTATATTGAGCTATTAACAAAGCAAAATCTACCCGAATTAGAAATTGTCGACGATACTCCTGAACATATTGCTCGCACCAATATTTGGCTTGCTGACCCACCGTTAGCAGCCCCACTGCTTGGTATTGGTAAAAATCTAAAATGGCTTCAGGCTACCTATGCGGGTGTTGATAAGATAGTTTCAGTCAAACAGCGTTCGGACTATCTACTCACCAATGTGCGTGATATTTTTGGCCCAATGATGAGCGAATATGTATTTAGCTATTTGATTTCACACTTACGCCACCACAACTCATACTTTAACAGCCAAAAAGAACAAGTATGGCAATCTTGTGCTGATCAACAATTGCGAAATAAAACGATGTTGATCCTCGGTACGGGATCGATTGGTCAACACTTAGCTCAAACTGCAAAACTATTTGGTATGAAAGTCATAGGCGTCAGTCGCTCTGGCGATAAAAAAGCCAACTTTGATGAATGCACTCATATTTATCAACTCGATGAGCAGCTCCCTTATGCAGATGTAGTGGTATCCGTTTTACCAAGCAGCCCGCAAACTGACGATATCTTTAATTCAGCTCGTTTTTCAAAGATGAAAGAGAATGTCATTTTCTTTAATGTTGGCCGCGGTAATGCCGTCGACCTTTATGATCTCAATGTCGCATTAATTGAGCGGCCGAATATGCTTGCAGTGTTAGATGTATTTAAGACAGAGCCGTTACCAAAGCAAGATGAGATATGGCAAAGAGATAATGTCGTCATCACTCCTCATATTGCCGCTCCGAGTACACCAGAACAAGTCGTTGATATTTTCGCAGAGAACTATCGTCGCTGGTTAAAAGGCGTAGATTTACAATACCAAGTTGATTTTAAATTAGGCTACTGACCAAGCAGCTTCAATCAGCTTTTGCTCTCCGTTAAACACGGTACCAATGAAGCTATCACCTTGATGCACAGCGCCGACACCTTTCGGCGTTCCTGTCATGATGATATCACCATCGAGCAACTCAAAATCTTGTTTTATCGAATCCAGACATTGCAGCGGTTTAAACATCATCAAATCCACAGTTCCGTGCTGTATAAGCTTGTCATTGATATGAAGTGTAAAGCTGAGTGTTGAAAGATCTTCAGGCAGGTTCACAAATTTACCGAGCACCGCAGATGCATTAAATGCTTTTGCCCTTTCCCATGGCAGCCCTTTTGACTTCAATTGCGACTGTAGGTTACGTTTGGTTAAATCAATACCAAAGCTCACTGCAGCGAACTTACCACCTTTAATCAGAAAACAAAGTTCACCTTCATAATGCAAATCATCGCACCATTGTATTTCATTACTCAATGCTGAATTAGGCTTAATGAAAATAACAGGCTCATCGGGGATTTCATTACTCAATTCATGAATGTGTTCAACATAATTTCGGCCAATACAAACAATTTTAGAAGGGGCAATGTGCTGATGCTTGAATTTAATGAAGTGCAATGAACTCTCTCTACTAAGCCAAAAGTTACGGCATAATACTACAATAAAAGTTAATGAAAACAGCATGAAGGTAATTTTTACTAAAGGAAACTGTAAACACAGCCTCCCTTATATGCATAAGAGAAGATGGCACATCAACCTGTATAAAACAAAAAATACCTATTCACTTAACTTTAGCTTTGCGACTCTCACCAGGTCCATAACCAAAGTGTCGTTTATAAGCTTTAGCAAATGAAGCGTCACTTTGATAACCCACATCAAGCGCTACTTCAAAAACACTATCACCTTTCCTTAAACGCTTCTGTGCTTCAGAAAGTCTTAATTGAGTCAGGTAGTCCATGACACTGGTGCCAAAATACTCTTTAAAGTATTTTGCAAAGCTGGCTCTGGAATACCCACCAGTATCGGCTAACGATTGCGTTGTCCAGTTGTCTGCGATATTTTGCTGAATGGTTTCTAACACTCGGCTCATTTTAACATCTTGCAGCGCTTTGAAATAACCCGTTTGATTATCGAGTTTCGCTAACCCCCTCAAGACTGCGATAAAAAACGCCTCGCTCAAACGAGACAGCAAAATGCTACTTGAATCCAATCCTGATTCTGCTTCAGCGACCAACGCTTGAATTAAGTGGCTGGTTAAGCCATTCGTGTCTTTTGCCTTTAATACAATACAACTTGGTAACTGCATCAATAAAGGGTGAGCAGCATCTTCCGCAAAATCGAAAAAACCGCACACTAAGCCAGTGCTATTGTCGATGGACTTTTCAATAGGATGACTAATGAAAGGAGCACCTAATTCAGTCTCAGGGGTATCAGCAATAACATGTTGGGCATCATGGGGAAAAATAACCATATCGCCAGCAACAAGTTCAATACCTTTTAACTCATGAGCGTGTAAATAGGCTTTACCGCTAGAGATAAAGTGAAAACTCGCCAGCCCAGAACCTGAAGTATCCGTAGACCATGTATTGCACATCCGTGCGCGATGAAAAATCGTTGCATTGAGATGAAAACGATTCAAGACTTGTTCCAGTAATTTCATCGATTAATTTATCCCTAGACACTCGAACATAATTTGCAGACGGATGAGCATACCGCACTCATGAAGCTTTATCTAATATGTACTCAATAAACATCAACCCCACTAAATTTGAATTGTTAACTTTGAGGTACATTGAAATGTTTAAATCTATCACTAAATTTGCCAGCGTTGCCCTACTTGGTTTAGCTACATTATTTGCCGGTTTTGCTAGCGCAGGAACACCACAAAAAAATGAAGATGGTGTTACCGTCATTTACTTAGACCAGCACGGTGGTCATTTCTCAGCGAAAGATACCCTTGCAGGTTTAAAAGAAGGTAAATATCAATTTGAAATTACCAACAAAGCCGGCAAGCTAGTTGGTTTTCAATTACAAAACTTTACCACTCGTGAGCAATTAGACATGTTTCCAATTGAAGCTGGTGAAACAAAACGTACTGATGTAATCACAGTGACTAAAGAAGGTGTGCGTTTCCGTTGCCCTATCAACCCAACACCTTGGTACGACATGGACGTAATTAAGTAACATTAATGAGTTTTCATCAACCTTATTCACTTCCCTAACGTTCAAAGTGAAGCCCAAGCCCTCAATCTAGAGGGCTTTTTTAGTTTTAACTAAACTTCAGCTTAACGGACTTTAACTTACTCTATGAGCCAATTTCACTCATATTAGTGTAAACCTCTTAAGAACCTATAAATCTGTGGATAAACTTGGTCCTATTTATCAACAATTATCTGAAATTGTTAAATACGATGATAATGAAGAAGTGATTTCTACTGAACGTCAAGATACAAAGGAAAATCAAATTTCAGGTCATCATTATGACATTGAGCCTGATACGGAAATTGCTAATCAAGATGATGATTTTTTCAGTCATTACGATGGTAGCTTCATCATTCGGGAAGCAGAAATTCAACCCACACCGGTCATGCAGCAAAAAACGAGAGAATCAGAAACCAAAAACGAAAGCTCTAATAATGCACAGCTCAAATCAAAAACTAACTCAATCAAAAGTGAACCTCACGCTACACAACAAGATTCTAAAGCTAGCCCGTTATTAAATGCCAGTGTCCCAGCAACTTTAAATAAACAGGTTACGAAAAGACCAGATGTAGAATGGGCATTCGCCGAAGTAAAAGCGCAACACTTATCAAAGCTACAGCATGATATCTGTCAGGGCTTACACAAAACCCTGCAAACAGATATCAATACCGATTTGCCAATTAGTGTATATATAGCTGGCTTAAGCCAGTTCATTCAAGAAGTGTCTGGTGACTTATCAAAAGCCCAGCAAGGCGCTTTATGGGAGTGTGTTTCTTGGCTTAACCATGCAGCTCAATGCACTATACCTAAAGACTGTATTTCAATGTCTAGGTTAGCTTTACAATTTAACATCAAGTATCAATATAATGAATCGAGCGATGAATATACAATGACAACAACGCCACAATACTTTAAGTATGCAGCTTTTTTCGGTGTCGCTAGATCTGCAAGCTGCTTGCATCTAGGTGTTTATGATCATTTTAGTGAAAAGTACGCAAGAGACGTTTGTAGAATTATCAACGAACTAGGCTTTAAATCCGCAGTTGAGCTCGCAGCGGGCCGAGGACAACAAACGGCTTGTTTTCAAGCTATTAAACAAAACGTTGCAGAAACTACCGACCCCATTATTAATCCCAGACCTTACCCAACAGTAACAATCACTGCGAAAGATGGAAAAACATCTGTTTTGGATAGAGAAAGAGCAAAAAAGAATACAACCTTGTATTTAGCCTGCCATCCAGTAAAAGGTATGTGGTCAACACTATTTGAAAATACAGAATATCCCTTTGTTGTTTTAACGGTAGGACCAGAAGCTTCTGGCTTTTTAAGAGATGCAAATAAGTTTCTGAGCTATAAAACTGAGAGTGCGTCCATTGACATAAATCTAAAGCACTACTCTAAACTGAATAATGCAGATAAGGTGCAGCTACTATTTTTCAACACTTCAGCTCAAAAAGCTCAAAAACTGGTTCGCCAACTTTCCCCTAAATATGCAAAAGTTGACGACCTCAGATGTTATAAATAAGAAAGATAACGTCTTTGACGTAGGGTCTCTTTCTTCTTCATAGCGACACACACTTTTTAAATTACAGTTTCAGCTTCTACGCCGCCAACTTCAACAAGGTCAACTCGCTGTAATCCTCTTGGTAATTTAGCACCACGGCGACCACGTTCACCTCGATAATGCTCAAGGTCACTTGGTTTAAGCGTTAACTTGCGCTTACCGGCCCATAAGGTCACAGGCGTATCAGCAGGGATCACTTGTAAATGCGTCAGTAGTTCTTCTCTGTCTTTCGCTTTGGCACTCGGAATACCGATGATCTTATTACCTTTACCTTTGCTTAACTGAGGTAATGCATTAATGGAGAACAACAGCATCCGACCTTCGTTGGTAATCGCAATCAACGAAGCACCATCAGAGTTATCAATTTTACGAGGTGGTAATGCTTTTGCGTTTACTGGTAGCGATAACAAAGCCTTGCCGGATTTATTTCGCGACACCATATCGGCAAAATTACAAATAAAGCCATACCCTGCGTCACTTGCCATTAAGTAACATTGCTTATCTTCACCCATGACCACATGCTCCATTTGCTCACCTTGAGCAACATTGAAACGAGTGGTAATCGGCTCCCCCTGACTTCGAGCCGATGGCATGGTATGCGTCTCAGTTGCGAATGCTCTACCGGAAGAGTCAATAAATACGGTTTGTTGATTACTTCGGCCAATAGCGCTGCTCAGATAAGCATCACCTGATTTATAGTTTAATGTTGTTGCATCAATATCGTGCCCTTTAGCACAACGTATCCAACCTTTTTCAGACAGTACCACCGTTACCGCTTCACTTGGAACTAAGTCTTGCTGAGACAACGCTTTAGACTCTTGACGCTCAACAACAGGTGAACGTCTTTCATCACCAAATGTCTCACCATCTTTAACCAGCTCTTTTTTAACAAGAGTCTTTAAACGTCGCTCTGAGCTTAACGTTAACTGCAATGCATCACGCTCTTTAGCCAATTCATCTTGTTCGGTACGGATTTTCATCTCTTCGAGCTTGGCTAAGTGTCGCAATTTAAGGTCGAGTATCGCTTCAGCTTGCTTATCAGATAAATTGAAGCGAGACATTAACTCCGCTTTCGGCTCATCATGAAAACGAATGATCTCGATCACTTCATCAATATTGAGGAAGGCCACCATCAAAGCGTCAAGCACATGCAAACGGGCTAACACTTTGTCTAAGCGGAATTGTAAGCGACGACGAACGGTTTCGGTTCTGAAAACCAGCCATTCTGTCAGTAACGTGCGTAAACCTTTTACTTTTGGGCGACCATCAAGCCCGAGAACATTTAAATTAACTCTGAAACTTTTTTCTAAATCTGTCGTGGCAAACAAGTGCGCCATCAACTGTTCACAGTCGATACGATTTGAACGAGGTACAATGACTAAACGTACTGGATTTTCGTGATCAGATTCATCTCGAATATCTGAAACCATTGGCAGCTTTTTCGCTTGCATCTGTGATGCAACTTGCTCAATTAACTTGGCACAACCGACTTGGTGAGGTAAGGCTGTAATGACAATTTCACCATGCTCAATGCCATACACTGCCCGCATTTTTATTGAGCCGCGTCCAGTATCATAAATTTTACGTAAGTCTGGAGCAGGAGTAATGATTTCAGCTTCAGTCGGGTAATCTGGCGCTGGTACAAACTCCATCAAACGCTCAGTATCAGCTTTAGGATTATCTAAAAGCTCAACGCTAGCATTCACTAACTCTCGCACGTTATGTGGAGGTATATCGGTAGCCATGCCAACAGCAATACCCGTAATACCGTTTATCAATATGTGCGGCAGGCGTGACGGTAACACTAACGGCTCTTTCATCGTGCCATCAAAGTTAACGCCCCAATCGACAGTCCCTTGCCCAAGCTCACTTAATAAAACTTCAGAAAACTTAGATAATTTCGCTTCAGTGTAACGCATTGCTGCGAATGATTTTGGATCGTCTGGCGCACCCCAGTTACCTTGACCGTCAACCAATGGATAACGATACGAAAACGGCTGAGCCATCAACACCATAGCTTCATAACAAGCACTATCGCCGTGAGGATGATATTTGCCGAGCACATCACCTACAGTCCGAGCCGATTTTTTGTATTTTGCTGCAGCTGATAAGCCGAGCTCGCTCATTGCGTAAATAATACGGCGCTGTACTGGTTTTAAGCCATCACCAATGTGTGGTAAAGCTCGATCCATGATGACGTACATGGAGTAGTTTAAATAGGCATCTTCGGTAAAACGCCTCAGCGGCATTTGCTCAACGCCATCAAGGCTCAAGTCAATGGCATCACTCATTATCTAAATCCTGTTCTTGTGAAGATTGTTGTTCTTCTTTTTGACCTTTATAAAACAGGCGATATAGATTGCCTTTGAGATCATCAGAAATATACATCGCACCGTCTTGAGCAATCGCCAATGAGTAAGGTCTTGCAACCGGGAACTCACCATCTAAAAAGCTCACTAGTGTATTGCGACTGATCACTTTATTATTTTCTAGCTGTAGCCAAACAATTTGGTAGCCCACCTTACTTGAGCGATTCCATGAACCATTTTCAGCAACAAAAAGTTGATTGTGATACTTTTCAGGGAATTGTTTTGCTTTATAAAACTTTACCCCAATCGGCTCAACATGCGCAGGTAACTCATACTCAGGCAAGGTGATTTGTAAGTTTTTTGGTTTGATATAGGCGCGTTCTTTTACCGATGCGCCATGTAAATACGGGAAGCCAAAGTGCTCGCCTTTATAAGTAACACGGTTAATTTCATCGGCAGGAATGTTATCTCCCATCCAGTCTCTGCCACTATCAGCAAACCACAAAGCGCCGTCAGTTGGTGACCAATCAAAACCTCTTATACGGCGAATTCCTGTCGCGATTTGCTCCGTAGACCCCGTATTAACGTCTATGGCAATAATGCCACCAAAAGGCTGCTCAGCTTCACAGACATTACAAGGCGCACTTAACGATACATACAGACGCCCATCATCACCAAAGTGCATGGCTCGATGTGCACGCTTTTTAGGTTTTGGTAATTTGTCATAAATGATTTGTGGGCGTCCTGGGCGGCGTAATCTTTGCTCAATTGAGCGATATTTCAGGATCCGATTTTCGACTGCAACGTATAAATCGCCATCATAAAAAGCAATCGCCTCAGGGGATTTCAGTCCCTTAGCAATAACATAACGCTTTTCTACTCGACCATCATGATCGCTATCAACCAAGGCGGTAATTATGCCTGCTTTACCAGAACCAACAAATACAGTTCCTCTATCGCCAATGGCCAACTGCTTAGCGTCACCGAGACCCGAGGCATACAAGCTCACCCCAAACCCTTTCGTTACAGTGATATGTAACGACTGGGAAGCGACTGCCGTCGTCGTCACTAATAATGCGACGGCAACAACATAATTTCTAAATTTATTTAGACTGCTCAACATAAAGTCACCATTTTTAGTGATTACACCATAAGTTTGCATAAGGCACGCCTTAAAGTACTTGTAAACTCAGGCTTTAAAAAAATCAAGGTAATCACTTTTCCTCCATATAGCTGCACAGAATGAGATAAATTACACCATATAATTGCATTTTATTTTTTAACATAAGTAATCATTCTGTAGTAAGCCATAATATATAAGAACTACTTTAATTGAAAATCTAATCTATATTTTCAGAATTATGGATCACGACTACCAATTTACACCCTTCTCTTAGTTAAACTTTCAATTCCAACTGTTTGCTTCAAACTCTGCGTCAATGCAGTTTTGAACGCAGGATCTTGTGCATACAATTTGTAAAACTCAAGTTCATCTTTGCGAATTCTGAGCATAACTTCTTTCAACATTTTATCGAACGCTAAATCACTATTGAATGCATCTGGGTTATTCAAATATTTACTTTCAAAATCTGGGTGCTTCTTTAAGCTTTCCGTCATATCAATAAGCTTTACCCTCTGTGCCTCAGGCGTTGCACTCCATCCTTGAAACCAGCGTTCATTAAATGCCTTAATTATGTCATCAAGCGGATCTTTATCCTCATCATTACCATGAGTACCACGAGTGTTTGGGTTTTGAGGCTCTAACTCCGTTTCATCATCGTCTAATTCAATTGAGTGATTTAACTTAACTCGCTGAAGTCCGTATGAACTCAAATCAACAGAATCCAGAAGCTCATCTAGAGCTTCAGAATCAGGGTCTTTCACGATCAGCTTTGGAATTAAGAACTTCAAAAACCAGAAAAGCTTTTCCCATGCGACAATTTCGTAAAGCATGATAGAGGCCATTTGCCCGTAGATTTTAACAAACTGTTTGGCCTTAATTTTGAAGTCGATTTTATCTTCATCTTCCAGCTCTAACTCAAAGTTAAAACGATTGGCCGCTATATCGATAATTGGACTTAATTGCTGAGCATCAGCGTCATCAAAGTAACGTTCAACAAAGGTTTCAACTTCGTGCCATTCATAAACACCAACATCATCCATTGCATCTTTAAGTTCATGTAACACATTAACATCGGTTGCTTCAGATAAGGTGGTTGAAGTATAGAAAGGGTCAAATGCTGTCTTGATATCACCCGTTTCATTGAAGAAATCCAGAACAAACAAATCTTCTGTTTTTTTACCCAGTTTAGGCGCACTTCTATTGAGGCGTGATAGGGTTTGCACACATAAAACACTTGCCAGTTTTTTATCAACGTACATTGCACAAAGCTTAGGTTGATCAAAGCCAGTTAAGTATTTATTGGCAACAACTAATAACCTATATTCATCTTGATTTACGGTTTTAGGAATCTTTTCTTGTGAATTCTTACGCTTATAATTTACATCAAAGTAGTCTTTGGTATCACCCTCAGGAAAACCGTTTATTTCAGCTTCGGTATACTCAATACCATCAACCTCTTTAGTGCCTGAAAACGCAATTACTACTTTAAATGGATTGCCTTTTTCATCTAGTAAACGTGTTAAAGCTTTATAATACCGAATAGCAGTTTCAATATTTTGCGTTACCACCATACCTTTTCCTTTACCACGTAGCTTCTTCGCATTGATAACTTGAGGGATAAAGTGATCAAGCATGATCTCAGCTTTAATATTGATGGTTTGCTGCTCTCGCTCTACATAGGCACGTAGCTTCTTTTGCGCTTTCTTGGTATCAAAAAGAGGATTATCCTTTATCGACTTTTCAATCTCGTAGTAACTTTTGTATGTGGTGTAATTAGCAATAACGTCTAAGATAAACCCTTCTTCAATAGCTTGTTTCATTGAATATAAATGAAAAGGTTTAAAGGTTCCGTCTGTTTGTTTTTGCCCAAACTTCTCTAAGGTTGTGTTTTTAGGCGTTGCAGTGAATGCGAAATATGAAGCGTTACCTCGCATTTTTCTTGAACGCATAGCTTTTAGAATCTTATCTTGGGCATCCTCAGCCTCTTCAATCTCCGACTTACCCATAGCACGATTCATATTGTCGTGTGCCGAGCCAGATTGTGAGCTGTGTGCCTCATCAATAATTACACCAAAACGTTTATCACTTAAATCACTTATGCCATCAATAATAAATGGAAACTTTTGAATAGTAGTGATGATGATTTTCTTGCCGTTTTCCAACGCCGACTTAAGCTCAGATGACTTAAACGCTGGCGCTACGATATTCTTAACCTCTGAGAATTCCTTAATATTTTCTCTAAGCTGCTTATCAAGTAACCTTCTGTCAGTGACAACAATCACTGAATCGAACAGCGGAACATCAACTCCTTTGCTTCCTTGAATATTCTCATGCAAAGGATAGGTTTCAATCAGCTGATATGCAGCCCAAGTAATCGAGTTAGATTTACCTGAACCTGCCGAATGTTGGATCAAATATGTCTGCCCCACACCATTAGTTGCAACATGCTCAACCAACTTCCTGACAACATCCATCTGGTGGTATCTAGGGAAGAATAAAGTCCGTTTCCTTAACTCATCTTTGCTGCTGCCATCTAAGCGAACAAAATGCTGAATAATGTTTACCAAGCTCTCCTTAGCAAAAACCTCTTCCCATAGATAACTGGTTTTATGCCCATTTGGATTTGGAGGATTACCTTGACCATGATTATGACCTTTATTAAAAGGTAAAAAGAACGTGCTCTTACCCGCTAATTTTGTGGTCATGTAAACTTCATCGGTATCTACCGCCATATGAACAAGGCAACGACCAAACTGAAGTAAAGGTTGGGTAACATCTCTGTCATCACGATACTGTTTTTGACCGTGATAACGAGCAGTCTGATTAGTCCAATGATTTTTTAGTTCAAGAGTAATGAGTGGGATGCCGTTGATAAACAGCACCATATCTATTTCTTGGAGAGGATTAGCTAAAGAAAAACGTAGCTGACGAGTTACACTAAAAACATTACTCGCAAAGTTTTGCTTTACTCGCTCACTGCTGCTGGCTAATGGTGCGGGGAACATTAAGGTGAAGTGAGCATCATCAACACTCAAGCCTTTCTTTAATAGATGTAAAACCCCGTGTTTTTTGATCAGCCTATCAAAACGCTCTAAAATCTTTCTTTGCCAGTCATGAGGACTATTTCGCTTAAGCTTTTCAAGCTCTTCTTCTTGGGTCGAATCTAAAAATTGCCAGAAGTAATGCGTATCCAAGGCATAGTGCATATCAAAGTTAGCTGGCGCTCCATGCTGATACTTTTGATTTCCATAGTCAGGCTTAACCTCATTAATACCCGCTTTGATTTCTTCTATGCTACTACCTGTTAAGTATTTTTCTATCGCAGCTTCTAGTGCCTGCTCATTTGTTTGGCTAACCATTTTAATTCTACCCTTTTCTTAATAGGTCACAGCTTTCGATGATAGCTTGGCTAATTTTATAACCCTCCAGCTTGGCGTGCCTTTTTTAGGGTCTCTATCCCAAACTTTAATTGCACTAACATTTTCTCCGTCTTTAAAATCACTTAATAGATAGGGTGCTATAAAAGCATCATTCACAAAACCAAAGCCTTTAGGGTTAAGCTTTAGATCGCCTTCAACATAAATAACCCTCTCACTAACTTGCGGATCAACTCTATGAACTTCCAGAGCAGAAGCTTCACTATCATCTATCGCTAACTTTACTTCAACCCATGTACCTATGTCGGGAAGACCTTTACCAAAGAAAATACCTTTTCTGGCGCTAACTTTTTTTTCAATATCAAAATAAATACTAAAACCTTTACCAGAACGATGATGAGAATCAACGATTCCTATCGCTGATTCCATCTTCTCTGTTGCAAACTGCAATGCTTTATCTGCAAACTTACTTATATGAGACTCAAAATCAAAGAGTTCAATATAGGCAGCATCAAACCAAGATCTTTGGATGAAGTCTTCATATTCTGACTTTAGAGGCCAACCATTCTTCGAATAAACATCAATTAACATACTTAAACACGCCGATGCTAAGTTATATTCACCCGATTCCTCATAAGCCTTCACTAATCCAAAGTACATTGGAATTCTAAAACTAGGCTCATGAGCTTCCCTTATCCCCTTACAATAACAAGCTATTGCAGCTGATGAATTGCTGGCAAAGTATGTATCAGCTAAAGCAGCCCATGCCCACGATTCTGACATTTTTTGTTTTAAAACATTTAAAGCAAATTTACGTGACTCATCATACCTACCTGCGCTAGATAAACATCGAGAAATATCGAACTGTAACCATGTTTTATTTCTATCCTTTGCATTTTTTAATGCAAAATTCAGTAAGTTCAAAACACTATCTAGGTTAAGATTCCAATGCCCATGATGTTGTAACCAAGCCTTACTTGCTTGCCTTGCCAGTCTTACAACCAAACTTGGTGATTCACCTTTATCCGATTGATATGGCTGAAAATCATTTGCTTGGTATAACGCCCCTCCGTAATAGGTCAACATTTGAATGTAAACTTCATAATGTTCACCGCAGCCACGGAATAAATTAAAAAATCGGTAATCAAGCTCCTCGCAGGGTACTTGTAAATTAAGTTGAGAAATACAGTTAATCCACGCATTAACTGTTTGTTGCTCTTGTTGGTTTGGAGCTTTATTTTGCCTATTCTGCACCTGAGTTTGCACTGATTTTATTGCAGCAAAACACACCCAAAATAAAGAAGTTCTTAAAAAAGTGTTGTGAATGTCATTTTGAAAAACAGGCAAACCAATATTCCATGCTTCTACATATTGACCTTTTTGTTTCAACTCTCTGATTTGAGCAAATACTTCTCTACTCATTTATAAATCCTTTTACTTGTTCAACTAAAGCTTCTGAGCTTGCTTTCTCTGGCATTATTTTGGTTATTAACCCTTTTTTGTCTACCCAAGCTTTCAACTCTATAGTCTCTGTCTCATTTCTCACACCAACCATGACTTCCCACTCAGAACGCTGCTTTGCACTTACAACATTAAAGTTTTTTTCTAAGAAAAAGTGTTCGAGTGAATCTAGAGCTATATTTAGCCTCGTTGACGATAGTTTTGGCGAACTATCTAATTTTTGTTTTAATCCATTACATAGACTTTGATTTACTTTCTCATCTAGAAAAACCATATTTGTAACAGTTACTGATTTATCATAATGGAATCGTACTCGACATGTCTGTCCCGAAGAATGAGCAAAAGTATAAAGTTCCTGATAGCTATTTTGCTTTACTCCTAAAACTTTCCATTCACTCTCATTCAGTCGATTACAAATAGAAAAACATAGAGATTTCAATTCAATAATGTCAGATTCAAAACCGTTAGGGAAGTCAAAACCCTCTAGCTTTGCAGCATCTACAACATCAAAATGAAAACCTTTTTTCACTTGAAAATCAGCAATTTTCAAGTTCTGATTAGGGATAAATTGAGTTTGATGTAACGGGGTCAAGTTAGGGTATCTCAACAACCCCAGTTTACTTTCAGTACAGGTACTAGCGGTATAAATAAATCTAAAGTAAGCATCATTAGTAATTGCTTCACCACTTGGGCTTCTAAAAGCATCTAAATAAACCTTGTCCCAAGTTCTTCCTTGCGCTCGATGCACTGTCATCGCATATGCAAATCTAATTCTTGCTGCATTTAAAAGAGGGCTATTGGCAATAATCGCTCGAACAGAGTCATCATATTGCTTTTTCTTAGATGAATAATCCTTTGACTTTGCATCTTTAAGAGCCTTAAGCTCATCTTTCAAATACCCTAACTGAGACTCTGCTTGCTGCTTTGCAACTATGTTTAAGGTTAAGATTTGATCTTGAGTTAGTTCAGGTTTGTCTGATTGAAGATAATCAACCAAATACTTTATTTTAAACTCGCCAACAGAAGGGATACGGCACTCGAGTTCACCAATCCTTATATATGTAGGAGCATTCCTACCTTTAAGGCTAAATTCGATAGCTTCAACATGATCATAAACTTTTGTGACTTCAGCGATTTCACCAGAGTGAATCCACTTCGGATTTATATCAACGGCTAGCTGATTTTCAACTTGTTCAGGCGTGCTGTTATGAAAGTCGATTAGATCACCAACAGTAAGAGTATTAGGGTTCTGGTGGTTCAAGAATCTTTGTTTAACAGAGTGATTAACCTTCTGAGCTGTTTCATTAAGTGCTGTTAAATAAACAGCATTAAACCTTCCGTGCGAAAGCTCTTGACCAACCTGCTGATTACCATCAACTTTACTAACAACATTTCCTTCAAACTTTTGAGGAAGCCGATTAAATTGCTTCTGAACCATTTGCTGAACAACTTCAAACTGGAATTTTGAGATTTCAATCGGTTCCGATTCTATCTGTTGGTCAAGGAGTATCTCCGTTACGCCTAGTTCTTGCGCTTTTATCTCTTGGGCAAAAATCAAACTTTGTTCGGTATCCCCCCTAGATAATTGATAAGGGTCACCAACGATAAATAACTTTGGTTGCTCTTCACCATAAACACTTAATAGGTCACTCACCATATGACCAGAACCAAAAATTGAATTATCCAGATCGTAATAGCTGTTGCTTATCAAATGGGCTTCAACAAAAATAATGACTTTGTCAGCTAACTCTTCGAAAGTAAGACTTACAGGGTGCACAGCCAATTCCACTCCATTGGATTTTGTAATTACCCCATCACTTTTACTGCTATACAGCCATTGATAGACAGAGCTAAATTCACCCAAACCCAATTCGGTGTACTTCTTAGCCAACCGAGCATTAGGAGCAATCAATTCAAAGTTTTTATTCAACCGCTGTAATTCTTTAACTGTTTCAGTAAGTAACGTTTTTTTTCCTGTACTCACCATACCACTAAGAGTCAGCGCACTTTGTCCTGAGTCAACCCAGTCAACAATGGATCTAAAAGCTTGCTTCTGTGAGCCAATAGGAGAAAAAGGTTTGCTACTTTCACTTGTTTGCTCTGAAGCTAACTCCTTCGTTGACGGCCTGCCATCAGGGAAATACTCTTGAGTTCCAAATGCCTCGACCAATAACTCCATTTCTTTAGCACTGAGATCAATCGCTGCACTTGCAATACCATTGATTGTTCTCAAGGCTCTTTGCATATCACAAATGTGAAACCAACTTCTAATTTGCTGAGGAAGTTGCTGCTCATCAAAATCAATATCTTGATGGAATAGAGTGAGTCCAGCAATATGACCTAAATTAGGCTTCGACAGGAGATTCACATAACCACTTTTGACATAATCTAACAAAGCAAATTTATTATTTCTTATCTGCAAAAATGGATTTCGACTGTTACCTCCCTTGACAATGACATCACCACACTGCCAATGCCCATTCTCTGAAAAGCTTAAAGTACCGCCAAAGTTCTTAAAGTCGATAACAATAATTGCATTGTGTTTGATTATAAGAGCGTCAAACTCTTTACCTGCTACAAAGAAATTTCCAAATAGATAAAGCTGCTCATCTTTGTCTTGCCAGTCATTACGAAGAGTATCGTGTAAGGCATTAAACGCCTGATTTTCGTGGCTATGATTAAAGGTACTACCTAAAAATGCTTTAAAACCCATACTGTACTCTCTTAATTTATGTAATGCTTTGCTAAAACACCCAGCATATCTTTTTGGTGCGCTTTAATTTTTTCTTCGTCCCAATCCTCTTGTTCTCCCAGTAAATCGAACATCATTTTTAACTTTAAAGAGTCGTAATAATCTTTGTTTTCAAAGTCAATTTTTTTCTTTTTTACTGCCTGATTACTGTATGAAGAGTTTTCACTCGGACTGAGTAAGACTAGGTTACCGAACGCATCAAGAAAATCCCTATCCATCACACTTTCATATTCCTCATGTTGAGGGTGAACATGCTCAACGGAGTTTTTTGATGTTATCCTAAACTTCGAAAAATTTTTATCGCCATTTGATGTTGTTTTGATCTGTTTCCAAAGCAAGTATTCCAACTTCTGGAACCAGTAATGCTCAAATGATGTGCCTCTGGATTGAGTCAAGTACTCACTCTTTTGTTTCCAAGCAACAGTTATAGGCTTTTGATGTTGAGCCAACTTAAAACTGGCAGTTTTTTGAGTTTCGTCTTCACCTGCGAGTGACAAACTATTATCGATTCTCTCAATTAGGCGAACAACTTGGTCATGAGTTGTATATTGATTCTCTACTAACTCAGCTAAAAATGGCGTTAACCAGTACTGTGCGCTACGCTCACCAGTGAAGTTACGAACACTTTGCAGTAAAGTAATTTCCTCTACTTCCCGCTGATTACGATTAATATACCAATTTGAACCTGACTGACTTCGAGATTGATAAGTTAATCTCAATTGCTCATCATCGCTGTCGTCACGTTCAACCCACTTCACGACCCAACGATCAAACTGAAACCGTATTTTCCAAAGTAATTTTATAAAATTTTTAACCTCTTCTTCATTGCTCGAGGTCAAAGCTTCAAAGGATTGCAATAACTTATCTTGGTGAATTCGATGGCAGATATCTTCTTGCTGAAGTTGTGCTAAATGAATGCGATAGGTGTGAATAAGCAATAGAGAAAAGTTAATAATAGGCCGACAATATACAGTTTCCGCTGTGATCTCTACAGCATTACTGCTCTTGCTTTTGGCATGTTCAGGTTTTGGTTCTTCCCTTATCAATTCAGCAATAGTTAAACCTTCTGTCGATTCTTTAGTACTTTTATCTACGGCGAATAATTCAGACTTAAATGTTACCAACGACTCAAATTCAATTGAATTCCAATCTGCATTGGGAAACAAATTGCGAAGGTTTTTTTCAAAGTAATTGTCCATGTGTTCACAAGCACTCCACATAGATTCATAAACCGATTTGTCTGACTTAATTCGCTCCAATAACTTTGATTTAAGAATATCCGTTTGTTCTAGTTGAATGCCTGAAGTATTCATGGTTGCAAATAAACGATTCAGATCCATTGACACAGGTACGGTGTTATTTACCCATTGGACTGAAGAGAAAATATAATCAGCCACTGATTTTTGCTTATCATCCGCAAGCGAACTTATGCGCTGCTTTAATACTGCCAATGCTGCATATATCCTGTTTAGGTATTCATCCTTATTTATTTCTTCAGAGCTTGGTGACGTAAATTCCTTCAAACCTGCAAAATTACCTAATAGCTGCTGCACTTGCTCTCTAATATCAAACTGTAATCTTGGTTTTTGATTCAATTTAGGAACATGAGTAATCTTAGCGTCAACACCTGCCATTTTGAAGGCAATAGCAATCAGCATTAATGTCGTAGTACGTTGCTGACCATCAATTAATTCATAGATTTTTTCACCGTTGCCCAACTGATGCGTTGAGGTCAACACCGTACCAATAAAATAACTGCTTTCGCATTCGTTTTGTGCTTTGCAGATATCATCAAATAATTTCAATACGGCTTCATCTGACCATACATATGGGCGCTGATAGCTAGGAATACTAAACTGGTACCCCTGTTCATAGGTTTTTTCCAATGTAAGCACCTGAGACTTGACCAAGTCTTTTTGTGTTATATCATTCCGTTCGAAATCCATTTTTAGTCTTCCTTAACTTTATTTCTATGAAGGTTATGAATAACTGCTTGGTCAATACTTGTTCTATATTTCTCTGCAAGTTCGGTTGCTGAACACTTTTCCGATAACTCGATGTTAAACCACTCTATTGTTTTATAGATAAAACGCTTTTTAACACTATTTTTTTCAAGGCTCGCTGGATCTACTTTTAGTTCAAACTTATCAAACCACTCCAAACACATTTCTGGCGTATAGCTTGTTGTTATCCAATCTAAAACAGGGTGTTTATTAACAAAAGAAGGGATTGAGGTTTCTCGAACTGCTTTTTGGTTAGAGACTCGACGTGAATAAACAACCCGAAAAATCTTCTTCGCTGCGACGATTAATTGCTCCTCCCCAAACTGACTGATATAAAGCAATAAACACGTGTCATACAAACCTTTTAAATAGCTACAGCCATCGAGCTTACAAACTAAATGTTGATAAAAGTCAGCAAAGATTTCGTATTCAGCGCTGACTAAAGTTGAGTTGATTGTCAGGTAGTTAACTCTTAAGGTTTCAAAATAAGACAAATAGTGAATGCTATTAATACCTGTATTGAGTGGTTGGCGCATTTCATATCCATTTTGTGTATGCTGCTCTAGGTAACTACTATCTTGTTGCAATACACGATAGAACCGCCCATAAGCTACATCATCACCGTTCATGGTGTCTTCACCTAGTTCTTCGACAATTGCAGCTCTAACTTGCTGTGGTTTACGGTGAGAAGGGAGTTCTCGCCTATTTAAAGCTTGCCAGTAGCGTCCTTTGAGTAAACTACTAATAACAGGGTTTAAATTACCTAGCGCTTCCCACTTACTCGCAAAATCATTTTGATACTTTCGCTCAATGGCTCTTAAGTGATGCGCCTTAATAATGTCTGCACCGCCAAGCCGAACACCACCTGTATTTTGTGTTTCAAAAAAACGATATGCATCATCTTCCGATTGAGTTACCACTAAGGTTAGATTGATATTAGATTCATCAAGCTCTTCTAAAAAAGAAGCTGCTTGCTCTTTAATCCAAAGCCAATTTTTCTGAATTTGTTGTTGTGATTCAGGCGAGTGAAATTGAATATCTACTTCAAAGCCATTGCCAAATAACTGCAATTTGAAATAACTCAGTAATGCGAGAGTTGTAAGCCTTTGTTGACCATCAATGATATTCAAACAATTGTCACTTGGAGATTGATGCAGAATCACACTCCCCAAGTAATAACAATATTGGGATTGCTTTGAGCGTAAGACTTCCAAATAATCTTGATAGTCACTCAACAACCTTTGAATTTGTTTCTCTGTCCAGCGGTATGGTCTTTGATATTCAGGAATGGTGAGCTTTCCCGATATGGGAATGCCATCAGAATCGATGATATTATCGTTTTGAAACAGTTGCGCTAAAGTACAACTGGCAACAGAAACCGTCATGCTACGTCCTTGTTATTATAGATATTTGAGCATATCAAAATTAAGCTGGGATATTGTAGTTAAAAAAAACGCTGATAAATCTATTCAATCAACACCATTTATTAAGTTTTCATATAAAACAATGCTTCCATGCATTGTTTATAATCCATAAATAATTCATTAGCGCTTACTGAGCGCTTACTTCAAACGAATCAATCTTTAATAAAGAATCTGTTTTTGCTAAGCCAATAAAGAAGCTAGCTCGTTCAATTGATACAGAAGAGTACTTAGATGCTAATGAAGAAAAACTAATATTAGTTTCAATATCGTGCCCTGCGACTTCGTAACGGCAAACACTCAGTGACTTGTTGCAATGGATTTCATTGTTACCACTTTCACTAAACGTCCACTGCTGAGACGTAAAGTTCTCATATCCTGAGTTGCTTGAAGTAATATTTGTTGCGGTAAAATCAATAGAGGCACTGAAGTCACCAATAGCAATACCGTTAGAAGGCATACTCATTGCCCGAACAAAAATACCACCATTTACGATTGGGTTTACATAATCTACTGCACCGCTTTGACGTACAAACTTACCTTGAAAGCCTGTCACCATGTCAGAACTATCTACAGGAGTAGGTTCAGGGTCTGGTATTGGCGTATTGTCATCATCACAATGTTCGCCTAAGCAGATATCATCCCCATTGCTAAAGTTGATGTCTGCAATACTAAAATTTACGGTTAGGTTTCCTTCATCTCCACCAACGTAAAAGTTATATTGTTTATTCGATTCGAGAGAGTCTTTGTCTAATTGAGCGATATGCTCTTCCCCCTGAGGGGTTGTGATTTTAAGCTCAAAACTTGTAGCTTGATTGACATAAGCATAGTAATGGTCATTTTGCTCGTGCATAGCAGCAAAATCTGCTACTCCAATTGTCTTTTTGAGCATAGGAGCTTGTTGAACAAATACCCCCTTCTCAACGGTGATTAAACTGTAATCCTTGTTGAAAAACTCCATATTCGCAGTCGTTTCGTCAGCACCGACACTAGCTGATGAATATAGAGGGATTGATTTATTAAACCCACCATCTGAACAATTGCCATCCAATTGTTCGCAATAATCAACCGCAAAAGCTGTTAATGCAACATCGCCAGTCAAATTATAAAATTTAACAGGTGTGTTTTCACTGGCTGTATCTTTTATTTCAACTACTTCAACACATTGGCGGTCATGGATAGTATCATTAGCGCAAAAACGATAATTACTTTTCCAAATTTGAGAGGTATGGTTAGGGAGAGTATGTTCTTCATTAGCCATTAGTTTAGAACTAGAATTGAGTTTAGTTTTAAACCCTATGACTATATTTCTCATTGGTGCATCGGATTGTTCACTGTCACTACCTCCACATGCAACAAGACCTAATGATGCAATGACAGTTAAAGCCAAATATTTTGCTTTCATACACTTCCCATAAAATGAATAGAACTAAAAATTAACAGCTCCTTTAAGAGAGCTTTTACTCTATTCATTTTATAAGAGTGGCTGCTTTTATTTTGTCACTTACGTGACACAAAAAACTTCATTCATCTTTTAATTAGTAAAAGTGGAACCCAGTTCAAATAAACCGCATAACAAGTTAATACTGTGAAAATACCTTGTTAGTTGGTTGTATTTGCCATCCTGCCTGCTTCATCATATTTGTGCAACTCACCACTATTTATTTCAACATTTTCTAATCGATAACTTCCAGATTGTGCGTCAACTTGAATTTGGTACTCTTTTTTAACATATAAATTCACTGGATAATCACTGCTACCTCGGGACAAAGAACCATTAATGATCACATCGGAGTACAAGCCTTTTTGAGCTTCTGAGCTTTGATAAGACACCAAGCCATATTTCTCATTTTTGAGTAACACGGTAGCCTCATCAGCTTTCCCAGTTATATTTGTGACGCCTTGCAACAAAGCACAAGTCGCAACATAACCATCAAACTCTCTGTTTTCAGTGCACTGATTACTATAACTGTTATGGCGCTCATACCTCACCGCGGTGATCTTTGCATCACCAGTAACACTGTATAACTTTATCGGGTTAGAAATATCAATCCCTTCCTCACACTCTTTAACGCCAGACTCATCAAAAAAACAAACCGTATAACCACGTTTAAACACCTTAACTTCATCGTCAAAGCCTTCAAATTTAGGTGTCTCAACATCAAACGAAACTTCGATATTTCTTACTAGTGGAGCTGAACCACTGTCGCCACCACAAGCTGTTACTCCAAGAGTTGCAGCAACACATAAAACCAAGCTTTTAATTTTCATATCTTCTCAATCTGAACAAACCGAATGTTAACTTATATAAATTTCAGTAAACCTTGTTATAAAGCTTATTTTATGAAGAAAGTGCTTTTTGCTATGTCACCTAAGTGACAAAAGGCATAGAATTGTAAAAGCTAAAGTTAAAACTCAAATCCATTTCACAATTTTGCCCAATATGAAATCAAAATTTCTACTAGCTGACGTTGAGCGTTTTCTTTTTAAAGGAACTTCTTATTCAGATGATTTTTGTGAAAAGCTAATAAAAATCGCCAAAGTTGAAAAAACACCAAAAGGAAAACTATCTGCTTTAAAGAACAAACACTTAAACGGGATTAATTTTATAATGGAAGGAACGGTTATAGTAGGAATTTGCTCACCAAACCTAAAAACCGTTAACTTTATGGTTTTAGGTAAAAGTGAAAGCTTTGGTGAATTTGAAGCCAGTAATATCAACCAACCATTTTTTATTATCGAAATTGAAAAAGCAAAAGTGCTACACCTAAGCACATTAAAACTAAAAGAAATTGCAGATTCAAACAACGAGTTTTACAAATGGCACTATTATCTAAACTTAACGCCAAAGAGTAAGTGGCTTCAATCACAGCTCATTATGAATGAAACACTAGAGAACAAGATCGCTTATCTATTAATTGAGCTTGTCATTCATTCCGATACACATCAGATCAAGTTGTCCCAACAAGCCATTAGCGATATTACTGGTGCCGCAAGACAGCGAATAAATCAGGCTCTAAATCTACTTGAAGCTCAAGATATTCTCAAGCTTTCAAGGGGTAACATAACCATTCGAGATTTGAGTCAACTGACAAACAAGCTCAACAATGTAGACCTCAGCTTTAGGGATCCTAGAAAGTTATTAAAACAGAAGTAACTTACTGTAAAAAAGAATTAATTATTTGGAAAAATTGATAGCACTTTTTACCGCTTTAAACACGCTATGACCATGACGCATCATAGACTTGGCGTATTTATCAAAACTGGTGTCCCATACCGCACTTGAGTAGCCAGAAGCGCTGACACCTTCAAATGTGGCATATTCTTTTAACTGGTATTGCTCAATCGTTTTATCAAATTCTGACGCCACCGAATCACTTATGTGAGCGAGTATTTTTTCGTTTATAGTCACAGCAAAACGCAGTTCTCGTTTATCAATATGAGGAAACACATCATCACCAAAGTACTGTAATAATGTACCTCCCGTAACTGCTCCACGCCTGACATCATCAACAGCATAAAGTGCTGTAATTACACTGAGTATTTCGCAAACCGTTTCTTTATCTCGCTTAATCGCTGAATAAAGCGCTAATTGAATAGCGATTTCTAGATCATGTTTATTTACTTTACCAAGCTTCTCTTGTATCCAGTCTGCTATCCCTCTGACGTTCAACAACACTTTCTCTTGTAGTTCTTCATTTTGAGATAATTCTAATAAGGCTTTTTCTGCGATACTCATCAACAACTCAACAAACACTGGGTTCATAAATATCCTTTAAGGCGTAGACAAGCAAATGATTAGGTTTTTCAAAGCCCCATAAGCGACATCATCATGATATCGCCGTTGGCAGTTTAATTTTGCCCGTTACTGCACTGTTGATTAGTGTGGTTTTGTATTCTTTGAGTTTTTCGATTTGCTCTGTTTGCAATTTAATCGCTATATCAAATTTCCCATTCTGAGCATCGATAAATTCTAAAATTTGAACTTGTTCTTTAATTGGTGCAATAGGAATTGCAATATCAAACAAATCATCTGTGTATAAACGAATTAACCCTTCAACAATTCCAGTTGCACGAATTACAAATTGCTCAATGTAACGTGGATGACGGAATAACAACTCAAGCATCTTCACATCTGCAATAAAAGCCTTGGGTTTATAGACGGCGTAATCGGGGCTTACGAGTCCTTTAAAATCAATATTTGATTTAAAGAACACACCTAAATGTGCTTTTAGCTTATTGAACACTAAATCATTCTTATAAACTATCTTATTATCAATATTTGAAGCCGCCACCTCAGCTTTGTCATGATAATCAGCCCTTACCACCAAGCCATGAACTTGGCTCATCATGAATAATGGCTCTTCGCCAGTTTTTGAACGCTCATTCCTTTCTTCTAAAACGTACTTAACCCGTTTAACCTCCCAATGCTCTGGAATTTTTCCAATCCAATCTACACCTGAGTCTTTCATTGGTACGTTTGGGTCGAGTCCTTGAGTAACGGCTTGCTGGATAATGATTTGCTTGCGTTCTTTTAACAGCTCAATTTGCTGCTGTTTAATGGCAATGGCTTCATCAATCTGCGCTGTTTTTTGTTCGAGGAAGTGTATGATAGCTTCCTGTTCTGACTCACACTCTGGATAACAAACCTCAAAATTTTGAATTAAAGGCAGTCGAAGGCTATCTACAGTCGATTTAGCTGTACCCAAAATAGCAACATTGAAAAAATTAACATATAAATAGTTATACAAATACTTGCCGATCACTTCTGAGAAATCAGAAAATTTATAAACCCTTTGGTGAAAATCAAATTTGCCATTTATATAATGATAAACCTTACCTACACCAGCCCCATCTCCAGCAGTCAAAATCGCTTCACCATCAAAAGCGTATGTACTAATTTTTTCAAGAGTTTGAGAACGAACAAAGAAAGGATATTGACCATCATCTTCTTTATCTTCAGTATTTTTTTCACCCGTTGTTATTGAAGCGAGAAACTTAAATCTTTTAACTTTCCAACTCTCAGGAATTTCTCCTAACCATTCAACACCCGAATCTTTGTACTTTTCATACTTAGGCATCATTGTTAATTCAGTCATCACAATGCCTCCTATGCTTTAGCTACTTCGATACCCAAGATCTCTGAAATCAAACCTTCGGCTTTTTTCTCAAGGGCAATAATGTCGCTGGCAACGTCAATCAGTGAACGCAGTGCTTTATGCTGATAGAAGTATTTATTAAAGCTGATCTCATAGCCGATTTTCACTGAATCAAGGTTGATCCACGCTTCATCTACATGAGGTTTCACTTCATCAAGATAATATTGGTGAATTTCACTGTTGTCAGTGTTTTGAAGCGTATCTTTAGCTGAGTAAGTTAGCGGTACAGATTCAGCATCACGTAAATCAGAGCTTGGCTCATAGATGATAAACTCATTGGCATTTGCTGTAGCATTTTCATTGAGGTAATAACCAAAATCCACTAAATCAGCTTGCTCACAGCCTAAGTGATGCAGCAGCTCGTCCAGTTTTTCTTGCTTAAACTTCACCGTCTTTTTAATGACTTTTTCAGCCGTTTCGTCATACCAACTCACTGCATTTACCACACTGGTGAAAAAAGCTTTACGTTTGGCAGGCTTGATGTCTTCCAGTAACTTAGGAGCTAAAGGCTTAAAGACTTTTTCAACATCGACTTTAAATTGATTAAAGTCGTTATACTCTCTAGTAATGCTTTGTTTTAGCTTATTGGCCAGCTCAACCAATAAACGAGTTTCTTGCCATGTATCTTCTGCAAACAGCTTTTTCTTGGCTTTGGCATTTAGGCGGATGTCGTTCTCTTCACACCATTTTAGAATGTTTTTTTGCTCAGTCTGTAGAAAGTCTTGCTGATAAACTTTATCGCCATACTCGCTGTAAATGTACTCCATTGGCTCACGCAGCGATTTATCAAAGCGTAATGGCTCAATCAACTCAGCTTTAAATTGTGCTTTACGACGGTCTGGACGCTCAACATTCACCTTGTAATAGCCAAAGTCTGCATTGTCGAATACCTTAGTTGCAAGACCTGTTGGCTCGTTATTTTCATCTTTTAGGCGCTCAATGCTTTTGCCATCTAGATAAGCTTGGGTGATTTGCTTGATGTGCTCTTGTGAAAACTCGCAGTTTTTATTGCCTAAGTTTTTACGCAGCTTTTGGAACAACAGGCTTGCATCAATCAGCTGCACTTTGCCTTGGCGCTTTGCTGGTTTGTTATTGTTTAGCAGCCAGATGTAGGTAGTGATACCTGTATTGTAGAACATGTTATTAGGCAGCTGCACGATGGCATCGAGCATATCGTTTTCAATCAGGTAACGGCGAATATTGCTTTCACCTGAGCCAGCATCGCCCGTAAACAAACTTGAACCATTATGAACTGATGCGATACGGCTTCCTAAAAGCCCTTGAGAAGGCTTTTTCATTTTACTGACCATTTCCATCATGAACAGTAATTGACCGTCACTAGAGCGTGGTGCGGCATCTACAGTGGCGTTTTCGCCCCAATAATCAGCAAGCTTGACTTGGAAACGGCCATCAATGATATCCGAGCCATCTTTAATATGCTTTTGGTCGCTCGCCCAGCTTTTGCCATAAGGCGGGTTAGACAGCATAAAGTCAAAGCGATTAGCGGTAAAATCATCGGTAGCGAGTGTTGAACCGACTCTGATATTTTCAGGGTTATTGCCTTTGATCATCATATCGGACTTACATATGGCATAAGTCTCGTCGTTGATCTCTTTGCCGTATAAGTGAATATCACGCTTACCTGTTGCAACAGGATATTTTTCTTCAATAAAGTTTTGCGCTTCGGTAAGCATGCCGCCACTACCGCAAGCAGGGTCGTAGATAGTCAACGGATCGGGTAAATTGGCTTCGATTGGGTCAAACACCAAGTGGGTCATTAACTCAATCACTTCTCTTGGCGTGAAATGCTCACCTGCTTCTTCGTTGTTTTCTTCGTTAAATTTTCGAATCAATTCTTCAAACACATAACCCATTCCAAGATTCGTAAGTGCTGGAAGTTTGTTGCCTTCAGGATCTTCTTTTTCATTAGGCGTTAGGTTGATATACGGCGATACGAACTTTTCAATCACTTCAAGCAACACGTCCTTTTCAGACATATGCCGTACTTGTGATGCGAGGTTAAAGCATTTTACGATTTCTTTGACGTTACTGCTAAAACCGTTTAAGTAATCCTCCATATTCGCCAATAGAATTTGACGATTATTGGTCGCTGTATTTTTTAAACTTTTCAGCGTCCATTTTGAGGTGTTGTAAAATACATAACCTGAGGCTTCCATCAGCGGAGCATCATCAAGCTCGGTTGCTTGCATGTCTTCTTTCTGGAATTTTACTTCATCGAGCACAGCTTGTTTTGTTGGTTCTAGCAAAGTATCAATACGACGCAGCACTACCATCGGCAGTATCACATCTCGGTATTTACCTCGAACATACACATCACGCAAACAATCGTCCGCAATCGACCAAATAAAAGAAACCAGCTTGTTGTGTACGCTGTGGTTCATTTGCTATCCACCCAGAAAAGTAAAGAGAATCGAGTTATCAATCATGTTGTGTAATTTTTGGCTGATTGATTTATTCAAGAATCAAAGAAAAAGACAGGCTATTCTGCCCTAAGTTAAATGATTATTTAAGTAAAAGATGCCTTGATTAAAATTTGTGATTTTAAGCCCATGATTATCCCAAACATCGAAGTCGTAAAATGTGAGATGCATTTATTTATGCAATTTAGATATTACTTAATATAAATAAGGAATAAATAGTTAGTTATGAGATAGAGGGTGCTAAGTACCACAAACTATCATTTGCAATAGATCACCAATTTATCAAAGCGATATGGATTTCCAACCAGCCAGCTATATTAGAGGAGCGATATAATTCTGAAGCATATTACTCTTTAATGAGCACTCGTGATTCCGCTGCTGCATTACTATGGGCTTCAAATGTTAAATAAGCTGATTGATAACTAGTGCGAATAAGATTTTGTAGTTCAGTCTGATGTAACAACTTTCAACTTTTTATAAAACTTCAAATAGTCCTAAGTGGGACACAAAGACGGTTTGGCTTGTGCCCCTAAGTCATTTAAATGATCTAGCTTATTATTTGATATTTACAGGGTTACCTTAACATCCTGTTCTTCACCTTTACGTATAACTCTTAAAACAGAGTAGATTTGAGAAGGGGGAACCTCCCTTAGTAACTTGACTGCATGACTTACATTCTTGACGTTGACACCATCAATTGAAATTAATACATCATTTACTAATACATTTGAATTGAAAGCGGGAGAGTCTTCTACGACAATTTCGACTAGGAGCCCTGTATTTCGTCCTAATGTTGTTCTTTGCTTTGGAGTCAAATCTCTTAAAGAGATACCAAATTTTGGCTTAAAATTTGATTTTACAAAATATATAGCCTCTTGATCATACCTGCGTTGATGTGTGGTTATTGGAATGATTTGTGTATCGTGGGTTGTTGATGTTTCAGTGTATGTACCTGTTATTGTACCACTAGAGATCGAACCGTAATGATTAGTTGTTGTATTACTTGGTATAAGTAAAGTATTTGTCGTTGCCTGGGTATTGGTATATTGTGCATTTACAAGAACAACTGTTGCACCAACTATTAAAGCTTGTTTTGCTGCGTTGCTAGTATCCTCATAAACGCCATTGAATGATGAATAGCCAATTGGTATATATCGTTTGGAACGCAAAATGAGAGTATCTCTAGTCAAATTATTGCTGCTAAGTATTTTTGGCATCTCTCCTTTGGAAATAAGCTCTACATCTGGTATAGCCTTAATATCCACATATGAGTGATAAAACTGCTTGTAACCACTTTGAGCGCAACTAACCAGAAACAGAGGGGTTATTAGCAACGTTATAACCTTTATCCATTCTTTCTTCATATTGCATACAAATGCAGCTTTTTTCATATTTACTATTCTCTTTTTGGCTGAAAGATGCAGCCGTATTTCAAACTTTTTAATACTATTAAATTTGATTGTTAGCCCATAATTATGCCAAACAATAAAGTCGTAAAGTGTGAGATGCATTTGTTTATGCAATTTAGATATTAATTAATATAGATAAGGAATAAATTGGCAATTAAAAAATAGAGGCATTAGAGTATATGGGGTTTGGTGTAAATAATGATCCTGAGAAAGTATTTAAAGATACGCTAGCAAGGCATAATGATTCAGTCCAGAAAGATAAAGAGTTTAAACAGCTAGTTAATGACTTGTCTCCTTTGAAGTTTAGAACCAGCAAAGAGTTATCTGCATACATTGTCCAGAATAATTTAGGTCATCACTATCCTAATATTTCTGGTGTGCTCGATATGAGTAATGGCGAAGATTCATGGAAGTATGAAGGCGGGTTTCCGCCAGATATTTATCGTAGGCTTTGCATTGAGTTAAAACTGGAAAGCCAGCACAGCTTAGCGAGACCTGGCAGTTTTAAATCGTACAACCAATTAAGTAAAGAAGACGATTTGTTTTAATTAAAAGCCATAAGAGATTAAAAGTTGAAACTTACAGGAAATACACCGATAGAGCGTAAACGCAATTTAGCACACATTGTTATAGAACACTTATTGGCGCTCAATATCAAGGCCAAGCTTATTGAAAATCATAGAAACTCAATTGGACACACTGCAAGATTTTTGATTGATAGCGATATTGGCTTAATACATTTGACGGCTACAGGAAATAAAGCACCTAACTCATCAATAGCCGTCGCAGAATTTAAAACTGGTAATCAAGACTACCTTGCTGACATCAAGTATATCGCTTATGGCTGGAATACTGCTGATGACCAAACAGTCTTAGCTTTTGTTAAGTCTAAGGATGTTGGAGGGCATAAAAGGCTTTCAAAAGGTAAGATTATTGAGTTGAGTGATAAGAAATTGAGTACTGATCATTTATGCCAATAGTTTTTTATAAGACCTGAATCGATAACGACTGAGGTCTTTTGTAGGGTATTTATGAATCAAAGGTTTCTATCACATGGAAAAACCATAGCGGCCTATTCTGAATTGATGTGCATCAACATTACAAATAACAACCTTTATAATTTTAAAGTCTAAATTCAGGTTCACTTTTACCGGAATACGCACTTTATTACAAAAATATCGCAAACATCTATCGAACAATACCCCAGATTAAACCTTAACCATTGATTAATATAAATTAATCTTAATTGAATAATTAACTATTTTTTGTATTAATTAGTTATCAATATTAATTATCTGATACTTTATTGAAACTCCTCAATCGCTTGTACCTCCACCCCAATGAGCTTCTCCCTTGCTACCTGCATCGATTAGCCAACGCAAACGGCTATCGCAACATTCAAACTTTGATGAAGAATTTAGGTGAAGAACTTATCAACACAAGGGTTCCAAGTAAGCGTTTATTTTTTGGTGAGTTTGATACTGACAAACTTTCATATCTAGTGAACTTAGAGCCTAACCAAATAACTCAACATCGCTTATCAAATACTGCCGCAACTAGAATCAAATACAAACAGCAAGAGTACTTAATGAAGCTGATAGACTTTACGTATCTGAGAATTTGTCCTACCTGTTACCAAAATTCTGGTGAATTAAACCTTCTCAATTCATTGAAGTTCAAAACCTATTGTAGTAAACATCGCTGTAGGATGATCTCTGTTGACAATGAGACAGGAAAAAGATTCAGCTGGAGTACACATTACCTCAGAAAAAAGATAAATTACATAAAAGATAACACTCCTCATAACCACACTTGTGAAGCTGAGATAACGATAAATACTCACATTGATGGACTATGGCAAAACAAGTCACCTAAAACTTATCCTTGTGTTGAAGGTTTCAACATCGCTGAATTTTTAGATATCGTCTCGTTCCTCTCACGCTTTCATTATCGAGCATATCCATCAAATACAAAAAATAAAAATCAGTATTTAGCAGCCCACTGGTATTTGAAAGATTGGCCTAAGTCGTATTTCAATCTTCTTGAGCACTTTCAAAATAACCCAATGAGTAATAAGCGCTTAACGGGAATTAGGAAGTGCTATCGTGATTTATACGACGAACTTTATGCCAAAAGTAATCAGGTTTCCGAAGGGTATACTTGGCTTAGAAAGTACTTTGAAAGCTATATCGAAACACATTTCGCTAATGGCGTAATTTCAACTTCGTCAAAATGGATAGCTGCTAATACAATTGCATCAGCTGAATACATTAATGAAAAAACAGCTTGCCAATTTTTGTCAGTCCCAAAGACCAAGCTTAGCATTTTTATTCGTGAGGGATTTATCCAGCCTTATGAATCATCAGTAAACGGTAATTGTGTTTTTAAACGTAGCGAGATGGATACTCTCCGAAAGCGGCTAACTAAATGTCTCAGTCTTACAGAAGCTTCCAGCCTATTACAAATTAGTCAATTTCGCCTCAGAACTCTTATTAGATCAAACATCATCACACCACTTCTTCAGCCATCTGAAACCAGCAGAGATTGGCTGATAGAAGAAAATGAACTTATTAAACTAGTAAAACAATTGAAACAAAGAGCTTCGTTAATAGATACTGGAAAAGGACGTGAGAGTAGTTATAAGCAATTTTCTTTACGAGGAGATAACTTTGCATCTGTCATCTGCAAGATGCTGTCTGGTAGGCTTAGCTTCACTTTAAGCCAATCAAAAAGCTCACCTCTTTCCTTTCAACAATTCACACCAATGCTTTCAATTGAAGATCCTGAAGATGAATTACACCTAACACCAAGTGATGCTTGCAAAAAGCTAGGGATAAACAAAAACGTTATTTACGATTTCATAAAAAGAGGCTTTGTAAAAGGCGTCAAACTAAAAGTGAATCGTACGACAAGACCTGTGCTTCATATCACAGCTACAAGCATTAAAGAATTTCAAGCCCGATATTATCTTCGACATCAACTAAAAGGTAAGCCGCTGCAAGACTATGAGCTTATTTCAGGGACAAGTGTGGATGATGGTATTATTAACTTATACACCAATAAACTTAATTAAATAATAAGCTGTTGAGCTAAGAAAAGCTTCAACAGCTTATAGGTCAAGCAACTAACTAATTTTCAACAATACATTAATCAGGCATTGTGATTGTGTATTTTTAGCTACCTGTGCGGTAGGTTACACTTACAACCAGCAACTTGAGCACCTACTAACATTTTCGGCTACCTGTGCGGTAGGTTACTATGGATGACAGCGAAAACATGCTGAGCGATTATTTTCGGCTACCTGTGCGGTAGGTTACAAGAAAAAATACAGTAAAAGCCCATACTTCTCTGACTGTTACAATGATTCCTACAAAAGCACCCATCTATTTTCACCATAGATTAACCTCCTGATATTTAAGTGCATTTAACTCTCGTAGAAATTAATGGTCGAAACTTAGATCTGGTACGGTTCCCATTATTAACTGATTAGAACCGAGCCCGTAGTGACTAAAATCACATTTCACCTCTTTTACTCCTTCCACTTTTTCAATATATAACGGAAAGGAACGCCTCGAACTTTGACTAATCAAAATTAATTTATGAAATAAACCGAAGCTTCTGTCTTTATATTCATGCTGAGGTTGGTATTCTCGACCTGATCTTTTCGCCCGCAATACACAACGCTCGATTCGCCTCTTCCTTTCAGCTAGCGTAAGCTTGGCAATACCATTATTTCTGATGTATTGAACCTCTGTTACTTCAATTGGGACTTGTTTTAGCTCAGAAATGGTTATCACACTTTCTTCTTCCATCACTCTGAAATCAAAGTGTTTACTAAGCTTTAAGAGTTTATCTTCATCTTTCGAAATAAAAGCAATGCTTTGCCCTACATCCGAACCGTTCCAATCTGGAAAAGACACCCCAATTGAAGAGCATTTATCTCGACTAACAGTACCATGTAGAATTGAGATACAATGTGCTGCAATCAAATTATTTGAGGCACGCTTAGGCAGGTAGTTAATCTCAAAAAAGTAACGCAATACTACTTATCCTCTTTGTCACTTTTACGATTAAGTACAGCGCCCTTAACTAATATCGCCATAACAAAATGAATTTCTTGTGATATTGGATTATCCCCTAATTGATTATCTTTTAAAAGCTGAATGTAATCGGGAACATTCGGTAAAAGGGCATAAATATCATTTTTCAATTGAGGTGTTCTAAATGCTAGATGTTGATATTTATCGGCACCGTATTCACTTACCCTAAGTGGCTCTCCAACACTGCACCAGTCATCAATGAGCTGTATTCCTGCACCAACTTTTGCTTTACGCAGACACACCGTTACTTGATCATTTGCTAGAGTAGTTTTAGCGAACTCGATTTCTTTACTTATCTTACGTTTTTTACCTTCCTGACGTTTACTTTCAGGCGGCACAAGTTGACTGGGAAGAACCTCTTGAAGTACCTCAACGTCTATATATGCAGCCACATTTAGAATGCAAACACCTTTTGAGCAGAACGAGTTAGCAATAAGTTCCGTTAGCGTTGATAGCTCACTTTGGTATTCATCCCAACCTTCATCCCAATCAATATTCTGAGCATTTTTAACTTTTACTAAAAGCTGACCACACCGCTTGATTACAACGGTTACTGACTCAGATTCAATATTTTCCCAGAGCCAAGCGCCTCGCAAAAGATTTTTGGCATATCGTTTAGCAAGCTCATAATAACCACCCTTTTCGGCATACATTGCTGCTAGCTCTTTGAGGTATTCTCTAACGATTGGATCGTCACATGCGTTTGGTTTTAGACTTTTGGATAGAATTTTTATGGAAAATTCGCAGAGTAACTGCTTAGTTCCAAAATGAACACAACAGTATGGTGACGGATGAAGCTCTGTCCTCCCAAGATGGTAAGCCGTTACATCTTGTGCTAGAACACCTTGCTTAAAGTACCCCTCAGTAAAACTTGATGCGCTTGAATTCGCAATGTGGTGTCGAATCTCAACCGGTCTAATATCTCCGTTAGACATAACACATGAAAAGGTAGCGTCACTCGTTCTCAGAGAGCCTCTATAACTAAGACTAAGAGGAATGTCCATGATCTATTCCTATGTATTATTCATAATCAGTGAAGTATCTGATACTTCAAAGCTCCAAAACGCATCGCTTAAAAAGCTTTCAATCCCTTCATAGCAAACATCAACTTGATTCACACAGCGTATGAGCCCTAAAACTGACTCAGCAAAGCAATGCTTCGAACATATGGCTCCTTTTCTAGACTTTGGTTTTTCTAAAAAGGCATAACCGATATGAGCTGGCTTTAATGAAAAATTATCTTTTAGTAAGACTGACATTTCATCTAAGTTTTTAGGCTTTAATGTTGTAGGGTATAACCAACACCCTGCATGAGGTAAAGTTTCGATTGATTTATATAGCTTTTCTGAATCTGCCGTTAAGATATAATTTTTATCTGTAATTCCCTCACCAAAATCAATTTCACCCCCCATAATTCGATCTGGAACGGCATTAAGAAAAGGTTCATTATTATCCAATATATGCGGACTGTCTTTAACCACTTTGAGCTTTATCACCAAATCAAATTTCATTGTGCTTTTGGATAGATCAATAAGGGCAGGCCTTTGAGGAGTGTATTTGCCATTAACTTTTACAATGCGATCAAATTCAGGTAGTGAAGTTTCTGAAGCCAATTCATATGAATGCACAAAGAGTGCAACTTCATAAGGTTGAGCCTCCTGACCGAGACATTCATTTAAGTTCATCTCAAATTCTTGAGTAAAGCCAGCCAATGCGATTATGGAAGGCATTCCCCACAAGTATTGGTTACTCATCGTATTTACACCTTCTGCAACCAACCCCTTAAGATGTAGATAAATAACAGGGCTAGCATCTTTAGCTATAGGCTTCTCAGGATGTTTAACCACATATTGAATTTGTGACTTTAAGACTTTTAGTAGTTTAGGGTGATAAGCAAAAACTTCTGTTTTTTGAGATTGACTTAACTGGCTATGTAAAAGGTTACTGAGTTCACTGATAAACTGATTTATATCATCAGATTTTTTATCGCGAATGAACTTAAAAATCCACAGGTGAAGTAATCTTCTAATGCACATGATAGCACTAATACGTGCAAGCCTTTTCAATCGTAAGGTTGAATAAGGGCGAGTAAATACAAACTCTCTCAAAGCATTTATAAACTTAGTTGACTGAAAATATTTGAAATAAAGAACGCTATCGTTTGCCAGGTTAATAGGCTCGGATGATTTTACATTCCTTGTATTAGGGTAATAGCTTAGAACCTTGAACCGTCCTCCTAATCGAGTCATAAAACTACCAGCATTTGTCATTCGAGGATGACTAATTGTTCTACATTTAAATGCATTAGAACAGCATAGCTTTTGAAGCTGTGAGCTTAATGCATGACTGATAACAGGTGTTACTGCAATAAATTCGTTTTTATGTTTGAACCTCAGTTGAATAGTTTTACATACCTTTTCAGGCATGGTTGGAGAGAGAGATTTGTTGAGGTGGTGTTTGAGCTCTTCAAGTGATTCTTCTGGTAGACCTAGTTTTATTAGATTGTTTAACCACAACGGTTCATTTTGGCAAATCAACTCAGCAAGGAAAGTAACTTTTTTCTTCCAGACAAATTCTGTGATAAGGGGTAAAACCTTAGACACACAATTTCCATTATTTGCATATCCAAAACTAACGCAATTGATAACACTACTACTGCAAATACCTTGAACGTTACGCTCAATAACTGATGCTCTAATAACTTGATCTTTAATTCGAATATCTGGAAATTTAGCATTGTGAGTATGAAAAAATTTCGATTCAGAAACAGCTTTTGAAAAAAGCTCTTCATCCTTTATAAAATTTGATGCTAATGTTGAGTCTAGTAGATCAACAGTACGGCTTGTTGAGTACCCCAAGTTTAATAGTATTACGCAAAATTGCTGTTCATAACCATCTACTGATAATGGTTCATTACTTGGTCTAAGGCGCTCCCTTATTTCCCTATTTCGTTCATTTTTATTATTAATTGATAGCAAACTTGATAGTTCTATCAACATACTCACCACACCGTTGTTAATCGGTTGAAGTCATGCCCTCGAACACCTTGAGATTGCATTAGCTCAACAACTTGCCGTAAGAAAAATACAGGTATGTGTGACTCAAGATATTGCTCAGTTTTAATATTGACGGCAATATCTAAATATCCTTGCTCAACAAGTAAATAAACCTGTTCAGTTGTGGTTCTCATTAATAATGATGCTTCTATCAAAGTGAGTAGCGAATCCGCAATGTTAGCGTGTTGATTTTCTGATGCTGGATAGCGGTCTACAAGCTCAATAAAGTAATCTGCTATCACATTTATTACAGCGTTCTTATAGCGAACTGGTGATGCACATTTTGCAATTGATAACTGCTCTTTCCAAATATCATTTACAGCTATTTTATTGAAAGGTTGAGATTGGATTATTTGAGCTTTCCTTTCAAAGCCTTGTAGCTCTGATAAATAGTTTTGCGGCCACGCTTTGAAGTAAGATCCCAGCTTTAATATGAAATCATGAGCATCAAGTGCAACACCTTTATGTTTAGAAAACCAAAGACACTTGCCAAAATCAGCTAAGGATTCACTTTCATTTTCAACTGCCACAGCTGTTTCATTCTTATTAACCGAAGCGTCTGCCAGTCTGAACCCGCAAGTACAACTATCAATCAATTCATTTTTGATATAGTTCAATTCAGCATCGCATTGAGGGCAGTGATGAATCAAATCAACTTGATGCAAATGACAATATGAAACTGTCTTTAAATGCCAATCAAACCGAATACAAGACGACTGCTTCAAACATTCAGGACAAACAGGAATAGTACAAGAATCATCTCTTAATATGAGTTTGGGAAATAACACGCCATTACGAGATAAAGTTCTAGATGCCCCAAACCGTAAGTTTGTTCTAAGTATGGATATGTCGAGTAAAGAGCGTTTTTCTATATTAGCAAGCTGTTCGATAAGTTTTAAAGCCCGAACTCGAAATACGCTAGAGTTTTTGGCTTTATATAAGTTAACTCTTGAAAGTGAAGGTGGTAGTGCACCAGATAATCGTCGCTTACTGATTTCTCTACTAAACAGTTCTTTTAAGCTATTTTGAAATAAAGAAAATTTTGTAAAGCCATTAGCATTTGCGAGTCTTAAAAGATAACTCTCAAGGGTTTCATCTTCGAAAATATTAGTGCGAATGAGGAACTTCATAAGCGAAAGGGTAACCTGATCACTAGAGGAGTAGTGAGACGCTACTCACAAAAACGCTTGGTATCGTGAACTGAAATTTAGCAAATTAGGTGCTATTTCTTTTTCGAAAGAATATCGTTCAGTTTCAAGTCTGAAAATTTTACTTTTGCATAAACAGCATCGATAACTCTCTGTTGTTTGTTTTTTGCACTTGCATTCCACCTTGAACTCGTTTTTTGCTGATATGCTCTAATATCTTTAATGGAATCTATTAAAAAAGGATTTTTATATTTAAAATTTGAGTTTTCATCAATGGCTTCTATAAAGTTTTCTTCCGTTACAACCTCTTGAGAGTTCGTAATAGCAATTTCACAGGCAGGTATGATGGTTCCTTCCAATAATTCTGATAAATTACCATTTGAAGCTGCAAACAATCTGAAAGCCATCTCAACTTCCCATAGAGTTGTATAAATTTTAACTGGTAACCGTTCTTCAATTTTTTGAAGAAACATTTGAAATTCGTCAAATGTCTTAAGAGTATAGTTTTTCAATTCGTAGTGATATCTCACTCGCCTTCTTAACTGTGCATTAACGTCGATTACAGGCTGGGCCCATGGGACTCCCACTAGCACAATTGGAATTCGACTTTCATTAATTAAAATTTTAAACCATTCACCAATTTCTTGAATAACGTTTCTATTTGTAGTTTCTATAGCATGTTGAACTTCATCAACAATAATTAATTCGGTTTTCGTTTCCTTTAGAAGATGAATTAACCTTTCAGTAAGCTCTCTAACATCCCCCTTTAGTCCTTTTAAAGGATCACCTAACTTATACAGTAACTGGGATACAACTGGTTTAGGGTGCTTAGCTTTAGGTAGCTCACAATATAAGACTGGAACAATTGTTTTTTCTCCAAAGTCATCGCTTATGTCATATCTCGGATAACTATCAACATATTGCTTAATAAAATATGTCTTACCGACACCCGCCTCCCCAGTAAGCAACATGCATTTAGGCATAACCTCATAGTTATTGATCTTGCTAAACTCTCGAATTATCTTCATTGCATCCAAGATTTTTTTTAACTGCATTGTTGCCACAAAAAAACTCAAACTCCTAATGGCCTCTTCTTTCGATTGCTTCATGTCCAAAGTTCCTCACCTCTTAGAAGTCTAGCTTGTCAGGTAATGTGTTGTCTTTTCCATCATAAATTTCAAGTTCCTCTGTTGGAATTTCAGCTTCAGAGTTGTGTTGGGATTCATTACAATCAGAAATAGACTGAGGTTCACTACAAAATGTAGTTGGGATATCCACAACAGATGAACGAACACTTTGATCCTTTTGTTGACCTATATCGAAAAATCTAGATATTTTTTGATTTGAAAATGTCTTCTTTGAACTAGTCGAATTTAAATAGTCAGAAATAAGTTCAATAATTTTCATTTTCGCACATGCTAGGGCTTCAGGATCATACTTGTTATTAAGCTTATTTTTATTAAATGTCTTTATTACTTGGTGCTGGTGCAAACTTAAACCATTAGCGTATTTTTGGTCTTTTGCAGGAACTTTAAAATACCTTTTATCTAGAGGATCTCGCTCGTCTAACACGTAAATATAACCTAAGTCCTCTCTATTAAATTTGAGTTGAACATTAGTAAACCCAATTTCAGATCTAAGTTTTACTAATTCATCACTGTCATACCAAATATGATTTAAAACTATTCCATTAGAACTATTCATTCTTGAGCTTACTTCTGAAAGTACAATATCTAACGAATTCTCATTCATAATCCGTCTTGGCACTGAATCAAGATCTTCAATCCAGCTCTCTCTTGGAATAATGGTTCTCTTAGAAGTAAAATCCGGCTGATACAAATCCACAATCCAAATATGAAATATGTATAAAAATAGATCCATTGTAATAATCGCATTCTTTTCTGGATTATAAAGATTTGTATCAACGATGTTTGGAAAAACTTTACCCTTCATATCCTGTAATAATTTCTCATTCAGGCTTTTAAAAAATGATTCGACTGAGCCTTTATACCACGGGTGTTTACCAGGATTTCTTTCTATTCGGATATTTAAATCATGACAAGCATCTATTAAGGCAATACTCTCAAAATCCTTCCCCCTATCGACAGCTAAAACTTTTGGAATACCGTAACACTCCCAAGCATTTTGAACTTCTGGGTAACGTTCTTTTATATACCCTTTAGGCAGAATAGAATGCCTTAGCACTCTTGCAATACTGAGATAACTAGGTTTTTCGAAACCAATATAAAACCCGAGAATTGAATCAGACTTATAATCCAGTAATACAGTGATATATGGCCGTCCCAATACCATGGATAATTTACTATCCACAATAAATAAATCTATTGATGTATGATCAACTTCGACTCTCTGAAGAATAAAGGTAATATCTTGAGAGAGTTGATTTAATTTGAATAATTTATTTGCTTCTGCTTTGCCAAGTCTTGCGGCAATTATTTCTTTCTTTGCATACTTTTCTAATCGTTTTATAAATGCTGTTAACGTCGGAACTTTCATTTTTTTTGATATAGGGATAACTCTATTATCAAAATGAATCAGAGTGGCGAGGTGATCATACGCTTTAGCTACAGATGGTTGCTCAGGAGCTTTGAAGTATTCAATCGCTTTTTCGATGTAAGGCTCATAAATTGATTCCAGTTTTGCGTCTCTGTTTCCTTTAGCATGATTTCTAGGCAATAAAGCTCGGATACTACAATTGGACTGTTGATAATTATCCAACCAATACCGCACGGCCCTCACACTTGGCTTTTTAGATATTTCTTTAAATGAGTTTTCTTGATATATTTTTTCAACGATCGGCGAGAGCCGTTTAGCACTTAATGACTTTAAGTTTTGCCCTAAAATTTCAGAAACAAAAACATACCGCTCTCTAGCCTTTTGCTTTAATTCTTCAGGGTAACTCGCAAAATCAATTACATTAGTGTCAAGAAGCTCTCTTTCTCGTGTATTTTTTGGGTGAATAATGGCCACACCTGATACAACCAGCTCATCAAGTTCTCTAACTTTTCTTTCCGATTGCACTCCAGAAAGACTGTCTCTTAACTTAATTAGCTTTGGACTAACTGAAAGGATTTCAAATTGGTTCTTAGCACAATCATTATCAATAACTAGAAAGTCACCAACTTTATAAGTAGCACTCATAACTCTCACCACTATGCTTGACTAAGGTCTGTTTTGATAAAAGCTCTTTATTAATAGGAGCGAGAAGCTTTCCGTCAAAAATCAGCCTATAAACTTGCTCAAACTCCAAGTCTGAGCCATCTGCTGTCAATAAATCTGAAATAGTGATAGAGCCGTAGCGATCGAGGGTTTTGATAACTCGTAGTATAAACTCACTATCAAGGTTTATATTTTTCGCAGCCCAGAGCAAAAGAAGGTTTTCATATAAAGGTTTCCGTCTTATTTCATCTTCAGTTAGAACCTGAAATTCAAAGCCTTTTGACTCCAAAGTCATTTCGATTGCCGCATTCCGCTCATCAAAATCATCTATACGTTCAATGTCTTTATTGAACTTAACCTCAATATAACGGATTGTGCCATCTCTATAATTAACAAGGAAATCTGCTGTATATTCATGCAGCTCATTTTTGTATCGGAAAAATATTTTGGGAGGTTGAGGCTGATAGCTTAAAACGTTTTTATCAAACTCCAGATGATAGCAAAGATCGGCCTCAAGAGAGCTTTCTTGATAACTAATTTGATCTAGTGATTTATCAGCAGGGAATACGTTTATACTTTTAGACATCAGTTTACTGATGTCTCTTCGACTTGAATTACCACTCACTTGCGCTGCTCCAGTCTAGTTGTAACAGCGCAAGAATCCACCTTACTAAATGTTAAGGCAAGTTAACTTTTGTTAATATGCAAACTTATGGTGTAAGAATATGCAAACTTATGGTGCACTAATGCAAACTTATGGTGGAATCAGCAATTTTAAAAATCGGCCAAATCCCCTTTAGTCTCCAGCCACGTTTTGCGGTCGCCAGAGCGTTTTTTGGCAAGCAGCATATCCATCAGAGCTAATGTTTCTTCAGCATCATCAATGGTTAGCTGTACCAAACGACGAGTATTTGGATCCATGGTAGTTTCACGTAACTGCAGCGGGTTCATCTCACCCAATCCTTTAAATCGCGTTACTTGTACTTTACCTTTCTTATTTTCTGCCGCGATTCGATCAAGAATACCTTGTTTCTCACCTTCATCGAGTGCATAAAAGACTTCTTTACCGATATCGACTCTAAACAGTGGTGGCATCGCAATATAAACATGGCCTTTTTCAACAAGGACTTTGTAGTGCTTTAAGAAAAGTGCACATAAAAGCGTGGCGATGTGCAGACCATCGGAGTCCGCATCGGCAAGGATACAAATTTTGCCGTAGCGTAATTCACTGATGTTATCATTGTCGGGGTCACAACCAATGGCGACCGAAATATCATGTACTTCTTGCGATGCTAATACCTGTGAAGCATCTACTTCCCAAGTATTTAGGATCTTACCACGTAATGGCATGATGGCCTGAAACTCACGATCACGCGCCTGTTTGGCACTGCCTCCCGCCGAGTCCCCTTCCACTAGAAATAACTCGCCTCTCATCGGCTCTTGTGAACTGCAATCCGTCAACTTGCCCGGTAATGCGGGGCCTTGAGTCACCCGTTTGCGCGCTACTTTTTTAGCCGCTTTCAAACGCTTTTGTGCATTATTGATGCACATTTCCGCTAAAGACTCAGCGTACTCAGTATTTGAATTCAACCAAAGAGAGAACGCATCTCTCACAATCCCAGAGACAAAAGCTGCACTTTGACGGCTCGACAGTTTTTCTTTGGTTTGTCCTGCAAATTGCGGATCTTGCATTTTTATCGACAGTACATATGAACTGCGATCCCAGATGTCTTCTGGTGAAAGTTTAACGCCTCTTGGCGTTAGGTTACGGAACTCACAAAACTCACGCATGGACTCTAATAGTCCTTGCCTAAACCCGTTGACGTGAGTGCCTCCCAGTGGTGTAGGAATTAAGTTCACATAACTTTCGTTAATGCATTCACCGCCTTCTGGCAGCCATGTAATGGCCCAGTCTGCGGCTTCTAATTTAGAGCTTAAACTGCCAACAAAAGGTTGTTCAGGTAGCATGATTGAGTCTTTGACTGACTCTTTAAGATAGTCTTCTAAGCCCGCCTCATAGTGCCACTCTTGCGTTTCATTGGTCTGTTTATTAACAAACTTGATTTTTAACCCAGGACATAGAACGGCTTTAGCTCGAAGTAGGTAAACCAATTTTGAAACAGAGAAATTTGCAGAATCAAAATAGCTCGCATCAGGCCAAAAATGCACTCGTGTACCGGTATTACGGCGACCACACGTGCCAACTTCTTGTAGTTCTTCGACCTTGTCGCCATTTTCAAAAGCAATTTGATAAACTTTGGCATCTCGTCTTACTGAGATTTCTACACGCTTAGATAAAGCATTTACAACGGAGATACCTACACCGTGCAAACCGCCAGAAAATTGGTAATTATCATTCGAAAACTTACCACCAGCATGAAGTTTGGTTAGGATTAATTCTACTCCTGAAATCCCTTCTTCAGGATGGATGTCTACTGGCATACCACGGCCATCATCCGTCACTTCTAAGCTGTTGTCGGTATGCAAAATAATATCAATTTTTGTAGCATGCCCAGCTAACGCCTCATCGACACTGTTATCAATGACTTCTTGACCCAAGTGGTTTGGTCTTATGGTATCCGTATACATGCCCGGTCTTCTTTGAACCGGTTCAAGTCCGTTTAGAACCTCAATGGCATCTGATGTGTATTGATTCATTGTCATTTCTTATTTTGGGTCAATCGAAAATCTAGTCGTAAAACTAGCCATGTTGCGTTTCTGTGTGTCAATTTGTCAACTCTAAAAAATGACATATTTGCGGTAACTTTTCATCATAGCCCACAAAACTGTGGTTGCCACCCGCTTCTATGGTCATTTTACAGCAATGGTATTTATTTACAGCTTCTTGATAAACTAATACTTCATCGCCAGTTTGCAGTAATACATAAAAACGATCTGGATTACAGATCGCAGGAGTATCGTAATCTTTGAGCCACACCTGATGCTCTTGAGTAACTTCAAAGCCTTGTTCAGTATAAGGATTAAATTGTGGGCCCAGTAATTCTTCCATTAATTCGTATGGTTTAACAGCTGGATTGATTAACACAGCCTTACCACCGTATTTTTCTGCCAAATACGAAGCAAAATATCCACCTAAAGATGAACCCAAAAATCTGAGTTTTTCGCCTTTTCCTAATGCACGTTCAACAATGCTACACAGTAATTCTATCGCTTTTGCCGGACAGTTAGGTAATTGAGGCTGATAAAAAGGAAGGCTTGGAAAATGTTTCTCAATATAAGTTCGAGTTAACACGCCTTTGTCTGACAGTGGAGAGCTATTAAATCCATGAATGTAGAGCAGCATATATCCTCACGCTGCGGCTAAGCACAGCGTGAATTTCTGTACTTAATATCCGCTAACTTCATTTTCAGGTGAAAAACGATCGCCTTGAACACGATAAACAGTAGAGTAAATGCTACCATCAGCTTTCAGTTCCAGCAAACGATAACCTGGCTGCAAGCCATCTAAAGCAAAATGATTAGACCTTGGCGTAAACTGGATACATGTCGAAGGTGAAGCTAACATCCTGATCGGGTGGTGTTGACCTTCAAAAGTACGATCGAACTCTTGATGAATATGCCCCCACAATAATCCTTTTACCTGAGAATACTGACTCACTCGTTGTAAAAATTCATCACCGTTTTGCAGCCAATGCTGATCCAGCCACTTACAGTCAACTTTTACTGGATTATGGTGCATGGCGATTAATACATGTTTTTCTGGGTGCTGATGAATTGCACGTTCAATAAAAGCAAACTCACTGTCTTCAATGTAACCGGATGGCTTTTTAGGTATGGTTGAGTTCAGTAGTAGAATTTGCCAGTTATCGAAGATAATTTGGTTTTCCGACGCCATAGGAGCAGATGCTGCAAGTTGAGTCTGCATCATTTGCCATTCATCATGATTTCCAGGTGAAAAATGACAGGGTGCCTGTAACCCAGAAATAGATTGAATGAAGTTCTGATATGACTGAGGTGTATAGTCTTGACTGATATCACCTGTAGCCAGTAATGCATCCGTTTGATGCGAGTTTTTTGCAATTAGCGCTACGACTGCGTTTAGGCTGTCATTGGTATTGACGCCCAATAGCTCACCTGTAGGCTCGCCAAATAAATGAGTATCTGTTATCTGCACTATGCAAACATGATTTTCACTTTTTGTAGGGTAGTGAATCTTTGCCTGTCGCACGATTTCGTTCCAGAGTTTAGTTTATACGATCACTTTATCGTGATTGCCTATTTTTAATAGCTCTTCCAAAAATGCATTTATTTGATATTTTTCATTACGCTGATACATTTGTGGATTAGGATAATCATACACTGGATATAGTTGATAAATCTGTTGACTGCTTAACACTTCTGCTAATTGAGCATCATGATAAACTCGGACTAACATCTTAGGTTGATTAATAAAATCATCGCTTAAAACAGGTCTTCGAATTTCAATAAGTTGTGTATATTGTGTGTTTTCTATCAACGAAATATCTAAGTGTCCAACTTGCCCAGTTACCTGCCATTGACTCCCAGCTAATACATCTTGCGGCAACCACAATTGAATTTTGTGATAGTTTCTTCCACACAAAGCCAGAAATTCACTGACATTGGGCTGATATCGCTTATTTTTTTTTACTGACATCAAATTACAGGTTTTATTTTGTGATGGTTTAATTGTAGCCATTGTAACCCAATGACAGTCGAAGCATTGTCGATTTGTCCCTGCTCGAGCATCTCAAAAACACGTTCTCTCGCCATAACATGCACTTTTATATCTTCATGTTCTTGCTCGAGTCCATGAATCCCTTTAGCTTTAGTTGCATCGACTTCTGCCCAATAAAAATAAAAGCGCTCTGATGTGCCACCAGGACTGGCCAAAATGCTTTGAATTTGAGTAATATTTTTGGCATCCAACCCTGCTTCTTCCATGAGTTCTGCTTTAGCCACTTCATCAGAGCTTCGGTTTTTATCAATCATTCCTGCCACAAGTTCAAACAACCATGGTGATTCACTGGATCGCAGTGCAGGGAAACGAATTTGCTCAATCAACACTACTTGATCTGTGACTGGATCATAAGGAAGAACAACTACGGCATCACCACGTTCAAAAACTTCTCTTTCAATGGGTTCACTCCACCCTCCAGCGAATAATTTGTGCCTGAATGTATACTTGATGACTTTAAAAAAGCCTTGGAAAACGGTTTGCTGTTTTAACAGCTCGACATCGGATTGAGAAAAACGCTTCATAACCTGTTTGGTCCAAAAATATGGAACGATAGATTTCAAATTTACTTTCAGCATATCACACAGTTGCAAAATAAAATCTGTTACACTTCCGAGTTGACTGTTAGAGGTTTGATTCTTAATATCGAACCACCTACTCAAGTATTGTGAGTAAAAAGCTGTATCGGGAAGCGTCGGGAAGCGCAAACCGCAATATTTTCAAGGTTCACTTTGCTGTAATCCCAATGCTTCATTGGCGTATTATTTTGAAAATATGCATATTTCGAAGTTAATTAGTTTTCTATTGAAAACTCGGTGTCTAAAAGGACCGCACATGAAATTTAAAATGAAATCTGTTTGTGCCGCACTAGCGTTAGCCGTTTCTTCCACGGCCGCATATGCAGACGATTTACTACAAATTTATCAGCAAGCACTAACCAACGACCCGGTTGTTTTGCAAGCAAAAGCACAACGTGACAAGTTGTATGCTGCCATTGAGCAAAGTCGCTCCGGCTTAATGCCGACCATAAGTGGTAATGTGTCTTACAGTAAAACTCATGATAATAATGCCAATAACCCTTCTGGTTATACCGCAGGTGTGTCATTAACTCAGTCTCTTTATGATCACAGCGTCTGGGTTGGCTTAAGCTTATCTGAAAAAGTCGCTTCACAAGCGGATTCTTCTTACGCTGGTGCACTACAAGAGTTGATGATTCGTGTGACTTCAGCTTATTTTGATGTATTAACAGCTAAAGATAATTATGAGTTTGTTAAAGCAGAAAAGCGTGCTATCGATCGTCAGCTTGAACAAACAAAACAGCGTTTTGCCGTTGGTCTGACCGCAATTACAGATGTACATGAAGCACAAGCTCAATATGATTTAGCGTCAGCCTCTGAAATTCAAGCTCAAAACACGCTGGACAACAGTTACGAAGCACTTCGAGAAATCACTGGTATCGATCACTTAAATATCGACCCATTAGATACTAAGCGTTTCACAGCGGTGACTCCTGCGCCTCAATCTTCAAATGATTGGTTGAAGATCGCAGAGAATAAAAATATCGCCTTAATGGGTGATAAGTTGGGTAAAGATATTGCTAAAGAAACGATTGATGCTCAAGAAGCAGGGCACCTTCCGACACTTTCTTTAAACGCTGGTTACAACTCAAACTTTGATCAAAAACTCAGCGGTATCGATTCACAGCCTGCGGATCGTGATACCACCAATGTTGGTGTGAGGTTAAGTGTTCCCATCTTCCAAGGGTTTGCTGTCAGCTCCCAAGTTAAGCAAGCACAGTATGATTACGTTTCTGCGAGCCAAAAGCTTGAGCAAACTTATCGTGGTGTAGTGAAAAGCGTACGTAACAATTTTAATAACGTAAAAGCCTCAATCAGTTCGATCAAAGCTTATGAGCAGTCGGTACTTTCTTCTGAAAGTGCATTAAAGGCAACTCAGGCTGGGTTCGAAGTTGGTACTCGTACCATTGTTGACGTATTAAACCGTACTCGTGATTTATATAACTCTAAGCGTCAGTTGTCTGATGCGCGTTATAGCTACATCCAGTCAGTGTTAGCACTAAAACAAGCTGCTGGTACGTTAACTGAAGATGACATTATTGGTATCAATAATGGCTTAATGAAATAAGTCCTCTTCTTTACAGATATAAAAAAAACCGCTTTAAGCGGTTTTTTTATGTCTGCTTTACAATGGATTTAGAAATCTAATTCAACACCGACAAAGTAACCATCAGCTTTGGTATTGGCATTGATGCCTGAAAACTTATTCACATCAAAAGTAAAATCGCGGTAACCAGCACGAAGATTGACATCGAAAGCGGCAAGGTCGAACTTATAGCCTAGCCCCGCTGAATAATCGTAAACATCACGCTCATTAATGCCAACATTCACATCGACAAAACCGTATAAATCAAAACCAGGTAAACTTAACTCTGCATTAGCGTGTCCCATAAAGATACCACTATCGATGTCTTTCGTACCTGACAAGTTTCCAGTTTTATAATCCAACTCACCGTTCATCAAGCGATATGCAGCACCCGCATCCAAAGACAAAATATCGTTATCCAGCAATTCATAATACAACACCAAATCGGCATGGCTTAGGTTGTAACCTTGGCGTCCAGTTTGAGCACCAACGGTATAACTTCCAGAAGTATCAACTTGACTTGCTCTAAGCATAACATTTGGAATAAACGGTAACGGATGCTCTAGCGCAACCCAAATTCTGCCTTGTGTTTTAGCGTCAAAGTTACCGGAAGTTGAGCTTGTACTATTTGCAGCAACGGAACCTTGAGTATCCACTCGCCATACGTCAACACCAACTTTACCACCTAAAATCGTATCGGCATTTGCCGCACCGGACACTAACAGTGCTAAAGGTAAAATTATTTTTTTCATCGTTATCCTTGAGATAGTAAGTTGTTTAAATCAATAACTGCCGCATTGGCTCTGGAAATATAATTCGCCATCACTAAGGAATGATTGGCTAAAATGCCAAAGCCACTGCCGTTTAAAATCATAGGACTGTATACAGTCTGCTGTGTTGCTTCTAATTCACGAATAATTTGCTGAACGCTCGTTCTTGCATTCTTTTTTTCGAGCACATCAGCAAAGTCCACTTCAATTGCACGCATAAAATTCAGTAATGCCCATGAACTACCGCGCGCTTCATAAAACACATTATCAATGTCTAACCATGGTGTTTTGAAACGTCTAACCGGTGCAACTTCAGTGGATTGCTTCGCTGCCGAATCGCCTGCCAAATCGGTATTCACTCGCTCAGTTTCTACACTCGCAGACAACCGTTGAGATAAGCCACCTAAGCGTTTTTGAACTTCCTTAAGCCATTCATTTAAGTTATCCGCACGGGCATAAAATTGAGCGTTAACGTTTGAAGGATCACTGATCCTTAATCGATAGAACTCAAGCAACTTCACGGCTTCCTGATACTCATTCTCAGCTCTTGGGATCAGCCAACTCGTATGATCAATATTGAACTTTGCTTGGGCCTCGCTTAAGTCTTTATCCTCAAGCGACTGAGATTGAGAGCGACTGAAATCTTTCCTCATGGCTCTGGCTAAGTCACGAACTTGCTCTAAAGCACCAAATTCAAAAGAATGCATATTATCAAGAAACACGCCCGGTGGTAGCGTATCATTCGATGTCCAACCACCTGGCTTATTAAGCAATACTTCCACAGTATTGATTAACGCACTGGTCGTCGAATACCCAATAATCGGTTTACCATTGGCTTGTACTTTGGCTTCGGGTGCAATTGGATCAGGATCCACACTCCACCACATTCCTAAACTGGTTAACACCACAAAAATAACACCTACTGCAATGCCAACATACTTGTTCGCACGTGCACTCCAAGTAAAATTCATTACGACTCCTAATGATGATGGTGATGATGATCCATCTCTTGTTTCACTTTTTCTACGGGTAACTTAATGATCTTTTTCGTCCCATCAGAAAAATACAACGTTAAAGGTACCATCTGTCCAACTTTAAGCGGTTGCTTTAATCCCATCACCATAATGTGATTTCCTGAAGAGGTTAATACTAACTGACTGTGTGCTTTCAAATTATAACTTGGCACTTGGCGCATTTTTACAACGCCATTCTCTTCGATTAAAGTATGTAATTGTGCTTCTTTAGCAACCGGAGTTTCAGCTTTAATAAGCTTTACGTTTGCACCTTCGTTTTTAAGCGTAAAATACGCAGCCGTATTCGGCACCGTTGGAGGAAGCGCTCTTACATGTCCTGAGACTAACGAAATTTGAGCGGCAAAGGTGTGTAAACTAAAACCAGAGATGATTAACAATGAGATTGAAATTTTCATTATTTTTTTCAATGTCCTAAACTCCATATACTTAAGTATTCCCTATTTTGAGGAACCCGATTATGAGTGCTCTTTTGGTCAATGATGCAAACGGCGTTAGAACCCTATGTTTTAATAAACCTGATAAGCTCAATGCCATCAATCTTGATATGTATAAACAGCTAACAGAATACCTTATTCAAGGTGAGAGCGACAATGACATTCGAGCATTTCTGATCAAAGGTTCCGGCGAGCACTTTACTTCCGGAAATGATATTGCTGATTTTCTCAAAGGGGGTGATTTACACAATAACCATCCCGCAGTTCGATTTCTTTATTGCTTACTCGAAATTAAAAAGCCATTAATCGCTTCAGTATCCGGAACTGCTGTTGGCATAGGTGCAACCATATTACTGCATTGTGATTTAGCTTATGCTGAACCTAACGCTAAGTTTCAGTTTCCATTTTTAAACTTGGGACTGATCCCTGAAGCTGGCTCAACAATGTTATTGCCTGAATTAGTTGGTCATCAAAAAGCGTCTGAGCTTTTTTTACTTGCCGAACAGTTCAGTGCAAAAGAAGCATTAGGCTATGGGTTAATCAACAAGATTATCGATACGCCAAACCTTCATGAATATTCTGAAAAGAAAGCTATTCAAATTGCGAGCCACCCCATTAAAGCAGTAAGAGAAACATTACGATTGATGCGCCCAAATAAGCACAAAATACAACATCAAATGCATCAAGAATTAGAGGTTTTCAGTGAATGTTTAAAAAGCGAAGAAACTCAGCAACGGTTTAGTCATTTTTTTAAAAAATAAATTAGCGGGCTTTGAGAAAGAATGTAAGTAAACAGCAAAGCAAAATAAGAGTGATGGCGCAGCCAAAAAAGCTTAACGTGTTTAATGCGAGAAGCGCCATTGCTGTCGAGAAAACAGCCAAGACCACTTGTAAAATGTTTAAGTTAAAAATCACATAATAGATCACAGCCAATGCTAGGCTTGAAAGTCCAAACATAACCCAAGGCGACATACCGAATAAAGCCACAGACTCTAACACTGAGTTAAAGTGCTCTAGAGCTTCAACATCAATGACTTGAAAATGCTCAACGGGTACCAGTAACCAACCAAATGCTGCGACAAAAGCGACCAGTCCTCCAAAACTTCCAAGCGCACTGATAAGGTTTGATTGCATGAATCTCATCGTCAATTCCTTATCCATTCTTATAAACGAACTGCGCCAGCACTAAATAAACGATTGCCGTAGTCAAAGGCGCAAATACTAAACACAAACCCCACACAATCCGTGTACCTAATGTTGACCAATCAAACTGCTTGGCCATTGATGATGCAACACCACAAATCAGTTTTGATGATTTTTTGACTTCATATTCCCATCGATGCATGGTTTACTCCCAATTCGAAACTTTTGTTAATACCAGTAAAACTAAAGCGCACAACCCAAAACTAATCACCGGTAACATTAGAACTCCTGCAATACTGTTTGCTAAGAATTCCATTATTCGATATCCGAGTTATTTTGATCTTCTTGCTTGTCATTGTTGTTAGCAACTTCAGCTTTATCTTGGTTTTCAGTAACGTCTGCTTTTATTGATAATTCATGCATCATTTCAGCAAGTTGTGCTTCAAAACTTAACATCACTTCTTTTTTAGCAACTTCAATTAGCTTAGCCGTTTGAACTGCCATTGTTCTTTCCAGTGAAGTAACAATATCAGTATTAACATCACTTGCTTGAGCGCTCATACTCATGCCAGAGATCAAAATTGTTGAACCAACAAAACCAAGTGTGTTTTTCGAAATTTGCTTAAACATAATGTTTTCCTTGTTAAAAAATATCCAAATGACAATTTAGATATAACAAGGGGCGTGCCAAGTTTCAAAGAGAACATTAAGAGATTGATATATATGAATTAAATTCAATTAAACGTAGAGGGTGACAGTGATTTAGTTTAGGAGTAAAAACAAGATTGGTGAAAATAACCACTACATTTAGCTATTTTCACCATTGATACAATTAAGAGTCGATAAACGATAAAGCTTGAGTAATAACTTCGATACCCGCCTCTTTTTTATGAGCATTTTCGCTCAAATGACGACGCCAGCCTCGAGAGCCTGGAATCCCCTGGAACAAACCAATAATATGACGAGTAACATGATTTAAGCGTCCACCTTGTTTCAGGTGTTGCTCAATATAAGGCAGCATCATCTCTGCAACCTGATGGCGAGTTAAATTACGAGGCTCCATTCCGCATAGCTGCGCATCAACCTCACTAACAATAAAGGGATTACTGTAAGCTTCTCGCCCAACCATTACGCCATCTAAGTGCTGTAAATGACTTTGCATCTCCTCGATGGTCTTGATACCGCCGTTAATACTGATATGTAAATCGGAATAATCTTTTTTTAGCTGATACACCTTCGGATAATCCAATGGTGGGATCTCACGATTCTCTTTTGGGCTTAAACCAGATAACCAAGCTTTTCGCGCATGAATAATGAATTCGTCACACCCTTTATCTTTGACCACATCGATAAATTGGGTAAGAAATTCATAACTGTCTTGATCATCAATACCAATCCGTGTTTTAACTGTCACAGGAATATCAACGACTTGTTTCATCGCATCAACGCATTCTGCAACAAGCTCAGGTTCAGCCATTAAGCAGGCGCCAAAACGACCATTCTGAACTCTATCCGATGGGCAACCCACATTAAGGTTTATTTCATCATATCCACGCTCTGCTGCAATTTGAGCGCACTTTGCTAAATCAATGGAATTGGAGCCACCTAGCTGCAAAGCTAGCGGGTGTTCTTCTTCATTGTAAGCGAGATAATCACCTTTACCATGCAGGATAGCTCCAGTCGTCACCATTTCGGTATAAAGCAAAGCTTGCTTTGACATCAAGCGTGCAAAGTAACGATAGTGCCTGTCCGTCCAGTCCAGCATAGGCGCACAACTAAATACCCTATTGATTGGTTTAATTGAAGTTTTTGACATGTAAGTAGTTTTCTTTGATTTGTTAAATCAATTTTCATCAGATATTTTGTGATATTCTCGCATATTTCTATATATATTGGGTATCGGCTTCCCTCACAGCTACCCACATTTTTTGGATAATTTAGCCTTGGAGGTCAAACTTGACTAAATCAAAACAAAATGTAAACAAACAGACAAAATTCAAACCTAAGTTACAGAATTTTAAAATAAGCTTGTCTTATGAAGGTTTGACGCTGAATGATGACGCTAATGATCTGTCAATTGAAGAGTTGAAAAAATTATATCTAGCAAAAGCTCCTGATGACTATCTGCCTCAAAAGTAAATATTTTGAATTATTGAACAGGTCGCATTTTAGCCATCCATTCTTAACTTGATAATCTCAACGATTTCAGCTGCACTTTCATAATCGACCTGCATTGTTCGGCTGATATCCAGAATGAATTTGTCCATTTGTTCTTCATTGGAGAACAGCTTTGTATTGAGCGTCTTTATAGTTTTTATTGCTGCGATATTCTTAGCATCATCAGCTAACTTCATTGTTCCTGCAAGGTGCTCATGATAATTTTGAGCTTCCATATAACCTTCATCATATAGTGCATCAAGAATTTCAGGGATCTTGGAGTAATGTTTTGTCAGGTAGAATACATCTGAGGCATCCTTCTTACGAATGCTATCTTCACGCTCCAACCACGAATTCAGTTTAAGCAATAGCATTCCAGCAGGAGATGCCACATTAAGCTGTAGATTTAATGATTCAGAAATCGTAACTTGCAAGGCATTAGTCATAGCCTCTTCAAAACCAACTACACTCATCTCGATAACATTTTCTGGAGGCCAAGCGATTGACTGCCGCTCATCACTGACGGCGCCGAATGGAATAATATCAATCTCCCATGGTAAACCGTCTGAATCAATGATATTAAGCTGATGCACTTGTTTTTTAGCACTCGTAAATCCATTTTCAATCAAAGATGATTTTAATTGTTCAAACTGACTCCAATCTTTTACTTGAATGCCAAAATCTATATCCCTTGTACCTCGTTCTATAGAGGCATCAAAGCCATGTACCAACACAATATCCCTTGCTGTAGCACCAACAACTAAAAATGGAAGGCTCATATCGGGTTCAAGACTGCTAGGTAACCAATAGTTGAATGAGTGGCTCAAGCAGCCCTTTACCTCGTAGGCCAGCATTGTGTACAAACTCAAAAAAACCAAGATAAAGAGGGAGT
>NZ_JAFEUN010000030.1 GCF_016900895.1 Parashewanella hymeniacidonis
TTTGACCATAGATCTTGGTTGAAAATTGACATGATGCGTTGCCTTATCTAGTGTAATTTACTGATCAGATCAACGAAACGATAATAAGTTCAATTTCCATAATATTTGTGTAGAAGAGTCAGCTTTAATGACGTGCTACATATAAAGGTTAACGTCAAACAGATTGGCAAAACAACTTGCACCTTAGAATATAACGTCACCAAGAATGAAGTTGAAAAAATCGTTTCTAATGCAATTGAGACACTCGCTTTCATTAATTGCGAAACTCGTCGTCCAGTTAGAACGCCACCAGAGATTATTGCTCTTAGCGAAAATTAACCATCAATAGGTGGTTAAAGTGGCCTCCATCATTAATATCGCTGAAACTTTCGAACAAATATTTGCAGAATTAGAATACGAGTTTGGGTGCTCTTATATGTTCTATTTGTACGAATATGGCGATAGAAAAATAACACATTCCAGTAACCCAAATTGGTACGATGTTTATGTCAAAGATAAGCTTATCGATCATTGCCCACTGTTACGAGCTGGACATGATCGCTTTGAGCGCAATCATGAAAAATCAGTGATCGTTCGCTGGAATGACATTTATTGCACTTCTAAAGAAGAAACAAATGTTGTAGGCATTCGCAATGAATTTAAAATCTGCCATGGGATAAGTTTTGGCCGCTCTTGCGGTAACTTTAAAGAATACTTAGGGTTAGCAACGGATAGCACGAATGCCAGCTTTCCCTCCCTGTTAATCATGAATAAAACTATTATAGATAGTTACTTACAACGGCTTAGAAGTATTGCCAACTTTCAGCGTTCCGACAATATCATTCCAATAACAAACTTGAACTAAGATTAAACTCTGCTCACCTTACTATCGAATTTTGTACTTTTTATGTAATAATCATCGAATAAATGGTCTTAATGCGGTAGTAATAAATGCCAATTACGGATAGCAAACTTAAATTCAGTCAACGTCTAAATCAGCTGTTAGATCGTCATAATTTTCCTCCCAAGAACATGGGTAGGATCACCTTGTTATCTGAATTGTTTGAGATCACCCATAAAGGTGCTGGAAATTGGTTAAACGGCAAAGCCATACCATCGAGAAAAATGCTCAATACTATCGGTGAACATTTTAATGTCTCTGTCGATTGGTTGATCTTCGGTCATCAACCTGACGACGCATTGCCGTCGGGTAATATTGATATTCCTGTCATTAGCAAAAAACAAATTCTTCCATTTTTAGAAGGCAAAACAGCAGACTTCAATCAGTACCTTTCAGTACAAGATCGAGTCAGTGCCAGCGCTTTTGTTATTGACGCAAAAGAAGGCGGCTTTGAATTAGACTTTTTATTGTCGAACAGCGCCAAATTAGTGTTCGAGCCTGAGTTAAAACCAGAAGATAAGCGCTTCGCCTTGATTCAAATAGATGATGCACTTTATATCAAACAATTGCTTGAGTACGATAAAGGCAATTTTGCCGTGAAGCTTGAGAACTCGGAAGGGAGCTCAGAATTGAAAATACTCAGTAAAAGCAACTCAATTCTGGCGGTTTTGATCGAGATAAGATTTTAGGTTTCTGGCAAGCTTTTGGAGAATTAACATTTTTGCGTTTTGATTATACCAAGCACAGTCGCATTAGATTTTGTATGAAAAATGCAATTTTCAAAGCGAATAACTTTAGGTATCTATGTCAAAAAGAATGCCTGTCCCCACTCTCACGAGTTGTGCCATCTGCACTGGTAAACAAGACGAATTCATTATGCGGAGCTTGTGGGGTATTGTCGTTCATTGAGTCTCCTTTCAGTAATGCTGAGTTTAGGTGGTAAAATTTGGTGCATAATCACAACTCCAACATTAGCGTAGCGCACATGACCCTTTCCCAATGGTTAATAAATGGCGATGTATTGATGACACTCTGAAAAATGATGTTCTTACTTGTTGCTTCATCTACTTGATTGTCAAGTAGAGCTTGGTATTGAGTCATTAATACTACTAGTCGAGGCCCTGCTTCTTTAGAAAATCTCAAGGCTAGTTCAAAGTCCTTAAAGTGCTTTTCTACTCGCTTTTTCTGTGCAGGCTCCCAGTAGTCAGGAGGAGAAACAAAGTACTCTATAACACCTGGTTCATTCCCATCACCTGGAAGATACCGAGCATGTAACCATTGCTCATTGAAGAAGCGATCGTCGTCTAGATAGGGCTGTATAACTTGTTCTGCTTCTGTCGTTGCAAAACCTTCCCCCTTGCCATCCATGTTACAATCTCGACATGATGGCACTAGGTTTACTGGTACTATCGAAAACTGAGGAAAGTGAGCCTTAGGCAGATAGTGGTCCAAGTTTCGAGGTCGTCCGATTCCACCACAAAATGGGCATTTTTCATCAGCGGCAAGCATCAAAGCATCATATACTTCTCGAGCTGGTTTCTTTTTCCCCACCAGATAATTACCATATAGCTTAATCAAATCAGATTTTTTGAGTAGCCCTAAAACAATAGGGTCATCCTCATCTTGAGTTTGTAGAGGTTGAATTGTAAATAGCTCACCAGTGGTACCAGAAGCTTCATATGCTTGAGCTTGTGCCTGTAGAGCTTGGGTCGCATTGTTTACCTTCTGGAGTAACCCTATGTTACCTGTTATCCCATCTCGGCAGAGAGCAAGCGCATCAGCATAAGCATAAGCTGGTTGTGTAAGTTTTAGCATCAGTGTTTACTCCGATCTCTGTACACAACAAGGGCTTTTAGTAATGCTCTTGCTTCAACACCAAGCTGATCACGATAGTCATCCACTATCTTTTGATACGAATCGCCAGTATTGACTGATTTGACTAACAGATCATGGAAACCTGATTTAACAACCTCCAAGCCAAATATTTCTCTTGTTAAAATGCCTACGTTTTCGCCGAATGTCTCAATGGCGGGCCTGCGTGGTTCCGTCACCAATCTAGAACGATTGATTTTCCAGACACATTTTTTGGGAACCTCTTGAAGTACAACCGGAGAATGTGTTGCGATAATTGCGACGCCATTTCGATCAAGGAGGAGGTCTGATAATGCTCTAATGAATGCAGAAAGTAAGGGAGGGTGAAGGTGGCTCTCTGGTTCATCAATTAACACTAGTGTTTTTTCTTCCACCGTAGCCACCAAACGCGTGATTGTTAGCAACACGACAGCATGGCCAGAACTCATTTTTTTTATTAGTTTTCGTGCGTTTCTTATTAGTACATCACCTGAGTATTCAGCGAGGCTTTTCAGCTCCATATTTGCAAAGTTTTCATCAGATTCGAGTGTATCGATGGCTTGTAGCCACCTATGCTTTTTCGACTCTTGACTAAAGCATGACTTTAGGGCGTGAAGAAAGTCTTCATGGATATCATTTAACCCTTTAAGTGACTCCCCTTCTTTTTTTAGTCCTATATAAAAATAACATGTTCCCTTGGATGGGTCGGGTTGTTCTCTAGGAGGCTCAAAAGGGTCGAATGCACTAAAGGATACCGACACTAAGCTACTGAAGTAGTCTGTATTGATAGGGGTCTCTCTCCACCCCTCAATGTCATAGAACTTATCCTCTGATTGCCCTTGACTAGTAACTGCTTCAATCATGCCGTTGAGAATAGTTGTCTTCCCTACACCATTTCGACCTATAAGAGCATGAATGTTCGTACTCGGCTTTTCTCCAACTTTCACTTTAAATGCTAAATCAATACCAGACATTTTGGTTTGAGGAGGTCTTCCAAACTTAAACTCGAAATTAGTGAGTGGGTTTCTGCCTTCAAGTACTCGTGTGAACTGTCCCTTAATCACAGATAAACTGACATCTCTTAGTAAAGAGGTCCTAAATACTTCTTCGTCCTGAGCTAGCGATATGAGGTCAGGAGTTTGAGCCATATCCTTTAACGCATGGAGTAATGAGCTCTTAATGGGCGCTGATAGTTTTGAGATTTTCTTATAGTAGTCAACATCCATGCCAATGGAAAAATATCCATCGGGTAGCGTTTGAAATACTGAATCTAATGTTTCGTAGGTTGATTTATCCGTTGTTTGTCCTTGGAAACCAATTTTGATATTTCCGATTTCGTGAAGAGCACCTTTCTCATCGAACAGTGACAAGTAAAACATCGTAACGAATGAAAAATCATTCCAGCGGTCAATATGAAGATAGGCGGTACTAACTCCAGATGGGGGAATCCTCTGATTTCTTGGGACTATAACAATATTCATGTCACTCTCCGCTGTGGTGTTGAGTTGCACCTTTATTCATCATGTTAAAAATCAGCTCAACATAACTTGCTATTATCTGTAGGTCGTTGAGTTGTTTTGGTGGTATCGCCTTCTATCAGCAGAGTTAGCCTGTACAACGGCTTGCTTCGCAGCTTGTGACAGCAACAAGGTGTCTGATTCAAAGCGGCACTCTACACGGGTTTGACTGTCAGCACTTGTAAGGAGAACAAACTCCCCTTGAGAGGCTGTGGGCTGTTATCTGCCATAAGTTCAGCCTCGTACATTACTAGTTATGAATGCTGAGTCAGTATCCCAGATCATACGGTTTCCAACTCAACTGCCTCACCAACACTTTTCATCAATGAAGTAAATTGGTCGCTATCTTGCTTTAGTCGTTCAATGATTTGTCTAGCGGCCGTTTGCATTTCTGGAACTTCAACAGGGGATGCCCCCCTTTCAAAGACTCCAGACAGATGAGAATACTCATTGTTAATCCTGTCTGTTAAGACTGCCGGAATACTATCTTCACCAAAGAATACACTAAGAGTCCTTGGGGTCATGCCTTGATCAGGGTATCTGTAATACAGGTAAATTTCGAAAAACTTCCTTGCATTGTTGGCAAAATTATAAAAGGTTACGTAGTTGGTATCATCGATGGCATCAAGAGAGGCACATTTATGGATCTGATGAAATAGGTAGTTAAACTCAGTCACATATTCTTTTAAGTATGATGGCATGACCTGTAAGGTAGATTTTGTACCCTGTCTAACCACAACAAAATATGCTTTTTGACAATCAACCTTCTTTTTTTCAGTGTTGATATAATTATCTTTCAATCTTTTCAGGTACTTAAGAAAATCAAGGTTGTGTGTTGAAACAAATAACTGTGCAAATTTTCCCTTCTCGACAACTTCTGCATTTAACAGGCTATAAATAAAGAAAATATGATTACCATCGAGCGACGAGATAGGATCATCAATCCAAATAATGGGTTTTGAGTCTTTGGTTGCAACATCATCTAACTTGGCCAAAAAGTAGCAAAATGCCAGCAAGCTGCATTCACCTTCGCTAAGGTGATAAGCCTTCTTTCCGTCACGGTTCACTTCAAATCGAATGCGCTTGGAGTCCTGCGTTGGTCCTTCATCTTTTTTAGCCTCCAACGTTAAGAACTGATGCCCGAAAAAATTATTCAGGTATTCATTTACCTTTTTAGCCCCTTTTTCTTCGTCGTTCAGTTCACCTTTCTTCGCCGTAACTTGTGCTTGTTTTTTGGTAATGTCCTCATTGATAGTCGCCTGTGCTTGTTGAGCCTCATCCCTCTTTTGCTTTAAGGATTTAATTGAGTCTAGCTGTGTTTGGTAATTAATCGTAAGCAAATAGTCAGCGACTTCTTTTAATCGCAAGTCAGCTTTAGCCTTTGTTTGTTCTCCAGATAATGAGCTGCTAAATAACTCTGATTGAGCGCAAAGGTCACTATACTCCTGCCAGATTTGCGTTAATGTTTCAGCGCAATCAGCGGGGCTCTCATATTCTTTAGCATTTAGAATGTCACCTTTACGTGCCTTCAACTGCTTGGTTAGGTTATCTAAAGCAAGCTGATAGTCTTTGGTTGAAGCTTTTAACCTGGAACCCAAGGCTGTTAGTTGTGAATGAAATTTAGAATAAAAAACTGATTGATCAATGATGAGTGCGACATTAACCGTCTTTTTCTCGGTTTCTATCTTAGAAAGTAACGCATCAATTGACTTTTCTAATCGCTCAGATTCTTCGTCAAAGTGCTTATCAAGCTCAGTCCATCGTTTAGCTGAAATTTCATTGTCACAAAATGCGCACTTTCCATGCTTATTTCGATGATTAGTACGACCTTCATTTACCCAGCGGTTAAGTACTGCATCTTTGACTAACATCTGAATTTTATCAGACTCACTGATGGGCTTGGTAATCAGCGTTTCCAATTGCTGTGCCAAGCTAAAAAAACTTAGCTTAGGTGAAGAAAATCTAGGTATTGCAGGCAAAACCTTTTCATCAATCAGCTTTTCGTGCTCGCCCACTTGCTCTGAATTTAACATCTGAAAATTTGGAGCGCTTACTGTCGTGATATCAGTTTTTAATTTTTTTATGGTGTAGTTTTGGTCACCAAAACGCTCAGGCTTATATTTAATGCCGATGTTTTTGTTGGTCGCTTTATCACCCAGTTGTTTTTCTAGGCTATCATTCGCCTTCTTATGAGTGCTAAAGGCATTGTTGTATGCAAAGGTGGCCTGCTTTTTGTCGGCAAACAACCCCGTTTCTTGTCCTTCAACACTAGAACCCAGTTCCGCTTCAAGAGCTTCGATCTCTTTTTCTATCTTATTATTGTCATCACCTAAAATGGCAAATGGTTCAATGCTGTCGTCTGGATTGGTGATAAACCGTAGATTCTCTTTAATAAAATCTTCGTTAAATACGCGAATGTTCCTATCATGGGTAGATAAGGTTGCGAGTGTTACATCTGATTTGTCAGAAAATTTTAGCTGGAACGATGGCGAGCCATATTTGTCTGATAAAGCGCCTGTCTCTAGAGCACGCGCAATACGCGATAGTGTGGTCTTACCAGAATAGTTGCGACCATAGATGATGTTGATATCAACAAAGTTCTGAACGGCACCACCTTTGTTTTTAACTTCACAATCCCAACTGAAGTCTTTGAAAACACCAAGCTTCTTAATATGCTGGATTTTCTTAAGCATTATAGATCTCCTTATTGTTCTAGGTTGCCTGTGGTTAATCAGATGCTTGGTTGCTCTTTAGATGAGTTACTATGATTCATTGCTAAAGATGGCTTGCCAACGACAAAACGCATTGCGGTGCCTGTCGGTCCATTGGGTGCAAATAACGTAGGTTTTTTCATCTCGCTGGGCCACTTTAGTGGTGGAGTAGCGGTTTCGCTCTTTGGCATCTTTGGCTGCACTGCGTATGTCTTCTGGTCGTGTTGATTTAGCCAACTTGAGTACGGGGAATGACAACCCAAAGGTGTTGCAACAATAGGTTAGCTGCGTGAGGTTTTCTATTTCACTCTGTGGTAGAGAGTGTTCAACTAGGTCTTGGATTGCCTCGGTTATCTCGGCATTGCTGATTTTATGCGGTGTTTGACTGTGAGAGGCCCCCTTTGCCTTTTCTTCATTTTTAAGGGCAACAGAAAACGGGAAACTTTTGGCCTGAACTGATTTTGCTAAAAATACGTTGATGGCTTGCTCAAACGGTAAGCCCAACTCAGCAAAGATGTTCGCGGCTCTTTCAAGTAGTTGAGGGGCTATCTTAGCTGCTTTCATATGAATCACAAAACCTACAACAAATTGTAATCTTTGTATTTTAGCGAGTTTGCTTTGTAGTGGCGAGTGCTTGGGTCAAAAAAGCGAGAAGAAATTGGTTTGGTGATTGCAAAGTAAAGTGTGGACACCCAAAACTTTTATCTTTTGCATTATTACGACTAAACCTCCAAAGCTTTGCTGTTCGCCAAGCCAATTGGTTAACTCCTTAATTAGTACAAAAAACTTATCGCTAACCCATTAGCTCTTCTAATATAAATTTGCTTATCTAAAACACGTTAGATCAAAAGTTCCAACCGATTTAGGGGCAAAATCGAGTTGCAAACTATGTTCAGCATTAAAAATGCAGATCCATGATTGTTTCATCAAACTCATCTTGTTCAACAACTTTAAAACCAAAACGTTCAAAGAAACCTTTCATTACATCATGGCCTTCAACATAACAAATCGAGATGACATTGCACTGAGGAATTTGCTTAATCTCTTTTAAAACAAGATCGACAGCTTTAGTACCGTATCCTCTACCTTGATGACTGATGTCTATCATCAATTGGTCAATATAGATTTCGTTTGGTTTGTTATCTGGTAAATTTGGATAATATTGGATGAAGCCTACTGGCTCATCGTCAAGATAAATACCTCGGTTAACATAATCGTCATGGAATTTTGATGCAGCAATTGACTCAGAGTTGAACGCAACAAAATCTTCTTGTTCTTTGGTTATTTCTAACTCAATCATGTCAACCCAATTGTCTTTAGTAATATCCCTAAGATTAATTTTCATTAATGACGTCCTTTTTTGTTTATTGCTCAACTGATATTGGGCTAATAGGTATATTTTCAATGGGTTGATGAAAGGTAAAGAATGGATTTTTTTAATGATTAAAATCAATGAAAGGGTTTCGAAACCCTTATAGCTTGTGAATAACTAGGTTAGCAATTAAGTTTTGAAACATAGTAGCAGTAGAAGTAGCAGTAACAGTAGCGGTAACAGTACTCTTGTCCAATCCCCTTGGGTTGGACGGGTGAGAGCAGTTGCCCTCTGACATAAATTCTATTTTCCTCAAGATGTCGTCCTTAACCCTGTGTCGAGAAAGATGGCACTTTTTGGCATCTTGCCGATCTTCTCAATAAGAAAAAGTGAGCGTATATTTAATCAACTTTAATAAAGTTACGTTGAAGGTGATTCTCATGAATAAGCTACTTTCTCCTTTAGAAGTCTCAAATTTATTAGGCGTTACAACTGGAACTTTGAGTGTCTGGCGTTGTACGGGCAGGTACCCCTTAAAGTATGTCAAAGTAGGGAGAATAGTTATGTACCGTCAATCTGATATTGATGATTTTTTAAAGAATAGAATTTACCAACACACTTCATTGATATGTAACTCTTAGTCAATCTCCATGTTGTGGATACAGCCTCTCAGTGCTAACATTTGTACGTACAATATGAAGGGGTAATGTTATGGATACAAGAATTCAATTTCGTGTTGATGAAGAGGTTAAACGCTTAGCTCAACTGATGGCTGAAAGCCAAGGCCGAACTTTAAGTGACGCTTGCCGTGAACTTACTGAACAACTAGCTGAACAGCAGAGAAAAGCGATGTCTCATGATGAGTGGCTAACTGAGCAGGTGAATGAAGCCTTTGAGAAAATGGATTCAGGCCAAGCTGTTTTTGTTTCCCATGATAAAGCGAAGAGTAGTATGGCTATGCGTAAAGCAAAGATACGGAATAAATCATGATTTACTGGGAAGAAGAATCGCTAAATGATCGTGAAGCGATTTTTGAGTTTCTGTATGAAGTAAACCCGTTTGCCGCAGAGAAGACCGATGAGATCATTGAAAAAAAGGTTGAGAATCTCATTGAGCAACCGCTTATGGGCGTTCAACGTGATGGTATTCGAGGTCGATTACTTATTATTCCTGAAGTGTCCATGATTGTCTCTTATGATATCCAAAATGATGATATTCAGGTTCTTCGAGTACTACATCAAAAACAAAAGTTTCCTAGAGCTGAATAACAAATTCTAAGTCGCTCAATTAAAGCATTTCGTCAATATGCTGGTACAAGACTAAAAGTTCTTCATGCGATAGTTTATTTATTTCTTTTAACAAGAACTCAAGCCTTGTTGCTTGTGGCTCTGAACCAAGTAATTTAGCGGTTGTCACATCAAGCTCAGCCCTTACTCTTTCAACATCTAAATGCGCATAGGTACTTGCAGTAATACTAATATCACTGTGACCAAGGAGTTTGCTGGTTACTTGGAGGTTACCACCACGCATTACACTCCAGCTGGCTATGGTGCGCCTGAGATCGTGGATTGTGACGTTATCACTTTTTGTTTCACTGCGAAGCCCTGCTTTTTCAGTGATCCTAAACCAGAAACTGCCTTTACCGGATTTTTCCACAATGTGTTTGTTATTTGCTGTGATGGCTGGAAACACATATTTTTCACCAGCTTTAGCTTCCAGATTTCTTCTTTCAAGAATCGATAACGATTCTTTAGTTAGCGGAACAGCATGAGGTTTCTTCGCTTTCATTTTTGAAGTAGGTATTATCCAAAGTTGATTCTGGTAGTCGATTTCAGCCCATTCCATACTAAACACACAGCCTTTACGTTGCCCGGTGAGTAACAACATCATCACCACATCACGATAAATCGACTTTTCTTCTTCTAACGCACTGAGTAAGGATTTCACTTCATTTTCTGAAAGAATTCGCTCTCGCTTAGTACCGGCATATTTTTTTATTTTTGAAAATGGATTTTCAGGCTGATCGCGAAAGACAGACTTTAATAGCGTTAAGCATTTATTTCGAACTGCAGGTGAAGTACGAATGACGAGTAACTTAAGAAATTTTTCAGCCTCTGCATGAGTGAAAGATTCTGATTTTAACTTCCCAAGCTTAGCTTTAATGTGATTTCGCCACATGGAATCTGCATCATTGAGTGATTTTTTCCTCCGCTCACCAGAGCGAATTTTGATTTTGAACTCTTCAACGTAAGCTTGATACAGCTCGCCAATCGTTATTGATTGTTCTTCTTCCAGTTTGAGCTTTTGTTTTTCTAATCTTTTAAGATCAATTGGATTATGACCTTCAGCGATTTGAGTTGAATATTTTAGAGCCATTTTACGGCAATTTTCGATTGTAATATCAGGGAAATGACCAATCGTTACAGTTATGTCTTTACCAAGCCTTTTGCGCCGAAAGCGGAATACTTTTTTGCCAGATGGTAAAACATCCAGATAAAGTCCATTAACTGAATCTCGATGACCTGAATCATAAATTCGGTATCGGTTTGCTTGCTGTTTAATCTGCTCGAAACTGCGCTTTGTGAATGAAGTTTCTGACATAACAATACTCATTTCTTTCAGTGTTATTCAGTTACCTCCTGTTTTATCAAATAAATCTTGGGTAAGCATTAGAAGGCTTAGTCTTTTCAGTTATGCTTAATTGCACTTATCCTGTGCCGCCTATGTTCCACCATAGAGATTAAATAAAATTAAAATTGGTTATATTTCGTTAATCGAAATTTGGACAAAACCACTATAACGTTATGATTAAAATAATAATATTAAATTTGGTTAAAATTGATTAAACGACAAAGCCCTTTCCTGTGGGGAGACCATTCTCTTCATCAATAGAACATTGCACCTTTTCATCGTTTGAATACGTATGCTCAGTTTTCCTTCTCATTGTTTAATGGCATAATCCCACAACTTTAAAAAACAGTGTGTTGCATTGAATTATGTTAACTCTTGAGCAACTCAAACAAGTTTGTGAAATTGCAGTCGATGCTGGAAATGCCATCATGGCGTATTATCAACATGATGACGTTGCTATTTCGATAAAAACGGACGAAACTCCTGTAACAGCTGCTGATTTAGCCGCTCACCGAGTAATTGTTGAAGGTTTAAATAAACTTCCTTTCAGGTTTCCTGTCTTATCAGAAGAGTCTGAATTAATTGCTTGGGATGAACGCAAGGACTGGGAGCAATATTGGTTAATTGATCCACTTGATGGTACCAAAGAGTTCATCAATAAGAATGGTGAGTTTACGGTTAATATTGCTTTAATTCATCATGGTAAACCTATTGCCGGCGTTGTGTATGCTCCAGCTTTAAAGCGATGTTTTTATGGCATTGAAACGTTAGGTGCGTGGTGTGATGAAAATGGTGAAACCGTCGCTTTACCGGACAGTAATCTATCTCCATCTAAACTGACGATAGTTGGAAGCCGCTCTCATCAAAGCCCAGAAATGTCAGGTTATTTAATGCAGTTTAACGATTATGAAGTGGCGTCAGTCGGCAGTTCTTTGAAGTTTTGTTTGCTAGCCTCCGGTGAAGCCCAGCTTTATCCTCGCTTAGGCCCTACAAGTGAGTGGGATACAGCTGCTGGCCAAGCGGTTCTTATTGCTGCTGGTGGTTCTGTGACGCTTCTCAATTCGAGTGAGCCTTTACTATATAATCAAAAGAAAAATATATTAAATCCTCTGTTTTTAGCACGTTCTAAAAATTGCAGCGAATACAATATGGAGCAAGAAGTTTAATGGTACGTTTTGGTGTTGATCTCGGTGGAACAAAAATAGAATTAATCGCCTTAGAACGTGATGGAAAAGAAGTCTTCAGAAAGCGATTGCCTACGCCTAGAGAATATCAGGCTACGTTGAATACCATTACTGGATTAGTTCATGAAGCTGAATCCGTTTTGGGAGTAATGGGAAGTGTTGGGGTTGGTATTCCTGGTGTAATTTCTCCATTTACAGGGCTTGTTAAAAATGCCAACTCGACTTGGATAAACGGTCAGCCATTAGATAGAGATCTTAGCGAATTATTAAATCGAGAAGTTCGTGTTGCAAACGATGCCAATTGCTTTGCAGTTTCAGAAGCAACGGATGGTGTAGCCGCAGGAAAAGGGCTCGTATTTGGAGTGATTTTGGGCACCGGTTGTGGTGGTGGTATTGCTATAAATGGTCGAGTGCATGGTGGCGGTAATGGCATCGGTGGTGAATGGGGGCACAACCCTCTACCTTGGATGACAAAAGACGAGCATCAATCAACTCAATGTTTTTGCGGCAATCACGATTGTATTGAAACTTACATCAGTGGTACTGGCTTTGTTCGTGATTATAATTTGCATGGCAAAAAAGTGACATCTGGTGTTGAGATCATGAGTCGCTACCATGATGGTGAGCCATTAGCTCAAGAGGTATTTACTCGTTACCTTGACCGACTTGCACGTGCTTTAGCGCATTTGATTAATGTGTTAGATCCTGACGCCATCGTACTAGGTGGTGGAATGTCGAACGTAGATGAGATTTACAAGCAATTACCTGAATTGTTGCCACACTATGTTTTAGGACGAGAGTGTAAAACACCAGTTCTAAAAAATGAGTTTGGCTGTTCGTCAGGGGTTCGTGGTGCAGCTTGGCTTTGGGCAAAATCTGAAGGATAAGTAACATGTTCGTTCTTAAGAAGATTCTATCAAAGTTTTTAATGCCACTGTCATTGATTGCTATTTTAATTGGTGTTGCTTGGTTATTTATTTACCGACCAAGATTCGCACGGGTGATTTTGTCTTTAGCATTTTTGAGTATCATCTTCTTGAGTACTCACTTATCTCATACTTATTTAGTTAGTCCGCTTGAAACCAGTTTTACCGTAAATAGTAAACCAATAAACGGTAAATGTTATGTAATGGTGCTTGGAAGTGGGCATAATGATTATACGGAGTTGCCAGCTACTCAACAGCTGTCGAATACCGGATTATCTCGATTAATAGAAGGGATACGTCAAACTAAACTTGGTCATAACTGTTATTTAATTGTGTCTGGATATAAAGGTCATTCGGTTAGAAGTCACGCTGAAGTATCTGCAGAAGCCGCTGAAGAGCTCGGGATTCCTAAAGATAGGATTATTCAATTCCCATTAGCTAAAGATACGATTGAAGAGGCTGAGTACGCGAAAAGTGTTTTGGATAATCACCCGTTTAGGTTAGTGACCTCTGCGACTCACATGAAACGAGCCATGCGTATTTTTAAAGATAAAGGCTTAACCCCTCAAGCTGCTCCGACAGATTTTGCGGTAACAACGCAGTGGCACGAACTCTCTGCAAACTATTTACTGAGTGCCCAAAAGGCGATGCATGAATACATTGGTATGGCTTGGATTAATATAAAAGGTTGGTTTGGTGAACTCTGAAGTAATAATTTCACCTGAAGGTAATGAAAATGGCCAGGTATACACGTTAATCGGTGCTGTTGGCTTACTGTTAGCGTTTACACTGTTTATTCATGGTGGTTGGTTTGCACAAGGATTAATTTTATTTGCTGGTGGTGCAGTTTGCTTTATTTTAGGCATTGCCAAGCAAATTGAGCCTAAAGTAAGCTTTAAGATAAATAGCGAAGGTATTAAGTATTTTCATCGACGTGGGTCGACTGAAGTGCATTGGGATAATATTCAGCGCATTGATATTCCTAGAGTGACAAAAGGGACTGGTTTGATCGAGTTGCCTTATGTCGCAATTAAGCTCAAAGCGATTAATCCCGTTTTGGATACTGTCTCGCCAAGGTTAGCGACTGGCCTGCTCACTGAGCAACGTTCTCTACTTATGACAGCAGGCGCTCAAGCTAATAACGAAGAAGCACTAGAGTCATACCTAAATCATGAATTTATGCCGTTGACGGTTAATGATGAACGCTACAGAGGGATTTTAGCGATGTTTGGTCGCAGGTGTTTGATGCTGGATGAACACTTGGGTTATCACTTGTATATGCCTATAGATTGTCTAGATAGAGAACCAGAAGCGTTCATTAAATTGATCAGAGAACTGCAAAATGCAAGAAAGTGAAGCTCAGTTGATCACTGAGCTTGTTCAATCGGGGTGATATTTGGCGTTATATTGTGTGTTGCAGGCTCTTCAAGTGATTGGTGCGTTGGTTTTGCACTAATTCGAGTGCCAACAAATTGCCCACCATCAAAAATTTCTATACTTGCGCTATTGACTTCGCCTTCAAAAATTCCTGTCGCAGTAATGATCAGCTTTTCGCAAAAAAGCTTCCCTTTGAATTTGCCAGATATTTTTATTTCTTTACAGCTAACCTCACCGTCAATAATCCCCTCTAACTCGACAATTACATGACTGTTAGAAGATACATTACCAACCACATGGCCGCCAATTAGAGCATCACCAGAAAAAATTGATTCACCAGTGAGTTTTGTCCCTTGAGCGATGTAGGTTAATTCAGAAGAAGCGTTCTTTTTTCCAAACATAGTTCTGCTTTAATTTTGTACAGGTAAGGTGATATTACCTTGCTCTGATTAATTGTTCAATTCTAAGTAAGTTAGCGACAGGTTTGATTAATCTCTAAAGTTGATTAACTCATTATTGAGTATTTTTTTTAGCAAATGAAATTGAATCATTGGGGCAAGGTTCTAAACATGCCCCGCAACCAGTACACAGGTCGAGGTTAATTTGAGGAAGAGGTGCTTGGTTAACTCGATATTCGAAGCTTATGGCTTCAACGTCACAATAGTCATTGCAGCTTTGGCACCAAACTCCAGAGTGTGCCAAGCATGAATTTTGTATCGAAGCTTTTACATCCCAAGGCGCTTCTTGAGTGGTATCGAAAATGTTTTCAGGACAGGCAGTTACGCAATTTTGACAGAAAGTACATTCCCCGTTTTTAAATGAAATTTCAGGAAAACCGCCGTCACCACGAGAGATGATGCTCGTTTCACAAACAGGTATGCATTTATCACAACGAGTGCATTCATCCACAAAATTAATTTCAGGATTGACCCATGGTGGACGAATTGCACTGTCATTTCTTTTTTGGCCTAAACCACGGCGAAATAAACTACGTCTATTTTGGCTAAAACCACTTGCCATGAATTACCTCTATTTATACCCGTTTGGGTTTTGTGATTGCCATTTCCAAGTGCTGTTTGCCATGTCTTCTAAGGTATGAACAGTTTTCCAGTTCAACTCTGTTTGTGCATTGGTTGGATCGGCGTAGCAAGCCGCAATATCACCTGGTCTTCTGTCAACAATTTCATATTTAATTGTTTTACCGCAGGCTTTTTCAAATGCCTTAACCATATCAATTACACTGTAACCAGTGCCTGTACCTAAGTTGAATGTAACAAGACCTGGATTAGTTTTTAGTTTGTCCAGTGCTTTCAAATGACCCACAGCTAGGTCAACTACATGGATGTAGTCGCGAACACCTGTACCATCATGAGTTTCATAGTCGCCACCAAAAACAGAAAGTTGTTCACGCTTGCCTACTGCAACTTGTGAGATAAATGGCATTAGATTATTTGGAATGTCGTTAGGGTTTTCACCAATCAAGCCACTTTCGTGTGCACCAACGGGGTTGAAGTATCTAAGACGGGCGATATTCCAGCTATCATCGGCATGTTGAAGGTCAGCTAAAATATTCTCTACCATAAGTTTAGAGCTGCCGTAAGGATTTGTTGCTCCAGTCGAGAAGTCTTCTCTAATGGGTAAAGATGCCGGGTCGCCATAAACAGTTGCGGATGAGCTAAACACAAAATTTTTAACATTAAATTCAGCCATCACTTCACATAAAACAAGTGTGCCTGTTACGTTGTTCTCGTAGTACTTCAAAGGCTTTTGTACTGATTCACCCACAGCTTTTAAGCCAGCAAAATGAATCACGGAATCTATCTGATGATCTGTGAAGATTTTTTGAAGTAATGGCTTGTTGAGAATGTCACCTTGATAAAATGTCGCTTGCTTCCCTTGAGTAATTTGCTCGATTCTCTCTAATACCGCAACACACGAATTTGATAGATTATCTAAAATAATGACCTCTTCACCATTATTTAATAGTTCTACAACCGTGTGACTTCCAATATACCCAGTTCCACCAGTGACCAAAACAGCCATTAAAACCATCCTTTTTATTATCGATTTATCTATCTCAGATTGTACTTCTATTCACTTTAAATAGAAATCAACAAATAATGATGGAATGACTAACATTAAGAAATAGAAAGGAAAATAATTTAATTGTAATCTTTGGTTTACAAATATTGATTGATGTAAGTCAATTTTAACAGCGGTTTGAGTTAACAAACGACGATTCATATCACAGTATGAAGAGATAACATATTGATAAGAAGATAGAGCTATGAAAGGCACAAAGTACATTTCCCATGAACCTGACGCATCAGGTTTATTTCATTATAGCGATGAAGAACATGATGTATGGCGCCAGTTATATGCTCGACAAGAGGTCAATTTACCAGGTCGAGCATGTAAAGAGTATTTGGAGGGGATTGATGCTCTTAATATGCCAAAAGATAGAATTCCTCAGCTTGGTGAAATTGATAAAGTACTGCTTGATGCTACTGGATGGAAAACAGCAGCCGTTCCGGCGCTAATCGGTTTTGGTAAGTTTTTTGAACTACTGGCGTCGAAACAGTTTCCTGTAGCAACTTTTATTCGTAGAAAAGAAGAGTTTGATTACTTGCAAGAGCCGGATATTTTCCACGAAATATTTGGCCATTGCCCAATGTTAACCAACCCATCTTTTGCCCACTTCTCTCATGTTTATGGTCAACTAGGATTAGCTGCATCTAAAGAGGAAAGAGTATTTCTGGCGAGAATGTATTGGTTCACAGTTGAATTTGGATTGATGAAGTCAAAGTCGAATAACTATGAAATCTATGGTGGTGGTATTTTAAGTTCTCCGGGCGAAACAATGTACTCGTTGAGTGAGAAGCCTGAACATCATGATTTTGATTTACTCAATGTGATGCGTACACCGTATCGAATTGATATTATGCAACCGATTTATTATGTCATTGAAAATTTGGATTTCTTAGATGAAATTACAAAAATGGACATTATGGGCACGGTTGCTAAAGCACGTGAATTAGGCCTTTTTGCGCCAAAGTTTGAGCCTAAAGCCAAGGCAAGTTAAACGTTGATTTAAAGGAAAGAAAATAACAATGTCTGAATTATCTGAAATGAAGTGTGTGTCTTGCCATGGTGATGCACCTAAAGTGACTGATGCTGAACTTGCAGAGCTTGTAAGAATGGTACCAGATTGGCATGTTGAAGTTCGTGATGGAATCATGCAACTTGAGCGTGTATTCAAGTTTAAAAACTTTAAACAGGCGATTGCATTTACCAATACTGTTGGTGATATGGCTGAAGAAGAAGGTCATCACCCAGGCCTACTTACTGAATGGGGTAAAGTGACGATCACTTGGTGGTCTCATTCGATTAAAGGCCTACATAAAAATGATTTTGTTTGTGCAGCAAAAACTGATCAGTTGTTTGGTTAATCTGTAATTTATCTATAGTTAATCTAGCTTTTATATAAAATAATCAGCATGTTACTGAGTTAATGTGTTGATTATTTTTTTTTGTAAACAAAATATCTGTAAACGAGACTTGCCACTCAACGTATAAAACACTACCGTATAGACATTTTTTAGCTCTAGGACTCTTTCAAATTCAACGCTAACAAGTGGGTGAGATAGAGAGTTACCCTAAAAATGTAAGGGAATATCAAACTATGCGTCTGGAAATCAGTTGTAACGATCGTGTGGGACTCGCTAAAGACATCCTTGAAGTGTTAGAGCGTTATGGCATAAACCTACTTGCCATTGATGCCAGTAATTTTGGTTTTATTTACCTTCAATTTGCCGAGGTCGGTTTTGAAGTGTTAAGTGAGTTAATGCCTCAATTGAGAAAAGTTGAAGGTGTTACCGATGTTCGTACAGCTGCCTTTATGCCTTCAGAGCAAAAACATTATGCTCTCAAAACGCTTCTTACTACTTTGCCAGATCTAGTTTTCTCAATTGATATTAAAGCGAGAATTAGAATTATTAATGAATCCGCTTTGATGGTATTAGAAACGCCCGAAAATGAAGTGATTGGTGAGCAACTTAATCAATGGATAAATGGTTTTAGTTTTAGCCGTTGGTTGTCAGAACCTGAAGTATTAGCTCAAGCGGCAAGAGTGCAAATTGGCCAAAGTGATTACTTAGCGGAAATGTTGCCTCTATTTTTACCTCAAGAAGATTCGGATTTTGGTGATGAGCCTGTACTCGTTGGTGCCGTAGTTTCTTTAAAATCACCCGCAAGAGTTGGCAAACAGTTCAATGCATTACAAAACCAAATTACGGGCTTTGATTCTGTACTAGCGGTTAGCGACAAGATGAAAGCTGTTTTAAAGACGGCGCAGCGTATGGCTCAATTAGATGCACCATTACTGATCACTGGTGAAACGGGGACAGGAAAAGAGCTCATGGCGAAAGCCAGTCACGATGCAAGTATGAGGCGTGAACAACCTTTCATTGCTGTTAATTGTGCAGCATTACCCGATAAAGTCGCAGAAGAAGAGCTTTTTGGGCTTTGTGAACAAGGGGTGACAGTAAAGCGCGGTTACATCGATGAAGCTAAAGGCGGAACATTATTTTTTGATGAAGTATCCGAGATGTCAGCCGCAGCTCAAGTTAAATTATTAAGAGTACTTCAAGATGGCTCATTTCGTCGAGTTGGCGGAAATAAAGAGATCAGGGCTGATATCCGTGTCATTTGTTCTACTCAAGAAAACCTTGCTGAGCTATGCCAATCAGGTGCATTTAGAGAGGATTTGTATTACCGGATAAATGTGTTGAGCTATCACCTTCCTGCATTAAGAGAGCGTAAACTTGATATTATTCCGCTAACTGAAATGTTCCTTGAACATTACAGTTTACAGCTATCAAGTCCAACACGACGCATTTCGGCTCACTGTAAAGATGTTATTTTGAAATATGCATGGCCGGGAAATGTTCGACAGCTTAAAAATGCAATTTTTAGAGCCGTGTCGATGCACAGTGGCGGTAACGAACTAGAAGTAGAACAATTAAAATTGCCTTCTTATGCTGAAGGTTTTGGATATTTCGATAACGAATTTGAAGGGAGCTTAGAAGATGCAATGAAGCAATTCGAAGCGAGCTTATTAAGACGTTTATATCCCGCTTATCCAAGCACTCGTCAGCTTGCAAAGAAACTAGGTGTTTCGCACACCGCTATTGCTAATAAGCTTCGTGACTACAAAATCACCAAGAAGAAATAATTGGCAAATATGATTTACGAATTAGTGAAAAAAGAAATAGTGTGACATTGTTCACACTATTTCTTTTTGTGCCCTTTTGGGGTATCTCTATACCCTGCAAAGAATTGAGGAGTTTCCATGAAATTAGCAACGTATGAAAATGGCCGCCGTGATGGTCAACTAATGTTAGTTAGCCGTGATTTATCAAAAGCAGTTGAGGTTCCAGCTATTGCGCAAACAATGCAACAGCTTATGGATTCTTGGGATTTATTACAGCCACAACTACAAGAGTTGTATGAAGCATTGAATGAAGGCCAAATGGACAATGCTGTTGATTTCGATGAAAGTAAATGCCATTCGCCGTTACCTCGTGCCTACCAATGGGCTGATGGCAGTGCTTATGTAAATCACGTTGAATTAGTACGTAAAGCGCGTGGTGCAGAAATGCCAGAAACATTCTGGACAAACCCGCTTGTTTATCAAGGTGGTTCAGATAGTTTTATTGCGCCAAAGGCTGATATCGAATTGGGTAGCGAAGAATGGGGCATTGATTTCGAATCTGAAATCGCAGTGATCACTGATGATGTGCCAATGGGCGTTTCAGCTGATAATGCTGTTAAGCACATTAAGCTACTGATGCTGGTTAACGATGTATCACTAAGAAACCTGATCCCAGGTGAATTAGCGAAGGGCTTTGGTTTCTTCCAATCAAAACCATCAAGCAGCTTTTCTCCTGTGGCGATCACACCTGATGAGTTAGGTGATAAATGGCAAGATGCTAAGGTTCATTTACCGCTAATCACGCATTTGAATGACGAGCTATTTGGTCAACCAAATGCTGGCGTTGATATGACGTTCAACTTTGCACAACTTGTCGCACATGTTGCTAAGTCTCGACCAATGGGCGCTGGTGCAATTATTGGCTCAGGCACCATTTCAAACTATGACCGCAGTGCAGGTTCGAGCTGTCTTGCAGAAAAGCGTATGCTAGAAACGATTGCTGACGGCAAACCAGCAACGTCATTCATGAAGTTTGGCGATAAAGTTCGCATCGAAATGAACGATGAACAAGGTAACAGTATCTTTGGCACAATCGATCAAACCGTTGTTGAATACAAAGCATAATCTAATTAGATTTTGACAATAAAAACGGGGCTTTCTAGCCCCGTTTTGTTAGGAGAATATAATGAAACTTTATGGTTATTGGCGTTCAAGTGCGGCTTATCGTGTTCGAATCGCACTTAATTTAAAAGCACTTGATGCTGAACATATTTCAGTGCATTTGGTTAAAGATGGTGGTCAGCAACACACTTCTGAATATAGCGAACTGAATGCCCAAGAATTGGTACCGACATTAGTAACAGAATTAGATGGGAAACCGTTTAAACTGACACAATCATTAGCAATTTTAGATTTTCTTGACGATGCATATCCGAATGTCACTTTATTACCCAAAGCTCATGCAGATAAAGCGATAGTGAGAAGTATGGCCTTGCTGGTGGCTTGTGATGTTCACCCTTTAAATAACTTAAGCATTCTTCAGTATTTGTCTAATGAATTGAATGTCGATAACGATGCTAAAAATTCCTGGTATCACCACTGGGTTCATAAAGGGTTCCATGCTTTGGAGTCAATGCTAGAGACACACAGTGGTAAATATTGTTTTGGTAACGAAGTAACCCTAGCTGATATTTGTTTGATTCCACAAATCTATAATGCGAAGCGATTTAATGTGCCTTTGGCTGATTACCCAAACATAGAGCGCATTTGGAATGAGTGCCATAAACTTGAGGCATTCGATAAAGCATTGCCAGAAAATCAACATGATGCAGTTTAGGAACTGTCCCGAAATAACTTCTTGATTTGTTACTGCTTAAAATTGTCACTATCAAGGCATGAAGAATGATGTTTAGTGATTCTAAATAAATGATGAGTAACGCAGAGAGTGACAATTTTTAAGCGTAACCCTTTGGGCTGAATTTAGTTTTTGCTTCTACTGCGTTGTCAAAGGCTCATGTAGAGTCACTACACTACACCTTCTCCGCCTGGTAGAAGTTAAAACTAAATAACAGCAAACCAGAGAAGTTATCATGGGATAGTTCCTTGGCGTTTTTCGCTTCCTAATCAGTTGATCAGGAAGCGATACTATCGTGCTCTAAAGATAATTATTTGTCGCCCCAAAGTGTTAATTTGTAGTGACCTCGATAAAACATTAAACAGGCTAATATGACAGATAAAGAAGCAAAAATTAATGTGTAATCAACTTTAATCAACAGTAATAACGTGCCAATGGCAGCCGCAGCTAGGTTTCCTACGCAAAATATGGTTACCATCATGCCCATTAAGCTTCCTTGGGCTCGATCTTCATAGGCAGTTGAAATATAACTGGTGAGAAATCCATTATAAATCGCAACACCCATTCCGATTAAAGCAAAAGAAGCCCAAAACCAACTTTGCTCAATGAGAGGCATGATAAATAACCCTGACGCAACAAATGACATACCGATTAAACTCCCTTTAGCTGTTGTTACTTTTTCTTGTAACTTAGGATTTAATAGTGTGCTCTGAATCAACATACAACTGGTAATAAATACGGTTGCCCAACCGATACTTGAAGGGTCGTAAGATAATTTTTCTACCAGCCAGACAGGATAAAATTCGTAATAAATATTTATGCCAAGCATCAATAAGAAATAGATTAAAAAGAATCGTCTCAGAGGCGCTTCTTTTAGCAGAATTAGACTGGATCCTTTTTCTGCATTCTTAACAGAACGATTTAAGGTGTCGGGTAACAAGAAGTAACAGCACGCAGTAGCAATAAAACAAGCAAGAGCTGCCCATAGGAATACTACATCGATACCTTGAGATGCTAATTGCCCTCCTGCAAGAGGACCTACCAAGTAACCGCCAAATCCCATTGCGCTTATCCAAGATAAACTCTTAGTTTTATGAATTGTAGGATGTAAATCGATGGCAATAGCTCGAGCGATGGCTACGTTACCTTCCAGCAAGCCTGTAATAAATCGAGACAAACAGAATAAAAGGTAGTCACCCTTATAAACGGCCATTGCTGTTAATACATAGCTGATTGAGCTGCCGAGCATGGTGACCGTGAGTACTCGTTTTCGTCCTTGTCTATCAGATAAAGCACCAATGAAACTTGAGCCAATAATTACCCCTAAAGGGTAAATGCCAATGACGATACCAAATAACAGCTCTTTAGGTAATGACATAAAATGAGTGAGCGGACTCAACCCTTCTTCAAATAAAGGCGCAAGTATAGGGTAAGGAAGGGCAATACCTGCCACGCTTAACAGCGTAACCAATAGGGTTACGCCGAGAATACTGTTTGCTTGAGTGCTTATTTCGCTTTTCATTTTAGCTTCTTATTTTATCTCTCTGGATTATATCTTAATCTTTAATTTTAATAAGTAAATATAAAAGTTTATAAAATAACTTTAATGCTTTGAAGTTGACATCATTTCGTAACTCACCTTGGGATAAAATTATTGACACAATCAGTAACAATTAGAGACATCTTTGTTCACAGATATTGATTATCATATCCACAATAAAATTACTCTTACTGTTGAGTCGCAACGGAACGCTGAACTCATCAGAGTGATTAAAATTAAAAATATCCCGAAGGGAGCATAAAAGAGGACACTCGTGTGGCAACTAAGAAACAAATATTTTTACCAGTTGCAGTATTAACCGGCGCCATTTTAATTGCGATCGGTTTTGCTTCAATGAAAAAGCCGCCAGCAGAAAAGCCAGAAGTCGATAATCGTCCCGTGGTAACAGTAGAGCAGGTGCAACCAATTGATTATACCCACACTATTAACTCTTACGGTGTTGTAACAGGTAAATATGAAACAGAGTTAGTTGCTCAGGTTTCTGGTCAAATTTTACATGTGTCTGATGCTTTTGTTCGAGGTGGATTTGTACGCAAAGGTGACATACTTGCAAAAATCGACCCAAGTGATTATGAGGCTGCACTTATTGAAGCTGAAGCTTCGGTAGCCAATGCACAATCAACACTCGTGCAAGAGAAAGCGCAAGGTAAAGTTGCAGAAAGAGAATGGGCTCAGATCTCACAGGGTAAGCCAACAGAGTTGAGCTTACGTAAACCCCAGCTTGCGCAAGAAATTGCACGTTTAAAATCAGCAGAAGCTGGGTTAAAACGTGCAAAAAGAAATGTTGAACGTACTGTCATTCGAGCGCCTTATGATGCGTTAGTTGAAGCTCGTAATATTGGTTTAGGCTCATACGTAAACACAGGTACTACTTTAGGTAAAACCATCAGTGTGGATACTGCAGAAGTCAGATTACCTGTTGCAGATAAAGAACTGGCTTATTTGGAGCGCTCTGGCAAAAACGCTGAAGTCACCATCCAGACCAATTTAGCTGGCAAAGCACAATCTTGGCAAGGAAAGATCATACGTTCAGAAGGGGTTGTTGATAGTAATAGTCGCATGACGTATTTAGTGGCTCAGGTTGTCGACCCTTACGGTATTAACTCTGACAAACCTGTTCTTAAATTTGGTTCATATGTAACCGCCTCTATTACTGGTGATAAAGCCGGGAAAGTTGTTATTGTTCCGCGCCATTTAGTTGTCGAAGGCAATGTTTCTGTTTTAGGTGATGACCAACTACTGAAGTTAAAACCAGTATCGATTCTGCGTGAACGAGGCAAACAAGCGATTATTTCTGAAGGCTTACAAGCCGGAGATAAGCTTATTGTGTCTGCACTCGATTATCCATTAGAAGGCATGGCACTTGCACTGCCAGGTGATAAAAAGAAACCTGAACCAGTAGAAGATGCCGAAGAAGCTGAACAGGACTAAGAGTAGGGATACCTAATGATAGATACTAACAAAGGTTTAATTGCCTGGTTTGCTCGAAACCCTGTTGCGGCAAACTTACTCATGATCATCATTTTGATCGGTGGTTTACTCACTGCTGGGACGATTCGAAAGCAGTTTTTCCCTGCGGTCGAAGATAATTGGCTGCAATTCAATGCTGGTTACCCTGGAGCTGCACCTCAGGAAGTAGAAGAAGGCATTACTATTAAAGTTGAGGATGCACTTGAATCTGTTCAAGGGTTAAAGCGTATCATTACTTATTCAAACCGTGGTTCTTCAAACGGTTGGTTTGAGATTGATGAAACGTATGATCCACAGGTCGTACTTGAAGAAGTTAAGTCAGCGATTGATACCATCTCTACTTTTCCAGCATCTATGGAGCCACCTCAAGTTGTTCGTAGTAAATACGAGCAAGAAGTGATGTACATTAGTTTATACGGTGATCTTTCTCAGCGGCAGCTTAAAGACTTGGGCCATAAAATACATGATGAAATATTACAGTTACCACTGGTTAATATTTCAGAGTTTTACAGTGGTTTGGGCTATGAAATTTCAATTGAGGTGAGCAAAGATAAACTGCGTGAATATGGGCTGAGCTTTGCTGATGTTGCTAATGCGGTAACAAATTATTCTCAGAATATGTCAGCGGGCCAAATTCGCACTGAAAATGGCTATATCAACTTACGTGTCGAAAACCAAGCTTATAAAGGTTATGAGTACGACAAAATACCATTAATAACACTGATTGATGGCACCAATATTAAGCTAGGCGACATTGCGAATGTAAATGATGGTTTCGAAGAAGGCATTCGTTACTCAAAATTTAATGGTGAAAATGCAGTTACTTTCTCTGTTAAAGCCTCAAGTGATCAATCGATTACTGATGTCGCAAAAGTCGTCGGTAATTATTTAGATGAAAAGCAAAAAGTACTTCCTCAAGGTGTAAAGATCGAGCCTTGGGTAGACATGACATATTACCTTCAAGGTCGTCTGGACTTAATGCTAGATAGTATGAAAACGGGTGCTGTTCTTGTTTTCATGATGTTAGCGTTGTTCCTTCGGGTACGTTTAGCGTTTTGGGTAATGGTTGGTCTACCAGTTTGTTTCTTAGGTACGTTATTACTTATGCCGTTAGGCATGATTGATGTAACCATTAATGTGATCAGTTTGTTTGCCTTTATTTTGGTGCTCGGTATTGTGGTCGACGATGCCATTGTGATGGGAGAAAGTGCTCATGCAGAAACCGAAGAAAAAGGGCACTCGATTGATAATGTTATTCGAGGTGTTAAAAAGGTCGCAATGCCTGCGACTTTCGGTGTCCTGACAACGATAGCCGCTTTCCTACCGATAACACTGGATACTGGACCTTCAGCTGCATTCGGGCAAGCGATTGGTTTTGTAGTCATACTTTGTTTGGTCTTTTCGTTAATTGAATCAAAGCTCATTTTGCCTGCTCACTTAGCGAGAATGAAACAACCAAAAGTCATTCAACCGGGATCAAAAAATCCATTAGATTATCTTCGTCGTGGTGTTAACGCTGTACAAGGTAAGGTTGATTCAACATTAAAAGGCTTCATTCGAAATCGTTATTTGCCATTCTTAACGGTAGCGGTGAAATATCGATACTCAGTGATCATGGCATTTATCGGCTTCTTAATTGTTTGTGCCGGGCTATACGCTGGCGGCTTTGTTCGTTTTGTTGGTCAACCTAAAATTCCTCAGGATTTCCCACGTATTACTCTTGAAATGAAGGTTGATGCGTCAGAAAAGGCAACGCTTGCAGGCGCACTAGCGATAAAAGATACGCTGCTGAGAATCGATAATGAAATCGAGAAAGAGTATGGCCAAAAAATGCTATCCGATATTCAGGTGCGTTTACAAGGAAGAACTGACGCATTAATTAGCACCAAACTCGTTGATCCTGAATTAAGACCAATGGGCACTTTTGCTGTTGCTGATATGTGGCGAAATGCATTTCCAACGATTCCAGGAATGAAGACGTTGACGGTTCAGGATAGTCTTTTTGGTGGTGGTCGTGATGATGGCGATATTTCTTTCCGCTTAGAAGGAAAGGATGAGCAACAATTAGTTGAAGCTGCTAAAGAACTTAAAGCGAAACTTCAAAGCTTAAAAGGCTTGGGTGACGTTAACGACAGTCGTCAAAGTAGCACTAAGGAAATTCAGTTTGAGTTAAAGCCTCAAGCTCATGCACTTGGACTATCGTTGCGTGATATTGCATCACAGGCAAGTTATTCGTTTTATGGTTATGAAGCACAACGTATCATCCGAGATGGTGAAGAACTTAAAGTGATGATTCGCTATCCAGAACATGAACGTAATTCTTTAGCACAAGTTCCAGATTTATTGATAAAAACACGATCAGGAAATGAAGTACCGCTTTCTGAGGTTGCCAATATTAAATTGGTCGACGGTGTAAATCGCATTCGTCGTGAAAATGGTAATCGTACTATCAATGTTTGGGCATCGATTGATGCTGAACAAGCTGAGCCGTTTGTAGTTGCAAAAGACATTCGTGATAATTACCTGCCTGAATTACTGAGCAAGTATCCAAGAGTTCAAAGCCAGTTAGCCGGTAGTATTCAAGAGCAATTGGATAGCACCAATACTCAAATGAGAGACTTCTTGATTTCACTACTTGTTATATACAGCTTACTGGCGATCCCACTTAAGTCATATTCACAACCGTTTATGATTATGTCAGTGATTCCATTTGGCATCGTGGGCTCTGTTTTAGGGCATATGATCCTAGGTATTGATTTAAGTGTCTTGTCATTATTTGGCATCATTGCCGCAGCAGGTGTTGTGGTGAATGATTCACTGGTGATGGTGGATTACATTAATAACTCGAGAAAGCAAGGAACGCCTTTGAAAGCCGCAGTGATTGAAGCGGGTGGTCGACGCTTTAGAGCGATTTTATTAACGTCCCTGACGACATTTATTGGTGTAACTCCGATCATCCTTGAAACCAGTATGCAAGCGAAGATGGTTATTCCTATGGCTGTGTCGCTCGGTTTTGGTGTGTTATTCGCAACGATTGTTACTTTAGTATTAATTCCTTGTATTTATTTAATGATCGAGGACATTAGAACTAAATTTAGAGGTTTATTTGGAAGCCAGCCTTCAGTGGCAAACTAAATTAAACTTTTATTAAACATAGGGGGCTTCGGCCTCCTTTTTTATGTCTTTAATTCGTCCTTTATTATCAAAAAATAGTTAATTCCTATCTACTAATACCATAGTCTATTTATTGGTCTATATTTAAACATCAGTAGTTCTGATTTTCTGCAAGCCAAAGCTAAATGGTTGATGTGTAGATGAACTCATTTAAAAGCTGATTATCATCAATTTAGTAATGGTATTCAGCTGATTGATTCATTAAAGGCTGTTTTCGAATTTAATACGGATATATGCCATGCATGCTCATTTCATTTACTGCTTCATAACAATTAAGAACTGCCACTCAAAAGACCAAAACCTCAAAATTTAGAAGTAAAGTCGGTACTACATTTATGGTGCCTTGTACCGATGAAATTATGAGCTCAGGTGGTCCTTTGATGACATAGAAACTGATGTCGAGTGTTGGTAAAAGGTATAGGCCTAATTTTGTCATTCACCTTATCACTCGATTTGATTTGCTAAATGGATTTACAAGTAATTCAAGGATGAATGAGTTATGTCTAGCAGAGTAGTAAGGCAGAAGTATTCGGCTGTTTTTTTTTCGTCTATCTTCAGTTGTGTGATAACCGCAGCTGAACTACAACCAACGCCTTCAGATATGGCCTTGATTGATGAAGAAAGAATTCAGTATTGGTTAAAAAAGCGGGGTGCACTGTCTAAAGAGTCCTCTGTAGAAGAAAGAGATGCTGCAATAACACGATACCTTAATCAAGAAAACGTCATCAAGAATAATAACATTATCGATGACCTTCCTGAACCATACAAACATAAGCGTAATATCAATAAAAGTGTTCAAAATGTTTCTGGTGTGGGAGCTTCAAATGCAAGCGCTTCACAAGTAACGACAGTGAAAGTACTGGCCATTCTAATTGATTTCCCAGATTACAGATACGATGGTGACCAAATTGAACGCAGTGATACACAAATGTATTACAGCAGTTATCCAGTAAGCCACTATATGAATATGATGTTTTCAAAAACAGGTTATAGAGGCCCTAGCGGGCAAACTCTAAGATCAGTTTATCAACATTATAATATGGCATCAGGTGGCACGTTTAAATTTACAGGAACGGTAAAAGGTTGGTTTCGAGCAGAGAATAATGCGGCTTACTATGGTGCACCAAACGGAAGCTCCAATGATTCAAGAGTACCGGATTTAGTCTTTGAGGCTGCATCACAGGCTGCTGCAGCGATGTCTGCATCAGAGTTGGCTGAATATGACCGTGAAGATCCTTATGATATTGATCGAGATGGTAACTATTCAGAGCCTGATGGCATTATTGACCACACGATGATTTATCACTCCAGCATCGGGCAAGAAGCAGGAGGTGGTGATTTAGGTGTAAATGCGATTTGGTCACACCGCTTTGTAGTTCAAGGCTCGAGCCGAGGTAAAGCTTTACCTGGCACATCAAAGAAAGTGTATAACTACACGATTCAATCCATTGATGCCACTGTTGGTTTAGCGGCCCATGAATTTGGGCACGAGCTCGGATTAGTCGATGAGTATGATACGAGTAGTTCTACAAGTATCGTTGGTGCGCCCATCGGCTACTGGTCTTTGATGGGGCAAGGAACGTGGACCGGAAACCCTCAAGGAACGGCTCCAACCGGTTTTAGTCCACTCGCTAGAAATAAGTTACAAGAGAAATTTCAAGGTAATTGGGTTAGAGAACAAGAAATCGATTTTTCATCACTCTCTGAAACAGCAATGGATTTTGTGTTGAATGAAGCGGTGAACATCAATGAAGTTAACCAGCTCTCCATTACTTTGCCATTGGCTAACGGTGAGTCAAAACCGAGAAAGTACTTGATTCAGCTACGAAGTAAAACGGGTATTGATGTCGGGTTATCCACGCGTAAGTATGAACCTGGAGTGCTTATTTGGCAGCATGATACCAATCAAACAAATAATCGAGTACAAAGTCGTCCAGGTAAGCCAATGATTGGTGTGATTGATGCGGATCAAAGCCTTATTGGAAGTGATAAAACTCGTGTTCAAGTAAGAGACGCAGCTTTTAGTTTGTACGATCAATCGTCGTATGTAGGAGATCGACATTTAAATCATAAGTCGAGTTTTCGAGATAGCGAAAATTATTCTGCTAGTTCGAAGCCGCAAGCAGGAATATCACTCGTAAACCATGGGTTAAGTATTAGCGTTGTTGAACAAGCTACCGATAACTCAACAGCACGTTTAAGGATCATTCGTGAAGGTGTGACCAACGAAGGTGGGTATAGAGCCTCTATTAGTACCTTACTCCAGTCCGATGGTTCAATTGCGTTTACTGCAAACGTATCCGGAGGGAGTGGAGGTTATAGTTACGCATGGAACTTCGGAGACGGAAATACAAGCTCTGAAGTATCTCCTACCCATATTTATACTTCAGACGGAAATTATACAGTTTCGGTCACTATTACAGATTCAAATAATGATTCTATAAATGTTACAAGAACAGTAACAGTTAGCTCTAATCCGAGTCAGCCAGATTCTGAAAACGATGTAAAGTCGAGTAGTAATTCAGGAGGCGCAGTTAATATCTTCTACTTGTTACTGATATTAATTATGAGGAAAAGGATTTTAGTAAGATCGTAATAAAGCCAACTTTCTCATTAAAACTCAAAATCGATGTTTAATTTAAATCGGTTTTGAGTTTTTTTCATTCATCTCATCGAGTTAACATATTCAATGTATAAAGTTAAAGTTCTTATGCAAACAAATTATAAGCTGTTAACTTTTTGAAAATAAACACCGGAATTTAGTTTTATATATTCTATAGGAAATAACCTATTTACACTTATTTCAGATTTTTTTACTGTGGTACAATCTTTTTTTTACATAAAGAACTTTTACTGTAATTAAAATTAACATTTATCACTGGTAAGTAGCCGCATTGCGGATATTTGAAGTACCGAAGGTTTATCTATGGAAAAATTACAAAAGACAAAATTAGCGATTGTGTGTGGTGCAGGTTTATTAGCATTAGGGTTTAATGTGGTAGCTAAACCTATTAAGCAAAACCTTGCCGATGCTGGTGTTGTAAACCAAGAGCGGATTTTATATTGGTTAGAAAAACGTGGTGTTATTTCTAAAGATGCTTCTGAGGTTGAAAAACAAGCTGCGTTAGAAGCGTATTTATCAAAAACTTCTTCTCAATCAAAGGATAGTTATCCTGCTCTAGCTTTGAAAGCAGAACAGAAGCGATTAAATGCACCTAAAAAGCAACCACTATTTGCTCGTTCTCTGAGTTTTACTGAAGCAGCTCCAAAGCAAACCACTGTTAAAGTTTTGGGAGTGTTAGTCGACTTTCCTGATTTACCTCATAATAACAACCGACTTTCTAGTTCTGATACTGCAATGTACTACGATAACTATACTGCCGAGCATTATCGTGGACTACTGTTTGCAGAAACGGGCTTTGTGGGACCTAGTGGGCAGAACTTATTATCAGCTCATCAGTACTTCCAGCAAGCTTCGGGAGAAACTTTTAACTTCACTGGCGACGTTAAAGGTTGGTACACCGCAAGCCAAAATGCTGCATATTATGGTGAAAATGATCCAGATCGAAATGACAACGATAAAGCTGTTGGTGAGTTAGTAAAAGAAGCGGTAACTGCTGCAGTTGCAGACATGAGTACTGATGAATTGCAGAGTTACGATATCGAAGACCCTTATGACATCGATGGTGACGGTAACTTAAACGAAAGTGACGGGATTATTGACCACATTATGTTATTCCATTCTAGTGTTGGTGAGGAAGCTGGTGGTGGAGTAATTGGAGGTGATGCAATTTGGTCACATCGCTTTTTTGTTGATTCAAGTACAAACGGCTACTCTATTCCTGGTACTTCGATGAAAGCATTTGGTTACACTGTTCAACCTATTGATGCTGCTGCCGGTGTTTGTGCTCACGAATTTGGTCATGACCTTGGGTTACCAGATGAATATGATACTGCGAGTAGCAAAGGGAAAGGCTCTCCAGTTGGCTCTTGGTCAATCATGTCCGGGGGAAGCTGGGCAGGGGTTATTCCTGGTGCAAAGCCGACAGGTTTTAGTCCTTATGCACGTAGTTATCTCCAAAACAAGTTTGGTGGTAACTGGGTTAAGGAGCAAGTAATTCTATTAGATTCTGTTGCCAACACACCAAGAGATGTTCAAATTAATAGTGCGACAAATAGTGACGCAATCAATCAAATCTCCTTACCGTTGCCACCTCAAGCGATCAGTTTTAAAGAACCATATGCCGGAGACTATCAATATTATTCTGGTGAAGGGCATTTAATTAATAATGCGATGTCTTTTGATGTGGATTTACCTAGTGAAAGTAATTTATTACTTAAGATGAAAGCTCATTGGAATATCGAGACAGATTTTGATTTTGTACAGATTAAAGTTGATGGCGTCTCAGTTTCTGGTAATCATACTAAAGCGACAAATATTACTAATAATGCTCGTAACATCATTACTGGTGATTCAGCAGATATTCCTTCATCAGAAGGTGAGAATAACTGGGTTAATTTAGAGTTTGACCTAAGTGCTTATGCTGGACGTAACGTCACAATCAGTATTTCTTATGCAACAGATCAAGCTGTTGGAGAGTATGGTTTTGTGGCTGATGAAGTGCTCGTAACAGCTGAAGGTGAAACAGTTTTGTCTAATAATGCTGAAGAATTAGGCAATGTAAACCTCAGTGGCTTTGTTAGGACGGGTGATACTAAGCCAGGCAAAGCATCTCGTTATATTGTTCAATTAAGAAACCATCAAGGTCTTGATGCTGGGCTTCAGAGCGAAAGCTACGTACCTGGTGTGTTGATTTGGTTAGAAAATTTTAATGAATCTGATAATAATGTTTCGGATCATGCAGGACGAAGTTTAATTGGTGTTGTTGATGCTGATCAAAATCTGATTAGTGACCTTAAATCACCATCGCAAGTTCGTGATGCCACATTCAGCTTATATGACCAGTCTTCGTATTTAGGTGGTTTAGACAGCCATCTATTGCATAACTCTAAGTTCGATGATAGTCAGGATTATTCTGCACCTACTCAATCAGAAAGTGGCATGGTGTTGAGAAGTCTAGGTATCAGTATTGAAGTAGTTGACCAAGCTCAAGATAGCAGTAGTGCAACTATTCGAATAAATCGCAGCACATCCTCGACTCCGGAAGTCAGAGAGATACAAGCATCATTCAGTTCTGAAATAGAGTTCAATGTTGTTAACTTTACAAGTAATGCTAATGGTGGCAGTGGTGAGTATCAGTTTGAGTGGAATTTCGGTGATGGTAGTACGTCCACGGAAATATCTCCAACACACTCATATCAAACTGCTGGTAACTATGGAGTTACATTGACCATCACGGATTCAGAAAACAGAACCGAATCTGTTTCAGAAAATGTAGAGGTGTATTTACCGATTACAGCGGCCTTTTCTCAATCAGTCAATAATTTAGCCGTAATTTTCACTAATAACTCTGCTGGCGGTAAGGGAGAAGTAAGGTATGAGTGGGGTTTCGGTGATGGTAATATCAGCACACAACAATCTCCGAATCATACTTATAATAGAGCAGGTACTTATCAGGTAACTCTATTAGTTACAGATGAAGAAAACAGTACGAAGAGTGTTAGTAAATCAGTTACTGTTAATGTTACAGACACGACTGTCTCGCCGGATAATAATTCAGGAAGCTCTGGAGGTACTTTTTCTTTCTATAGTTTGATGCTGCTTCTTGGTCTGAGAATGAAACGGAAGAGTCGTTAACCTTAATTCGAAATAAACAATAACTGATGCAATTTCGTTATTTTAGCTCGAAATAGATTCACTATTACGAGCTGAAATACCTAAACTGAAACATAATTAACTTCTTTGTAGGTCAAGTTTAAAATTATATATTCACTACACAAAGTGTTATTGTTTTCATTATCCTGAATTCGAGTCAGTCTTGATAGAATATGTCTAAGAAGTGCCTTTTAGCCACTGTAATTACTCTCATTTCAAATTAACTAGTACAAGCTTTCTACTCAAGGGATAATTTTTACTCTTCGTCAATTCTCTAGCATTAAACTTTAGTATTACATATGTTGTGTAGATGTTAATATTACTTTGCTTTATTCTTAATGGCTTTAGATGAAAGCTTCAAAATATTAACTTCATACAAAGAAGAATAATCACATGGAAAAATTTTTAAAAAAAGTTGTCGTGGTTTCACTAGGGGTGTGTTCAAGTTTTTTAGCTAATGAATTAATGGCTAAAACGAGTATTACAATGAAAAGTGATAGTGATGCGGCATTAATTAATGAGCAGCAAATTATCTATTGGATGATTAAACGGGGAGAATTGTCCCCATTAGCAACTCAAGAACAGAAAAAGGCTGCAGCCAAAGAGTTTATTGGTGATGTAAAGAATACATCTCATGCCCACTTATCTTCTGAAGAAATCACTGCGAATAACAAGCGAATTCAAAAAAATAAACAAAATCGCTTACTTCAAAATAAGATTCCTCGATATCTTAACTCAGCCTCTGGCGAGTTTGTGAATCAAACAACCGTTAAGGTATTAGGTGTTTTAGTTGATTTTCCCGATTTACCATTTGACGATAATCGATTAAGTGCTGGTGACAGTGATATGTTTTATCCTGTATATCCTAGAGAGCATTACCAAGATCTACTCTTTTCTGAGACAGGCTTTACAGGCCCAAATAGCGAAAACTTGTTATCAACTTACCAATACTTTAAAACCGTTTCTGGTCAAACTTATAACTTCACCGGTGAAGTAAGAGGGTGGGTCACAGCAAGTGAGAATGCTGCTTATTACGGTAATAATGAGAGTGGTGGTCGCAGTGCAAAACCAAGAGAGTTAGTGAAAGAAGCGGTAACTCTAGCTGTTGAGGGAATGACAGAAGAAGAATTACAAAGTTATGATATTGAAGATCCACTCGATTTTGATAACGATGGTGACTTCAACGAAGCTGATGGTGTTATAGATCATATTATGCTTTTTCACTCGAGTATTGGTGAAGAGTCAGGTGGTGGAGTTCTAGGAACAGACGCATTATGGTCTCATCGTTGGAGTGTAGGTGAATATACAATTCCCGGCACAAGCATGAAAATTTCGAATTACACTATTCAACCGATTACAGCTGCGGCTGGTGTGTGTGCTCATGAATTTGGTCATGATATCGGTTTACCTGATGAATATGACACTACCAATGAAGGCCCTGGATCGCCTGTAGGAAGCTGGTCAGTGATGTCAGGAGGTAGTTGGTCTGGTGAAATTGCTGGTGCTGCACCAACTGGGTTTAGTCCATATGCTAAGAGTTTTTTACAAAATAAATTTGGTGGAAACTGGGTACGTGAGCAAGAGGTACCTTTATCAAGCATAACAAACAACAATCAAACTTTTTCGCTGGCTACTGCGACAAATTACGATGAAATAAATCAGATTTCGATTCCGCTCCCTGCAGCATTCACCTCACCATATACTGGGAGCTATCAGTACTACTCAGGGGAAGGGCACAATAAAAGCCATTCTTTATCTTTTGATGTAACTTTGCCTAATGCTTCATCAATTGAACTGAGTATGAAGTCCCATTGGAATATTGAGCTTGATTACGATTACGCACAAATATTGGTGAATGGTGATGCAATTGTAGGAAATCATACAAAAGCCACTGGTCAATATCATGACGCTATTAATATCCTTACAGGAAGCTCTGCAAATATTACGGGTGCAGAGCAACCGGATAACTGGGTTGATTTGAATTTCGACTTATCGAGTTATGCAGGGCAATCGATTACCCTGAGCGTCGTATATATTACAGATGAACTTGTAAATGAATACGGTCTGGCTATCGATGATATTAAAGTTGAAGCTGACAGCGTTGAGATACTATTTGATGGCGCTGAGACTATCAGTAATGCTTCACTTTCGGGTTTTTTGAGAATAACAGATACTAAACCATACTCATCGAGTCGATATTTAATTGAGCTAAGAAGTTTTAGTGGGTTAGATGCAAGTCTGGCTGGTGAGCATTATTCTCCTGGAGTTTTAATGTGGCTAGAAAATACTGGTGTTTCAAATAATCAGGTCTCTGTTCATCCAGGTTCAGGTTTCATCGGAGTGATCGATGCAGATCAAACAATGATTGCTGATTATGGTACCTCACTTCAAATCAGAGATGCTGCATTTAGCTTATATGATCAAATTGCTCTAATTAATGGGGCTGACACGGAGTTAAGTGCAATATCAATGTTTGATGATAGCCTAGATTACTCCTCTCCAACACAGCCTGAAAGCGGTCTGACCCTTCAAACTTTTGGGCTTGAAATGGAAGTCACTTCTCAGGAAGAAGATAATAGTTCTGCAAGTATTCGATTATTGAGACAAACTGATGATGCCGATGTCGCTTTATGGGCAGACATTCAAGAAACAAAAGACTTTGAAATAGTGTCTTTCACTTCGGCAGTTAATGGAGGTAGTGGGGAATACACTTATCAGTGGAATTTTGGCGATGGTTCAGATGTCGTTGAGACTCAAAACCCAACTCATACCTACCAAGAGGAAGGAACTTTTACTGTTTCATTAACAGTTACAGATTCAGAGGGTGCAGAGTTTGTTGTTGAAAAATCAATAGACATAGAATTGGCTGAAATAATGTTCAATATTGAGCAGAGCACTGCTTTACTCAATATTAATTTCGGTGCAAATATCGTATCTCACTCTAGAGATATTGCCTCAGTAACATGGGATTTGGGTGATGATACTGTTGTGAATGTGACAGAAGGTTCTCACTCATATGCTCAGCAAGGCCAGTATACTTTGACACTGACTGTGACAGATATACAGGGCAAGACAGCGACTGACAGTATTCAAATAGATGTATATGCAAAGCCAATTGCTCAGTTTTCATCTGAAATCAATTTTTTATCAGTTACGTTTACAGATGAAAGTAGTTTAGGGAAAGGCAATTATACTTATCAATGGCACTTTGGTGATGGGGAAGTAAGTACAGAAAAGTCACCTGTTCATCAATATACAGAAGCTGGAGAATATAAAGTTTCCCTTATTGTTACTGATGAAAATGATCAAGCTTCTGAAGCAATTGAAATGACGGTTGATGTGTTCTCAGAGATAGAGGCAAGCTTCGATTTTAGTGCATCTGAATTACAAGTGCAGTTTTCGAATACATCGTCAGGGGGAAAAGGGGATTTGATTCATAGCTGGGATTTTGGTGATGGCTCATCCAGTACAGACTTGTCTCCTGCTCATACTTACGTTAATTCAGGTAATTACGATGTGGTTCTAACTTCTACAGATAGTATTGGCAATACGAAAACAGTAACTGTTCAAATCAGTGTTACAGAAGCTGCACCTGTCGTTGAAGAAGAAAAGGCAAGTAATTCAAGTGGTGGCGGAACAGTGTCGCTTATTGGCATATTTATTCTTGCTGGACTGAGTGTGTTTAGACGAAGAGTCTACAAGTCTTAAATATTTAACCAAATACATAATTCCTTCTAACCTCGGGTGCAAGCACTCGGGGTTTTTTGTATTTTCTTTCTTATATTTCTAAATTAAGAAAATATCGAACTTCAGTTAGGATTGATAATTAGGGATTTTAATTTTTAGAGAAAGTATGGTGGTCGCTACTGGGCTCGAACCAGTGACCCCCTCCTTGTAAGGGAGGTGCTCTCCCAGCTGAGCTAAGCGACCTGGGATATGTAAGAAGTTTAAAACTTCTTAATCTTCAATTGAAGAGATATGGTGGTCGCTACTGGGCTCGAACCAGTGACCCCCTCCTTGTAAGGGAGGTGCTCTCCCAGCTGAGCTAAGCGACCTGGGATTCTAATTTTAATACCTAGAAAGTATATGGTGGTCGCTACTGGGCTCGAACCAGTGACCCCCTCCTTGTAAGGGAGGTGCTCTCCCAGCTGAGCTAAGCGACCTGGGATTCTAATTTTAATACCTAGAAAGTATATGGTGGTCGTTACTGGGCTCGAACCAGTGACCCCCTCCTTGTAAGGGAGGTGCTCTCCCAGCTGAGCTAAACGACCTGGGAACACTTTTTAAGAATATTCATATCAAAAGATATGGTGGTCGCTACTGGGCTCGAACCAGTGACCCCCTCCTTGTAAGGGAGGTGCTCTCCCAGCTGAGCTAAGCGACCTGGGAATATTCTATTGTTACACAGCGAAAGCAATTGATTCTACAAAAATCATGGTGGTCGTTACTGGGCTCGAACCAGTGACCCCCTCCTTGTAAGGGAGGTGCTCTCCCAGCTGAGCTAAACGACCCCGCTGTGTGGAGCCGTATTATAGGGAGCAAGCTTTTAGTGTCAACGCTTTTTATCGAAAAAATAACTGCACGGCTTAATTTTGTTCATTTTGATGCTCAGTTATTCAACTTGCCCAAGAAATAGCTATATTTCTTTTCATTTATATTGAATCTCTTTCTTCTTTATATAGAAACAAAACGGCGTTGGCGTTAAAATCACTGCTTTACAATTATGTACATCTATATAGGTAAGTGTCCGTTATGACAGTTAAGACACGTTTTGCTCCAAGCCCAACTGGTTTTCTTCACGTTGGTGGTGCACGTACAGCTTTATATTCTTGGTTATATGCAAAAGCAAATAATGGTGAGTTCGTTCTTCGTGTTGAAGACACGGACATTGAACGTTCAACTCAAGAAGCTTGTGATGCGATTCTCGATGGAATGAAATGGATTGGTTTAGAATGGGACGAAGGCCCTTACTATCAAACTAAGCGTTTCGATCGTTATAACGAAATTATCGAACAAATGTTAGAAGAGGGCACGGCTTATAAATGTACGTGTTCACGCGAGCGAGTCGAAGCTCTACGTGAAGAGCAAGCTGCGAAAGGCGAACGTCAAGGCTATGACGGATGCTGTCGTGATAAAGACATAAACGAAACAGATGAAGAATATGTTGTTCGTTTTAAAAACCCGCTTGATGGCACAGTTGTTTTTGACGATCACGTTCGTGGTCGAATTGAAATTGCTAACTCTGAGTTGGATGATTTTATTATTGCCCGCACTGAAGGTACGCCAACATATAACTTTTGCGTAGTCGTAGATGATTGGGATATGGGGATTACTTGTGTTGTACGTGGTGAAGATCACATTAACAACACACCTAAACAGATTAATATCCTTAAGGCGTTGAATGCACCAATTCCAGAGTACGCTCATGTTGCAATGATTTTAGGCGATGATGGTGCAAAACTATCTAAACGTCATGGTGCAGTGAGTGTTATGCAGTATCGTGATGATGGTTATTTGCCAGAAGCGCTGCTTAATTACTTGGTTCGTCTTGGTTGGTCACATGGTGATCAAGAAGTTTTCTCGATTTCAGAAATGAAAGATCTTTTCAGCTTAGATGCAATTAACAAGGCTGCTTCTGCTTTTAATACTGAAAAGCTTCAATGGTTGAATCAACATTATATTAAGTCGCTACCAGCTGAGTATGTTGCAGAGCATTTAGAATGGCATATGAAGGATCAAAACATTGATACTTCAAATGGTCCTGCATTGCCAGAAATTGTGACAGCGCTATCAGAAAGAGCGAAAACTTTAAAAGAGTTAGCTGCTTCAAGTCGCTACTTTTATGAAGACTATGAAGAGTTTGATCCAGCGGCTGCGAAAAAACATTTACGTGGCGTTGCCATGGAGCCATTGAAGCTGGCTCATAAAAAATTATCTGAGTTAAATGATTGGACTCCAGAAGCATTGCATCAAGTCATCGAAGATACTGCAGCTGAGCTTGAAGTTGGTATGGGCAAAGTTGGTATGCCTTTACGTGTAGCGGTTACAGGGGCAGGGCAGTCACCGGGTCTTGATACAACACTTTTCCTTATTGGAAAAGAACGTTGCGAGCAAAGAATCCTCAAAGCGGTCGAATTTGTAGCAAATAGGCTTAATTCGTAAAAAACGAGTTGACACTTTTGGGTACGCTGCATAGAATGCGCCTCGCAGTTGAGACACAGGGTGGCCTACCCAATAAAGTGGTTCGATTGTAGTTGGAATAGTGAGGGGCTATAGCTCAGCTGGGAGAGCGCTTGCATGGCATGCAAGAGGTCGACGGTTCGATCCCGTCTAGCTCCACCATTTCGACTAGAAGTAAGTCCAGGGTCCCCTTCGTCTAGAGGCCTAGGACACCGCCCTTTCACGGCGGTAACAGGGGTTCGAATCCCCTAGGGGATACCAATTTTTGTGTTCTATGAGTTTAATATTCATTTAACGCTACGGTATCAGCTTTTAGCCTACAGAAGCTGATATTAAATATTCAGAGATGAATCAAACATCGGTCCAGGGTCCCCTTCGTCTAGAGGCCTAGGACACCGCCCTTTCACGGCGGTAACAGGGGTTCGAATCCCCTAGGGGATACCAATTTTCGTGTTCTATGAGTTTAATACTCATTTAACGCTACGGTATCAGCTTTTAGCCTACAGAAGCTGGTATTAAATATTCAGAGATGAATCAAACATCAGTCCAGGGTCCCCTTCGTCTAGAGGCCTAGGACACCGCCCTTTCACGGCGGTAACAGGGGTTCGAATCCCCTAGGGGATACCAATTTTCGTGTTTTATGAGTTTAATATTCATTTAACGCTACAGTATCAGCTTTTAGCCTACAGAAGCTGATATTAAATATTCAGAGATGAATCAAACATCGGTCCAGGGTCCCCTTCGTCTAGAGGCCTAGGACACCGCCCTTTCACGGCGGTAACAGGGGTTCG